>CAZWJZ010000226.1:0-7499 GCA_964634665.1 uncultured bacterium | reverse complement strand
TCTTGTTTCGGTCTCACCTTCGGTCAAATTAACACTAGCTGTTGCTTTAAGTTGAAAGCGGCTGCCTGCAGCAGTGGCTTCTACAAGGTATCTATCTGCAACCAAGTCGGCGAGTTCAAAGCTGTCAGAGCCACCAAACAAATCAAGCGTGACGGTATCTAAAGCTGAATCACTTGTGCCACTTGCAGTTACAGTGACGCTGCTACCGGGACCCGGTAAACCCAAGGCAAGATCAGCACGTAAGATACCCGCACCGTACTCACTTTTGTTCATGTAGCTAGCATCATAGTAGGTACTGGCTAAAATGCGCTGCTCGAGTTGCTCAACCGTTAACGTAGGTGTTTGGCTTAAAATGAGTGCTGCTATGCCTGCAGCTACGGGCGTGGCCATAGACGTACCTGCAAGTTGGCCATAATTACCATTCGGGAAGGTACTCAAAATGCTTTCACTAGCGCAGCCTCTACCGTTACCACCTGGCGCTAAAAGATCGACAGTGCCAACACCATTATTCGGGTCTGAACCGTAGTTTGAAAAGCATGAGCGCGTAAAAGCTGTGCCTATAGAACCAACCCCAAGTACATTATTAGCAGCGGCTGGGCTCATTACTCTATTAACCCCATCATTACCTGTGGCAGCTAGTAACAATGCACCAGCATTCCTAGCTTCGTTAATGACATCTTGCACAGAAACGCTATTAAAGTAAGCACCTAAACTCATGTTAATAATGCTTGCTGGGTTCTGATTATCAGGAACACCCTCAATAGGAATACCCACCGCCCAGTGAATAGCATCAATAAAGTTAGCAATCGTTGCGCCTTCACCAAAATCATCAAAAATCTTAATGGGTAGTACTTTTACTTTTGTGCCATACGCAACCCCAGCAACACCTTGGTTATTGTTGCCTGTAGCCGCAACAATGCCTGCCACATGCGTGCCATGATTATTAGAAGGATTGCCGTTACCTGCGTCAGCGTCACCATTGGCAGCAGCGCAATTAGTGCTGCCACAAAAATCGTAACCCTGAACAAATTTAGCTGATAAATCAGGATGACTTAAATCAAAACCAGAATCAATCACTGCCACTATAACTTCATGACTCGAGCCGTTCTCTTGTGCCCATGCGACTGGTAAACCAGCTGCTGCTGAGTGCCACTGTTGTTCAATAAGGCTGTCATTTGGAATGCCTTGCGTATAGAGATAGTAATTAGGTTCAGCGTAAGCAACACTGGGGTCTTGAGCGAGTTCTTGCGCAAGCTCAAGTACATCATTTTCAGAGTCAAAGCTAAGCAATTCAAGAGCACCTAAAGACTGCACAGACTGAAAAGTTAAGCCTTGCGAGACAAGCTGTAAAGACTCGAGTATGCTTTCTTTTTGTTCATCTTTGCTTAGATTTTGCAAACTCAAACCCTGATAAACCGTTGGCTTAAATTTAACAAGGATTTGACCGTCAACATAGGCCTTCTTTTCAAGTGTTGTTGCAGTAAACAAGCTCGAGTTTAAATTTCTTGTGTCTGAAATAGAAATAAGACTATTATCTGTCTGCACGCTACCTCTTACTCGCGCACTACCTGTATCTTTTGCTTTTATGGTGAGGCTAAGATTTACACTGCTTGATTGTGGCCCTTCGGTGGATTGTGCCCAGAAGTTAACAAGGTAAGTACCTGCCGCTGCGTTAGCTGGAATGTTTAAGCTAATATCGCTAGCTTGCTGCACGGGGTTTTCTGAGTACGTCACCTGTAGACCTTGCAGGTCGCTACTTTCGGTTATTTGTACCGCTGCCGTGAAGCTTGAAGTTCGTTTTAGGCTTAAGCTTAATGTCGTTTTTGCACCAGCATTTAGACTTACACTAGGCGGGTTTAGGCTAGCCGTAAAGCTTGCACTCGAGTTTGGGTTTATAACGTTTACAAGAATGGTTGTGCTTGCTGTTTTACCTGAGGGGCTTTCGCCTTTTAACGTAAGGCTGTAACTGTCTGGCACTATGCTTGCATCTGCTTCTAAAGTTAGTATAGAACTGTTAGCTGTTACGGTGCTTGGTTCAAATTGCGCTTTGAAGCCGTTGGCTGCACCAACTAAACTTAAGCTTACCGCTTCGTTAAAGCCTTCAAAGCGTTGAATGGCAATATCCACAATGCCGCCCTGATTAGGTAGCAGCGTGAGGGCAGGTTCGATAGCATAGTCAGTGCTTAAAGCAAAGCCCGTTTTAGGTGCTGCTTGACCATTGACCACGGCAGCAACTGAAAAGCGCTGCTGTCCGCCTGCATATTTTAGAACTAGCGTTGCGCCGTAGGTACCTGCTTTAAGATTAGTTTTAAGCACAAGCGTAATGGTGGCTTGTTCGTTAGCAGCAAGCTTGCCTGAGGTAGGGCTTAACGTAAACCAATCCCCTGACTGCGGATTAGTGACATCATTACTAATAAGCAATTCCCAAGTTAAAGCTGTACTGCCCGTATTATCAATTATAAAAGCCGTTTCTGCTTGTGAGTCAACTTCTTTTTGAGAAAAGGCCTCAATTTCTGTACGTTTAATAAGCGTAAACTCTTTGGTAATGCTTTCTGAATCACCCGCTGCATTGGTCAGCGTTAGTTTAATAGGGTAAGAGCCATAATCAGCAAAGCTATGCTCAACCTGTTCCCCCTCAGCCTGACCGCCATCACCAAAATCCCAGCTATACAAAAGAGCGGCACTCGAGCTACTAGCGTCAAGCTTAACCGTGAGCTTATCGCTTTGTTCAATGCTAAAGTTAGCTGTAAGTGGGCTGCTGGTTTGACCGCAGCCTACTAAAATAAGTAAAAGTAAAAAAACTGTAAAGGTTCGCATAGTATTAGTTTTAACCTAGCACAGCTGAGAGTGGTTAAGCGGTGCTTCATGTACCGTTCATAGCTTATTAAGACTAACCTAAGCTTGGGTTTTAGTACCTAGCAGGCAGCTCCCATAATTGCTGCTCAGACGCATCACACAGAGCAAGCTCGAGTGTTTCTGCATTTGCTTCTGCTATGCAAAGACCACTCGGGTAGGCTTTAATCTGATAGGCGTCATTTACTGCTTTTAATTCAAACACTTGCCCAAGTTCGTCATTGCAGGCATCTGTAATTATAACTGCTTCAGCAGACCTATCTGCAGCTGAACGCAAGCAATCACCTGAGTAAAGATTTTTAATGACGAACTGTTCTTCTAAAGCGCTAGGCACAAAGGTATAGGTTTGATTCGTCCAGCCTTGACAGTCCCATAAGAAGGCTGGGTTAGACCAAGTATCCATACATAAGCCCGTTGATTTAGATACTAGCGCACTACTAAAGCCTATCTTTTCAGGTACCAAGCTGGTGTTGTCGTTAGTATCATTGACATCTACTTCAGAGAGCTTCTGAAAGCTGTAACCCATTGCCTGCAAGTCAGTAATAAAAGCCTTAAAACTCTCAGCTGTCATGGCGCCCTCACCACCCGCAGCAATAAACTCGGGGTTCATAAGGTAAGGATGTACAAACATGCCTAACCACGGGCAACTTAAAGCTTTATTGGCTCGAGCTGTCTCCAAAATATTATCTAGCGTGTTCGTTGCAGATATAAAAAGCGCATTTTCTGGCAATATCAGGGTTCTTTTATTGTTATCTCGCGCTGGGTAAGGGTAAAGCTGCCCTAGCACAATATCACCAGAGCCAACAAATCTTCTTTCAAAATGACGCCAGTAAATATCTTTAAAAGCAGGGTAAAAGCTTGGGTCTGCCGCGTAATGAGGTGTCACCCAACCAATTGGGTTTAAGCCAATATCATCGAGAATAGCTTTACCTTTGCTAACCCGCTCAACTGCTTCTTCAGCTGTAAAACCCGGAATGGCTTTATTTGTATTAATATCCCAAAATTCCCAATCAGCACCACTCAAACCTGTTGGGTTCATCATGCCATCATAAGTGTGACTATAGCCATGCTGAAACACCTCAGCTTGCTTCGCTTGCGCTTCAAGAATAGACTCGAGTGCTTCACGGTTATCTTGCCAAGTAACGGTTTTGTCATTAGCTTCGTCGCGCCAAATAGGCACAGTAGCTATACCAAAAGCTATACCTAGCTCTTCAAATACCGCAAATATTCTGTTTAAATCTTCTGCTGCGTCAGAGGGTTTTACATCTTCTATTCTTATGATTGCTCTTGGTTCGCAGCTCAACTCAACCCCTAACATTTTGGGTATAAGGTCAGCAAAGACTAGGTAGCGGTCGCGTTCATGCACCCACGCGGTAGGTACATCAGCTAAGTACCAAAAATTATTGTGATTAAAGGCATAAGGGGTTTTTTGACCTGAGGGTTTTCTAGCCCAAGCTTTAACATCTGAATCTTGCTTTGCTTTGACCAAAACCGTATCCATGGATTGTATTTCTTTGTTGAAGGTGTAATTATTGTAATCAATTAAGTAAAAACTTTGTGCGGCTGCCTCTTGGCTATAAGCACCTTCTATTCCGAGATACTCTAAGCCTAACTTGTCTTTTAAGTCTCTATTATCTGCTTGCCAAATGTTATAGCCAAGCCAGGTTATATTAGCGCCTGCTAACATGTCATCAATTAAGCTTTCTGGAATAGGATGACCGTAAGTGCTACCAAGGTAAAACATTCTGGCTGTTCTAAACGCATCCCCAGCTTGATACTCAGATACCGGTCTTATGCTACCTCGAAAACCCTTTGTACCACCAACCAGATTAGCAATTATTTGTGCGTTGACTCTTGCTCCGTCAACTTCGTTGTAAGCTTGCGTTCTTAACTCTCCGGCACTCACAAAGCTAGACTGAAGCTGGTCATCATAAAGCACAACAACTTCTTGTAAAGCAGGCACACTCATACCCTCTTCAGGATCAAGACTTGAAGCTTTTGGTAGAGGATCATTTGGTCTTATATCTATAACAGGCTCAGTTCCAAATTGACACGCAACCAAAAACAATAAACTCAAAACGGCAAAACACAGCCTCAACTTTGTCAATGACATAAAAACTCCATAAAAATCCATCATCATGATGTTAAAAACCATGATGCTACGCATCTATAGTTTCAAGTCTAAAGAAACAACTATGACAAAAAGCTGACACTCTCTTTTTAAGTTACTCCATAAAAGGTTTGCAAAATACTGCATTGGTCTATCCGTACTCGCTCTGCTCGGGTGAATTTGCCTATAGGCAAATTCACCCTGGAGATACTTAAACTCTTTGTTCCAGTGACCCGCAAAGAAACCTCAGGTGCTTCATCACTCAAAAAGCACTCGAGTCTTGCTTTTTTTGTCTTTTTAGTGCTTAAGTAGTGCTTAACGTAAAATTTCTGGAGGTTTAGGCGTGCTAGATAACTTGATGACACTAACAACAGAGCAAGCTCAGGAGTTTATTGAGAAGGGCTATGTTAGGCTTAAGGGTTGTTTTGAGCCTGATATTGCTGAATCTTGGACACAGCAAGCTTTTGATCGTTTGGGTTATGACGCTAATGATGCAAGTACTTGGGAAAAGCCCATTGTTTGGTTAGATCATCATAATTTGATGCCTGTTAGTGAACTGGCACCTAAAGCTTGGGGGGCGCTTTGTGATGTTGTGGGGGGTGAAGAAAAAATTGATACCAGCACACGCTATATAGAGTCTAAGCATTTCACCAAAATTGAGCCTGCTAAGTGGTCGGATTCCTTTGTGGTGAATTTTCGTATGGGTGCAGATCAGCCTTGGCAACCGCCCTCTGCAAAACATAAAGGCTGGCACAAAGATGGTTCTTTTTTTCGGCATTTCTTAGATAGCTGGGAGCAAGCTTTACTTGTCATTGTCATTTGGTCAGATATTCAGCATCAGGGTGGTGGTACGTTTATTGCTCCTGATTCACTAAAAATTATGGCTAAGTTCTTTGCTGAGCATCCTGAAGGTATTGACCCTGAAAATTTTGATTTTCAGAGTTTAATTTCTCAGTGTAATGATTTTGTTGAAGTTACTGGCGAAGTTGGTGATGTCATCATCATGCATCCCTTTATGCTGCACGCTTCATCACCCAATCACTCAGGCAAGGTGCGTTTCATAACCAATCCGCCTATCATTCTTAAAGAACCCCTAAATTTAAATCGTGCTAACAAAAACGACCATTCTCTATTAGAATTAGCAACCCTAAATGCCTTAGGACTCGAGTCTTATGACTTTAGACCTACAAGAGCAAGAAAGAATGGTTTTTTAGAGCATCCACCCTTAGCTTAAACAGACATTTTTTTAGTTTTAAAGGAGTATAGGCATGAACAGATTTAAAGACTTATTTTTACTTGACCCTGACATTATTTTTCTGAATCATGGTTCCTTTGGTGCCACACCAAAACCCGTATTCAAGGTGTATCAAGATTGGCAAAGGCAACTCGAGCTCCAACCTGTTAAGTTTTTAGGGCGTGAAGTAGCAGGCTATCTTAAAGAAGCTCGAGCTGCCTTGGGTGAGTATCTAAAGGTTTCGGGGGATGATCTTATTTTTGTGCCTAACGCAACCTTTGGTGTGAATGTCGTAGCGCGCTCCTTAAATTTAAAGGAGGGTGATGAGGTCTTAACTTGCGATCAAGAATATGGTGCTTGTAATAATACTTGGAATTACTTAGCTCAGCAAAAAGGCTTTAGCTATAAACAGCAAGCTATTCCTTTGCCTGTTTCTTCATCACAAGAGATTCTTGACGCTTTTTGGCAGGGTGTAACTGAAAAGACAAAAGTTATTTATCTGAGTCATATCACCTCACCCACTGCGCTTACCTTACCGATAGCAGCTATCTGCAAAAAGGCACGTGAGGCTGGCATAATGACCGTGATTGATGGCGCTCATGCGCCAGGGCAACTCGAGCTTGACTTAAGCGCTATTGATGCTGATTTTTACACGGGTAACTGCCATAAGTGGCTTTGTAGCCCTAAAGGTGCTGGCTTTTTGTATACTAAAAAAGATAAGCAAGACCTTATTGAGCCTCTTATTTTGAGTTGGGGTTATAGCAGAGAAAGTAAGTTTAGCGCAGGCTCTAATTATCTTGATTATTATGATTGGTTGGGTACCAATGATCCTGCGGCTTACCTGAGCGTGCCCGCAGCTATTAAGTTTCAAGAAGAGCATGATTGGGCAAGCGTTCGGCAAGATTGTCATAAGCTTTTACAAGAAACACTTGAAGCTATGGAGTCCTTAACGGGTTTACCTACTATTTACCCGACAAATAGTGATTTGTATGTTCAGCTTGCAGTTGCAGCTTTACCTGATATTGATGATTTAGACGCTTTTAAAAATGAGCTTTATGATACGCATAACATTGAAATTCCTTTAACGCAATATAACGCTAAACCCTTTGTTCGCATTTCTGTTCAAGCTTACACAAGTCAAGAGGATTTAGCTGCCTTAGCTGCTGCGGTTAAAAAAATGATTTGAAACGCATTCATGAAACTCACAGAATGCTTGACAAGTTGTGCAAGCCTGCATACAATTGGTCAGACAGCATTACCAATTTACTATTTGTCTAAAGCCTCTATTCAACACTATTTGGG
>CAZWJZ010000225.1:0-7569 GCA_964634665.1 uncultured bacterium | reverse complement strand
AAAAAAGATAAGCTGAATCACAAGAAAAATAAGCTGACATGCTTACAGTTTACACTCGAGCTTCTCCTATTTTTTTATTACTCCATGTTTGCGTGGCGTGTAAACATGTGCTCTTCAGTGGCGTTCATTAGAGCCATGAGGTTTAGCACTATGAGTTCACACAAAATGCCCATTGAAAATTCAAATAGTGAGCCCATAGGTAATAGTGATTTTGGGTTAGGATTAGCGTCTAATTTAGGTGTAGATGCAGGCAGGCAAAAGCTAATATCTGCCTTATCATGCAAGGGTGATGAAGCTGCAATGGTAAACAAAGCAATCATGGCATTTTGTGCTTTAGCTTTTTCAGCAAAGCTAATAAGTGAAGCTGTTCTACCTGAACCTGAACCCAAAATAAGTAAATCACCCTGCTGAATAGAAGGGGTTGTTACGTCACCTACCACATGAACCTGAAAGCCCATATGCATAAGCCTCATGCCAAACCCACTCATCTGCAAACCAGAACGCCCTCTACCTGCAAGAAAAATACGATTTGCAGATTGCACTAAGCTTAAAAAATCATTAATATCTGCTTCTTTAACGCTTAGCAGAGTAGCTTTAAATTCTTCTAATGTCTTAGTAACAGTTTCTTTATACGTCATACGCTCTTCCTAATTTTTTCGTGCATCGCTTTAGCTACCTCAGCAGGATTTTTGGCATTACAAATAGCACCACCCACAATAATGGTATTAGGCTTAAAAGGAAGAATGGTAGCTAAATTCTTTAAATTCACACCACCCGCAATAGCTAATTTGCTATCTCTAAAGGCTTCACGCAATACCTGCAAAGCTTCATAAGGTGTCGCAACCACAGCTTGTAAATCATAAGCCGTATGCACACATAAATGATCTACCCCCAAGCTAACTAAACTCTCAGCTCGCTCAACTATATTAGGCACCTGAATCATATCCACCATAATGCTTTTTGCCTTTGCGTTAGCACTCGTAACAGCAGCCTGAATGGTTTTGTCAGCAGCAAGCGCTAAGACCGTCACAACATCAGCCCCAGCATCAAAAGCAATAGCAGCTTCTAAAGCACCAGCATCCATAATTTTCAAATCAGCAACAATCTGATGCTCAGGATACGCTGCCCGCAAACTGCGAACAACGCTCATGCCTTCATGGTAAATAAGAGGCGTACCCACTTCAATGATATCAATATAGGCATGAACCGCCTCTAGCACAGCAAAACTATCAGCAATAGGCAAGTCAAGCGCAAGTTGTAATCGAGGCAAAAAAGACATGACATCTATGTATCATTTTTTTACGCATTTTGAAAGTGCGAGCTAAACTAGTTAAATAAGTATTTACCGTGACTAGCGGTATTAAGAAGAACTCGAGTTCCCTTTTGTCATAAAGATAATCTGTTTAGGGTAAAAATAAGAATTCCCCTGTGTTAGACTAAACTTCTTAGAGAGAGAGTTTTGCTGTCACACAAGGGATTTTTGGTGCCGAGAATGGGACTTGAACCCACACGCCCGTAAGGGCACTACCCCCTCAAGGTAGCGCGTCTACCAATTCCGCCATCTCGGCAAGAGGGTCGCTCTTTGAACCTTAGCATAGTGCTATAAGTTCAAGCGGCAAAGGGAATGATACTTGTTTAAGCTTGTGTGTGTCAAGCTATTTTTTACAGCTTAGATGAGTCATAAAGCTAGCTTAGCTCGTCTTTAGTGCTAAGGCTTAGGGGTAGAGTATAGGGGAGATTCAAAAACCAAACTAAGGTGTTTTCTTAGCTTTAAGAGGTTTTAAAAATGCATTTTGGGTCATATTAATTATTAGAGTAAGTATCGAATGCTTTTAAAAAAAGTAATCCAGCAGTAACTCACTGCTGGATTTGGGAAAGAGAAAGTTCTGCAAAACTAAGAGGCTAGGTAAAGCTGTGTTACTACTTTTTTGTTTGGGCGCTTAGAGTTTAAATAAGTCATCAACAATAATGAGTTGTTTGCTTTTTAAAGACTGGTTAGCTGCAATGCCCAACATGATTGAGGCCGCACCATCTACATGAGAGGCAGCGCGCTTAAATTTATCTTCAGGTGGGGTTGGGTGAAAAATTTGCTCGAGCATGACTGGGTCAGCACCACCATGACCGCCTTCACCTATAGGTATTTCAACATCGTAGGGTGGTTTGAACATAGGGAAGACTGTTAGGGTGCTTTGTTTGAAGCTACCTTTGCTAGCGGTTACGTCGTGTTCTTTATCGTCTTTTAGGTGTTCTACAGATTCAATGACTTCTAGTTCAACGCGGCCTTTGTCGCCTGTTATGGCAACTTTCATGCCTTCCCAAGGGCAAAAGGCTAAGAGGTTGTAAGAGAGCAGAACGCCATTTTGGTATCTTGCTGTTACGTTCATGACATCTTCTATATTTATGGGTTCACCAAAGACATTTTGGTCTCTTAAGTAGCCTGTTTCTTCTTCGGCTTCAAGGTATAAACCTGTCATGGCTGCGTTGTTGTTTAGAAATAACGCAAAGGGGTCTTGGCTAGCTTCTTCTTCGCCTGTGTAGCGTTTGTAACTGTAGCTCTCGCCTCTGGTTTCAGCATTTTCTTTACCATAAAACATTAGGTCACCCATAGCGAAGACTTCTTTGGGGTAAGAGTCAATCCACCAGTTGATAAGGTCAAAGTGATGGGTTGCTTTGTGTACAAAAAGTCCGCCTGAGTTTTCTTTTTGGCGGTGCCAGCGACGAAAGTAATCTGCGCCGTGGCTTGTATCTAAGAGCCACATGAAGTTAACGCTTAAGGGTCTGCCAATATCGCCACTCATTATGACTTCACGCACCTTGGTGTAGGCAGGTGCGTAGCGGTAGTTGAAGGTTACGCGCAGAGATTTGCCTGTGCGTTCAATAGCTTCAAAGATTTCTTTTGCTTTGCCTTCATCTGTTGTCATGGGTTTTTCGCTGATGGCGTCGCAGCCTAGCTCCATAGCTCGAATAATATAGTTGTGGTGGGTTGCGTCCATGGTGGTGACAATGACCGTGTCTGGTTTGACTTCGCTAATCATTTTATCAAAATCACTAGCTTTGTAGGTGGCTACTTCACTGTGCCCATTTGCTGTCAGTTGTTTGTTATGCCAATCCATACGAACTTGACTAAGATCGCAAAAAGCTACCAGTTCGGCGTGCTCTTTAAAGGTTTGGGTAATGGCTTTAATAAACATGCCTGACCGACTGCCTGTCCCAACTATTGCGTATTTTTTCATAAGATATATCCTATATGAAATCTGTTATCATGTAAACTAAGTCAATCTAAAGTGCGTTTGCAAAACGCTAAATTGCCTGCTATTACGCTTTTGCTAGGCAGTTTGTGACACTCGAGTTAAACGAGTAGCGTGTGTTTTGTAAGTTCACTATATTTGGGGTAAGCCTTTTTTAATTAGGATAAACCTCATAAGATTAGGAGCCAAATGATTCATCCAGATCGATTATTCTCTCCTTTGCCAGAGCAACGGCAGTTAGCGCGTCAATTTTATAATCAGGTTAAAGATTTACCGCTTGTTTGCCCTCATGGTCATGTGGTACCCAGCTTACTTTCAGATGCTAATGCGCAGTTTGGTAACCCTGCAGAACTTTTTGTCATTCCTGATCACTACATTTTTAGAATGCTTTATAGTCAGGGCGTCAAACTAGAAGACTTGGGTGTACCTAGTCAAGATGGTAGTGCTATTGAAACAGACTCAAGAAAAATATGGCGACGCTTTGCAGAACATTTTTATTTGTTTCAAGGAACCCCAACAGGGCTTTGGCTTAACGATGAACTTGCAACCGTCTTTGGTATCAATGAAAAACTAACAACCGCTACAGCAGACAAAATTTATGACGAACTCGAGTCTTCTCTTGCGAAAGATGAGTTTCGCCCTAGAGCCTTATTTAAGCGCTTTAATATTGAGCTGCTTTGCACCACAGATGCTGCTACAGATTCACTTGCTGAGCATAAATCTTTACATGCTGAAGGCTGGACACAAATACGCCCAACCTTTCGCCCTGACGCGCTTGTAAATCTAAATACAAAAAACTGGCAAGCAAATCTTGCTACCCTAGCTGACCTAAGTGGTACAAGCATTACATCCTACGATCAGTTTATAAGCGCACTCGAGTCTCGTAGGCAATTTTTTAAAGAGATGGGCGCAACAGCAACAGATCATGCGAGCCTTATTGCAGATACTCGAGCTTTAGAGAAGGGCGAGGCCGAAGCTATTTTTGCTAGGGCTTTAAAGGCTAAGCTTGACACGCAAGATGCTGAACGTTTTACGGCGCATATGCTGCAAGAGATGGCGCGCATGAGCACTGAGGATGGCTTGGTTATGCAGCTTCATGTGGGTAGTTATCGTAATCATAATAGTCAGGTATTTGAGCGTTTTGGGCTTGATAAAGGTGCGGATATTCCTATTGCTACGCAGTGGACCACGGGGCTTGTGCCGTTACTGAGTGCCTATGGTAACCATGATGCCTTTAGGTTAATTCTTTTTACCTTAGATGAAGCTGGCTATAGCCGTGAGCTTGCGCCTTTGGCAGGGCATTACCCGGCTTTGCGTTTAGGGCCACCTTGGTGGTTTTTTGACAGTGTTAAAGGCATGGAGCGTTATTTTGATACGGTTATTGAAACTGCTGGTATTTATAACCTAGCTGGTTTTAATGATGATACGAGAGCATTTGCATCTATACCCGCAAGGCATGATGTATGGCGCAGAGTTAGCTGCAACTGGCTTGCTGGTGAATGCCTGAAACACACCATAGATGAAGAAGATGCTGCGCTTATGGCTAAAGAGCTTGCTTATGATTTGGCGAAAAAAGCTTACAAACTTAGCTGAAATAGCTTATGAAAAACTAATACTCGAGCTTTATTCGTCATTGTGCTCTAAAGAGATGCGTTCTTGTTTCTTTGGAGCCTACTTTTTGAGTTACCGCGATAAGAATGTGTAGCGTTATGAAACAGACTCGAGCCATTTCTTTACTTTGTCTGCTTCTAGGGGTCCGCCGTGACCTACGAAGTAGCTTTTTATGGGCTGTGCTGCTAGCTTTTTTAGGCTGCTATGAAGTTGTGTTTTTTCTTCAGCAAAATACTGATAGTTTGGTTTTTGCGGCAATAGATTACCGCCCATATGTCCGCCCATGAGTACATCGCCAACAATGGCATCTCCTGAATCAAACATTAGGGATACTGAGCCTGCTGTGTGCCCTGGGGTGTGTAGTACGCTTGCCGGCAAGCCGTAATCATCTAACCGTAAGCCATCTTGCAACTTTAAATCTGCTGAAAAAGCTTCAAAGGGTTTGTGGCTAAACAGCTTTGCATAAAAGGCACCTCGTAAGCCAATGCCTTTAAGCTTGCCGTTATTGCCTTGCTGCATAAGGGCTTCATCGGCTGGATGATAAGCCAAAGGCGCATCTATAGTTTGCTTAAGCGCGACGCTACTACCCACATGATCAGAGTGAACATGCGTATGCAAAATGAGGCTTATATCTTTGCTAGCTACTCCGTGTTTCGCGACTGCTTCTAAAATGCGTTTTTCTTCTTTGGGCGCGCCAGTATCAACCAAAATGCAACCATCTGCCTTAATGAGATAAGCATTTGACAAGCCTAAGTTAAGCTTATGCAGCGTTACATTAGCCATGCTCGGGCTTTAGTCTTTTAGAGATAGTTCGAGTATAACGCGCATCTGTCAAAGCTGCTTGTGCTGCTTGCTCAAGCCATTTTTTGCGCTGCTCAGGACTCGAGCTTCTAACAGGGCCAAAAGTTTTGATTCGAGTAGGTTTTATGCCACAAAAACCCAAGATGGCGCGTCTCATAGCAATATGACTGGGGCGACCTACCACCAGCGAGTACCAGAAGCTTGGTGAATCAGCAGTTACCAGTAGGCGAGCTGTTTTGCCTTTAAGAAGTTGCGCTGGAAAGGTTTTAGCTTTTTCATATTTAAACGCAAAATTAGGCAGAAAGACACGGTCAAAAAAGCCTTTAACTAAGGCAGGCATAAGCCCCCACCAGATAGGGTAAGCAAAGACCAAATGATCAGCCCAAGCAATAAGCTTTTGCGCTTTTACAATATCAGGCTCGAGTGCTTGCTCAGTTCGGTTATCGTAGTTAGCACCTAAATTAAGATCAAATTGCATATCAGCCAGATACAAGCTTTTAACCTGACTTGATGCTTGAATGCTGTTTTTGTAAGCGTCTGCGAGGGCTGCACCCAAGCTTTCTTTAGAGGGGTGAGCATAAATAATGAGTGTCTTCATAAATTTACCGTAGTGTGCTTTGCAAAGCCTCAGCTCGAGCTAAGTCAAATTTATCTAGTGCTGTTTTTGCTGTCATGCTAAGCGCTTTATCAAGTTGCACTTTAGCAGCCTCAAGTTGATTAAGGCGAACAAGGCTTTCGGCAAAATCAACATAAAGCATAATGTTATTTGGGTTAAGAGTAATAGACTGCTCAAAATAAGGAACAACCAGTTCAGAGCGCCCACCAAACAACCAAGGAGCCTCTAAATGCCAAATAGCTAATAAATGATAAACTTCAAAATGATTAGGGTTAAGCTCGAGTGCGCGATCAACAACTGCTTTCATTTCTGTACCAATATTGATGGACTCGAGTATGCCAATGTGTTGCGATAATCGACCTAGAGCAATGCCTAGTTCAACATGGCTTTGTGCATCATCTGGGGCTAAGCTAACGGCCGTTCGAGCGAGCTCTACAGCTTCTCTGTAGAGCTTGGTGGCTTCTTCATCTACGAGGGTTTGGGCTAGTAGTCCTTTGGTGGTAGCTAGCGTGTAATGGGCTTTTGCATTATGTGTATCTGTCTCTATTAGGGTTTCTAGTAGGCTTATGGCAGCTTGGTAGTTTCCTTCGTTTATAGCTTGGGTTGCTTCATTGATAGAGGCAAAGGCCAGTGAAAGAAACATAATTAGAATACTGGTCAGGTTTTTCATTCTGGGCTCCTTTATTGCTTTTCTGGTTTTATGACTGTGATTTGAACGTTTTGTTTTTTGAATAGTTGGCTTATTAAATATGCTAGAAAGCCTAAAGGCCCAAGCATGAGTGTGAAAAAGAGAATGGCTCCTGTAATGAGTGGGTGTAAACCTCTAGCTCGAGCGTCAAGGTAAATCCAGCGTCCGACAAATAAGTCAAAGGCAAGAAAATGTACCCATGCGATGGTTGTGCCTGAAGCTGTGCTTAGTAAGCTCAGTATGCCCTCTAAGTTAGGGTTTAGAACAGCAGGTAGAACGGTTGGGATTTGAGGGATGACTAATATGGCGTAAATTAGGGCTGCGCCTGCTGCTACCCAAGTTGATGAAAGAATGCGGTTTGTGTAGCGCCAGTTTGGTAGAAAAATCATTAGAAACCAAAAGGGCATAACTACGAGGCTAGATAGCGAAAAGAGGGTGCTCATAGCAGGGGTCTTTGGCTCTTTAAGACTTGTTTGTTTTGACTGAGATTAAGCAGGCTCAAGATGCCACTAATGGCTATTATGCCTGCGAACACGCCCATAGTTAAGCTGTCAGGTTGGGTAATGGGTTGGGCTCTTAGGGCTTGCCATGTTAAGAGTAAGGTT
>CAZWJZ010000224.1:0-7761 GCA_964634665.1 uncultured bacterium | reverse complement strand
TAAGTCCATACCCATATCAGCAAGAATTTCTTCACCTGAAGCTAATCGAACGGTAGCCACACGGTCATTAATAGATGTAATGCGGCCCTCTAGATAGCCAAACGAATCTTGTGCTAAAACCAAAAAGCTCGAGCTTAGCAAAACAAGAATAAATAGTAATTTAGTATAATTAAATTTCAAAATCATGCGCTAAAGTAACACTTGACATTATTAGAAACAAGGATGAGCGGTTTCTATTGGCAACTCGGACAAAGCCCGTAAAGCGTTAGTTCATGATCTTGCACTTTAAAGCCCCCCGGTAAAATAACGCCCTCAAGGATAGCTACTGGGCATTTTGCACTCAATTCAAACACCTGCTCACAGGTTTGACACCTAAAGTGATGATGATGCCCACGACCAGCAGGCTCGTAACGCACAGAGTCATTAGGTAAATGCACTGCCACTATTTCACCTTGCTCTTCAAGGCTACTCAAATTTCTATATACGGTAGCAATACCAAGACTAGCTTGCTCCTGCATAGCAAAATTAAGAACTTCTTGAGGTGTAAGCGGACCTTGCGCTAACTCGAGCGCAGTCAAAATTGCTCGTCTTTGACTCGTATTACGCTGCATTTAACTAACCCCTTAAAAGCATAGGCCCTAGCGCTTTTCCACCTACAAGATGCATATGTAAATGGTAAACCTCTTGGTGCCCATGGTCTTTGCAATTCACAATAAGCCTATAGCCTTTTTCTAAACCTTCCGCCTCGGCAATTTTGCGCGCAACGGTAAACAAACGACCCAAAACAAGCTCATCTTCTGTTTCTACATCAGCTGCAGTTGCAATAAGCTTATTGGGAATAATAAGAATGTGCGTGGGTGCTTGCGGGTTTATGTCACGGAAAGCTGTGACAAGCTCATCTTGATAAACAATATCCGCAGGTATTTCTTTACGAATAATCTTAGAAAAAAGGGTTTCTTCAGGCATAAGCGTAGTTTAGCGCTTTTTAAGTTTACACACAGCTTTTGCTTAAACAAAGCACATGCATCAGCTAAATCTTAAATTACAAATTCTCGACGAATTTACTTAAGAAAGAACTTTAAGCAGCCTGTTGAGAAAACAAATCTTCAAACTGTTCAACAAGTTGTTCTTTCACTATGCCCATATCAAGCTGCTGACCTGTTAATTTTTCTAGACTCGTCATGCGCTTACCGACCAAACCGCAAGGCACTATGTAGTTAAAGTGATTTAAGTTTGTATTTACATTTAGTGCTAAACCATGAAACGAAACATCTCTTTTTATAGCCACACCAATGGAAGCTATTTTTTCCTCAGCCACCCAAACACCAGCGTAACCGGGGCTGCCTTCGCTAGCCAAATCATAGTTTGCTAATAAGTTAATAATGACCTGCTCGAGTTGTCTTAAGTAGGTTCTGACTTGCCGCCCTACTTTAAAGATAGGATAGGCAACGAGTTGACCGGGCCCGTGATAGGTTATGTCACCCCCGCGTTCTATGTCGTAAAGCACAAAGCCTCTTTCAAGCAAGAATTCTTCTTTTACTATCAGGTTATCACGTCCACCTTTTTTACCAAAGGTTATGACAGCTGGGTGTTCAACCAGCAAAAGGGTTACTGGGCTTTTACCTTCAGCAACCGCTTTATGGGTTTCTAGTTGTAGTGTCCATGCTTCTTTGTAGTCTAGTAAGCCTAAATCACGAACAGCAAAAGCTTGCTTCATAAGCCCTACCATAGCAAGGCTTTTGTGCTTCGCCTAGTTATTTGAACCTAGTTTATAAACGGCTTTGCCAGCAAAATCAGCTAGGTAAAGTTCGCCTGCTTCATCTTCACCGAAGCTTGAAATTCTAAAAGGCGTTTTTGAGAAGACTTCACTTGACCAACTACCATCTTCATTTCTTTCCGCAATCCAGATAGTGCCCATTGCAAAGTCAGCATAAAAGTATTTACCTTGCCAATCAGGGTGTTCAGTACCTCTATAAACAAAGCCACCTGTAACTGAAACCCCTTGAGAATGATCATACTCGAGTATGGGCAAGACCGTTCCTTCTTTTTCGCAAGACTCTAAGGGTTTATTTGAATTACTTTTGTTAAAGCAACTTGTACCTTCAAGTTGATTCCAGCCGTAGTTTTCTTTGCCTCTAGAATCGGCAGGTTGAAAGTTTATTTCTTCAAAAAGTCTTTGACCTACGTCACCTATGTAAAGATCAGCGGTTTCTCTATCAAAACTGTAGCGCCACGGGTTTCTTAAACCATAAGCCCATATTTCTGGAAGCGCGCCACTTTCGACACTGTAAGGGTTATCTTCAGGGATTGCGTAGGGGTCACCATTGTCTATATCTAAACGAAGTATTTTACCTAAGTAAGAGGTTAAGTTTTCAGCGTATTCTCTAGGGTCACCACCATCTCCCCCATCGCCTGTAGCAATATAAAGGTAGCCATCTCTTGGACTAAACGCTAAATGTCCACCGTTATGGTTACCAAAGGGTTGGTCGAACCTCAGAATCGTTTTAACGAGTTCTGGCCTTGCCTGATTCGGATTACCTGATACAGCGTACTCAGCAATGATAGTGTCATCACTGTCGAGGTCTACATAATTTATAAAAAAGCGACCATTGTCTTTGTAATCAGGGTGAAAGGCTAAGCCAAGTAGACCTTTTTCGCCACCATTGGTAGCAACCCTGTCACGTACATTTAAAAAGGTTTCTAAATTGCCATCATCTAAAACATAGAGACAGCCAATTTTATCAACAAAGAAAAGCCTGTCAGAACCATCATTAGCATTAGCAATACCAACAACTTGATCAAAACCATTAATCACAAGCGAAAAACCCTCCGCAGGAGAACTAGCTTCTGAAGGGTTAGGGGTACACTCGAGTTGTGCATTACCAAAGTTGCAAGCTGATGTTACAGCTACAATGGCTAGACAAAAAAATAGATTAAGTAAACGCTTAGAAAAATTCATATAAACTTAAGTCTAAACAATGAATTATGAATACTATTTGAAGAAGCTTACGTTTTGTATAACGCCTTCTTCATTAAGTTTAGGATAAGGTTTTTCATCTTTTTCTAATTGTTCTGCTTCTTTAGGGTAAAGCCATTTAAACGCTTGCCTTTGCATTTCTTCATTGCTGTAGTGTGGCTCGTTGTACATGCCTGCATCACGGCGTTGGCGCTGCGCTTCAAACAAAATAACAGCTGTGGCAACAGATACATTAAGGGATTGCACCATGCCAAGCATAGGAATAATGATGTGCTTATCAGCAACTGCCGCTGCTTCTGAGCTTACACCTCTTTTTTCATTACCAAACAAAATACAGCTTGGCTTTGTGTAGTCAACATCTCGGTAATCAACAGCTGAATCTGAGAGGGTTGTAGCAATAAGTTGCATACCTTGTGACTTAATGCATTCATGCGCTTCAGCAAAGGTCTTAAAAACAGTTACGTTAATCCATTTATCGGCACTACCACTTGTTTCATTGTAGGTCGGAATGCCGCCTGTAGGGTTAATGGCATTCACTTGACCAATACCTACCGCGTCACAAGTTCTAAGCATGGCCGATAAATTGTGAGGCTTATAAACATCTTCAGCCATAATGCTCAGGTCTTTTTGGCGTTTACTTAAAACCTGAAGAATGCGTTCAAAACGTCGTTGAGTCATAAGGCTAGTTTAACAAAGCTCGAGCTTTAAGCATCTAAACGCTAGTTACCCTTAAAACTCACTGACAAGTTATGCGTTTAGCTTTAGACTTAACTAAGTAACAGGGTTACATCATCTCTCAGCTTCAAGAATTACTCTTATGATATCTATTCAACTTTCTCTCCAATCACTCAAAAAACTACTCAAATCACGCTCTTCTGAAGGCGATTTACTACGTGCCACCAGTAGCATGCTACTCATTCAGCCTTTTGGTCTAGCCTTAAGTTTCCTTTTATCAGTTGTACTAGCTCGAGTTATGGGTTCAGATAGTTTTGGAATTTATTTTTTTGTTTTATCTTTCTTGCAAATATTCACAATGGTTGCCGAAATGGGTTTTAAATCGTCTCTGTTGCGTTTTATACCAACTTACTTAGAGGCAAAAGACTGGTCAAAACTTAAAGGCATTTTAAAGCGTAGTAGCAGCGCTTTACTAGCGAGTTCTTTTAGTATTATTTTGGTAACTTATAGTGTTGTTTTGTTTAGGCAAGCTGTACTCACGAACGAACTTAAGCTTAGCTTTTTTATAGCTATGCTTAGCCTTCCTATTTTAACTCACATATCTATTCGCACGGCAGCACTAAGGTCATTTAATCGTACGAGTCAAGCAGCCCTGTTAGAAAGCCTTATTAAACCTTTATTATTTATTGCTTTTGTTACGATTGGCTTTTTTAGCATTC
The DNA here is from genome assembly GCA_964634665.1 of uncultured bacterium. Classification (GTDB taxonomy): domain Bacteria; phylum Deinococcota; class Deinococci; order Deinococcales; family Trueperaceae; genus JAHEBB01. Next base: position 3,390 of record CAZWJZ010000224.1, on the reverse strand, counting down.
AACCTTTAAATGCACCCTTAGTTTTACTTTTAAGTTTTCTGGCATCTAGCTTGAGTTTAGGTTTGGGTGAATTCTGGCTTAGTCGTGCTTTACCCAAGGCTATTAAAAATGCAAAAGCAAGCTTCGAAACTAAGCTTTGGCTAAAAGTATCTTTACCTTTATTTGCGGTTACCGCTTTACTCTATTTTATGAAACGTATTGACGCAGTTATGCTTGGAACTATGGTCAATACAACGGAAGTGGCATTTTACGGGGCTGCTTCACGTATATCCGACCTTGCAAAGCTTGGCTTAACCGCTGTCAATATGTCAGCAGCACCTGTAATTGCAAGGCTTTTTCATGGCAATAAAAGAGTTGAATTACAACGTACTTTGCGTATATCTGCCAAGGCTATCTTTGTTGTGACCATGCTAGCCAGCTTAGTTTTAGGTTTTGCTGGCCCATGGCTTTTGGGTATCTTTGGCGCTGACTTTAAAGCCGCCTATATAGCTCTTATAATTTTAATGATAGGTCAAGCCCTAAGCGCCTTATCTGGTCCTGTTGGTGCCCTTATGACCTTAACAGGTCATCATAATGAAGCTTCCATTATGGTATCTATTGTACTCATCCTAAACGTTTTGCTTAACTTTTTGCTCATTCCTCGCTACGGTATGAACGGTGCAGCCGTAGCAACTTCGATTTCTTATATTGCTTACAATTTAAGTGCCTTAATTTATGTCAATAAAAGACTTAAGCTTAATCCGTCTTTACTCGGTAAGCTTTAAGACCAAGCTTAGCCTTACAGTGGCTACAGATAATTTTGCCTAAACTAGCACCCTTATAGCTACAAACTTAAGGTAGCGACCCTCAGGAAAATTAAGGGCAACCGCATGATCAAGCGCGTGACCTGCCTCATGAACAATTTGCGTTCGCAGCTTCAGGTCTTTAGCTACCTCTGCAAGCATGGCCTTAAAATCATCAGGAAAAACTTGAGAAGTACAACTCGAGCTTATCAGCAGCCCACCATCAGTTACGAGTTGCATGGCAAGCAAGTTAAGTTTTTTGTAGGCACGTAAGGCTGCGTATTTACTTTTTTTATCTTGAGCTAACGAAGGTGGATCTAAAATAACCATATCAAACTTTTGCTTTTGTTTAACGTAACTTTGTAGCACATCAAAAACATCGGCTGTTACAGCCTCATGCACGGTATCATCAAAACCGTTTAGGGCAGCGTTACGCACCGCATCTTTATTAGCAGCTGCCGCAATATCTATACTTGTTGCACTTATAGCCCCGCCAGCTAAAGCGTAAACCGAAAAGGCACCATTGTAACTAAATAAATTAAGTACCGTCCGGTCTTTAGCTAATTCCCTTACTGCCTGACGGTTATCTCGTTGATCTAAAAAAAGACCTGTCTTTTGACCATCATACAAATTCGCAATAAAAGAAAGACCATTTTCTTTAATAGTTAATTCAGGTGGTGGTAACTCACCCCACAAAGCACTCAAACCATCCGCAGTACGCCACACAATACCCTTGGGTTTCATTTCTTTACTCAGTGCAAACACCAAATCATCTAGTAGCGTTTCAACACTTTTAGCATAAGTTTTTACCACCAAATAGCGCTCATAAACATCCACCACAATAGCTGGCAAGCCATCATTCTCACCATTAATCAAACGATACGCAGTGGTGTTAGGCTTAATTAAAGACCGAAGCGTAACAGCATCCTGAACACGCTCTTGCATAAAGTTGCGATCAAGTAAAACCGAATCACTAAACAAACGAACCGCAATTGCGCCATCCTCATCAAACAAACCAATTGAACTCGCCTGACCCGCTTCAAGACGCACCCAGTAGCCCGTTTTTAACTGATGCTTCGGCAAATGATTACGATACACCCAAGGATGCCCAGACAACAAAGCCGACTCGAGTCTTTTACCTAAATTTAAAGTAGTTAATGACATAAAAGTAGCTTAGCAGGTATTACAGAAACACAAGGCAATGAGCAAGTAAAATCAAGACTAGCATCTTAAAACCAATTAAACCGTAGTCACACGTTTTACTTTTAATTACTCATCTACCCGCCAGCCAAGCGCTTGCAAACGAGATTCACTCGCCAGCGCTTTGGGCATATCAGCTAATGTCATGCTACTCTCAGCAGCCACCGTACCATCAGACAAAACAACCTCACCAACAGCCTGCCCTAAGCGTCCTTTTAACTTAACAATACGACCCTTAATCAGCAAAGGCTCCCCAATAGGCACAGGCTTCCTAAATTTAACTTCAAGTTTTACACTCATCATGAATTTATGCGGATCACCAATAAACGAAACCCTCGCTACAACTTCATCTAGCATGCTGGTAATAATGCCGCCATGTACCACACCGGGGTAACTCTGAAAAGACTCTTCAACTGTATAGTGAGAAACAACCTCGTCAATACCATTGTCAAAAAAAGACATGTAAAGCCCTTTGGGGTTATTACGTCCGCAAACAAAACAATCATCTGAATTAGCTTGCTTATTAGGATGAGAATGCATCTGTTAAGATTATCACTAAAAAGAACAAAGCCAAACTTGCAATCTGGAATAGATTAAGTAATAGCTTGCCTCAAATTAAATTTTACATTTTATTCAATCGTTAAAGCTTTCATGAATAAAATTACGCTTTAAATCACACACAATCTAAACAATTAGCTGTTAGGCTTTTTGAGTAAAATGATTTGGAGAACAAAAATGAAAAAAATGGCTATTGGTTTATTGGCACTCGTCTTCTCAGTAGGTTTTGCGCAATTTAATCTTAGTGAAGGCAGCGAAGCTCGCTTTTATATAGATGAAGTACTCTTAGGTAGAGATAAAACGGTGGAAGGCATAACCCCCGATGTGACAGGTGAAATTAGTTTTGACTTGTCAAACCCACAAGCTGCCTCCGTTGGCACAATAAGCATTAATGCCAGAACTTTAGAAACAGATGATAACCGTCGTACAGGCCAACTTCAACGCCGCATCTTAGAATCAGAAAAAGATGAATTTCAGTTCATTACGTTTACACCCACAAGTATTACGGGTTTACCTGAAACTGTAGCAGTTGGTGATAGTTTTGACGTAGAAATAACAGGTGATTTAAGCATAAAAGGTACAACGCTAGAAGCCATCTTTGCAGTTAATGTAACCGTAAGTTCAGAAACTCAACTAGAAGGTTTAGGCTCAACCACCATTCTTTACAAAGATTTCGATATTAGCATTCCGAGTGTACCTCTTGTTGCTAGTGTAGAAGATGATGTTATTTTAGAGATTGCTTTTGTGGCAACCCAATAAACCCAACTCACTTTATTTTGAATTAGGACAATAAGTTTAAACTTATTGTCCTAACTTTTGTTCTATAAGTTCTTTCACGAGTTGTGGGTTT
>CAZWJZ010000223.1:565-7789 GCA_964634665.1 uncultured bacterium | reverse complement strand
CCCTTTCACCCTGCATTTAGGCAACTTACAAAAGCACAACGTCATGATTGCCCAGTGCGGCATAAGCAAAGTAAATGCCGCAGCCCTCACCCAAGTCATGATTCTAGAAGGCGTTAGCCAAATCATCTTTACAGGCGTAGCAGGCGCAATCAACCCCAAGCTGAACGTGGGTGACATAGTCATTAGTCATGACTGCCTTCAACATGACCTAGATGTAAGCGCACTCGGCTATCAACTCGGTGTTATACCCGGTGAAGACTTAAGCTGGCAAGCAGACCAAAACTTAAAAACCCTCGCCCTCAACGCAGCCAAAACCCTAAAAGGCAAAAGCATAGAAGGCCGCATTTTATCAGGCGATCAGTTCATAGCCAACATTGAAAAAGTAAACTGGTTAAGAGAAACCTTCAACGGTGACTGCGCAGAAATGGAAGGCGCAGCCGTAGCCCAAATCTGCTCACGCTGGAGCATCCCCTTTGTCATCATAAGAAGCATAAGTGACACCGCTAATCACGATGCCAAAACAGACTTTAGAGCCTTCACCCAGATAGCAGCAGAACAAGCCAAAAGCGTTGTACTTGGCATGCTAGACAATATCTAACTTATATGCAAAAAAAGTTAAGCACAAAACAACACAAAAAACACCTCCTGCAAAAAACTTTCCATTCAGCACAAGCTTTGCTAAACTCACAGCAATGACCCTCACGTGCACTCCCAGAAAGCTAACACAATGAAAAAAACTGGTTCCCTATTCGTCATGTCAGGCGCATCTGGCGTCGGCAAAGACACCATACGCCACGCTGCCCTACCCGACATAGACAAGCTCTACTTCTCCATATCTGCAACCACCAGAGCCAAACGAACCGGCGAAACCCACGGCAAACAATACTTCTTTCACAGCAAAGAAGAATTCGAACAACTCTTAAACAACGACGGCCTACTCGAGCATGCCGACTATGTAGGTGACTACTACGGCACCCCAGCCAAACCCGTCAAAGATGCCCTGAACTCAGGTCAAGATGTACTCTTAGAACTCGAGCTTGTAGGTGCTAGACAAGTTAAGCAAAAAATGCCTGAAGCCATCATGATTTTTATAGCGCCACCAACCTTAAGTGAGTTAGAAAGACGCTTAAGGGGCCGTGGTACTGACTCTGAAGAAAAAATACAGAAACGCTTAAGCAGAGCGCGTGAAGAAATAAAAGCTTTAAAAGAATTTGATTATGTGATTGTGAATGACATGCTCACTAAAGCTGTCAGAGATTTCAGAAGCGTTATTTACGCAGAACGCAGCAAGGCCAAGTACCTTAATGAGCAAGATATAAATAGGTTTTTAAAAGAACTTTAAGCAATCAATTTAAATAATTGAGCAGGTCAGTTACTAAGGCTTGCTCGATAAGTAACTAACCTGCTAACTATATTTGTTTTTTCAAACACTTTAGACTTTGCGGTGTTAGCTTTGAGCCCAGTTCATAACAAATTCATTTAGCTCTGCCATGGCTACTTCGTGCTTTTCGCCTGTTATGCGGTCTTTTACTTCAGCTATGCCGTTGCTTAGTCCTCTTGAACCTATGGTTATATGTAGAGGTGTGCCAATGAGGTCTGCATCTTTGAATTTTACACCTGGGTTTTCATCTCTGTCGTCAAAGAGGACTTCTAGACCTACTGCTTTGAGGTCGTTAAAGACTTGCTCTGCAACGTTGGTAGGTTCATCTGATTTTTTGTCTTTTAATAAGATGATGCTTACATCAAAAGGAGCAACTTGTTTAGGCCATTTTATGCCATAGTCATCATGAAAAGCTTCTACAATGACAGCCATGAGCCTACCTACACCAATGCCATAACTACCCATATGAATAGGCGTTTTTTTGCCTTGTTGATTTAAAAAGGTAGCGTCAAACGAATCTGCGTATTTGGTGCCTAAGTTAAATATATTGCCTACTTCAACACCACGCTCTTCGCTTAGTTCATTACCGCATTTAATACACTTATCACCTGCTTTGGCAGCAGCTATATCAGCAACTATATCAGCTTCGTAATCTCTACCTAGATTGGTATTAAGATAGTGATACCCTGCTTTGTTTGCGCCTGCAACTAAGTTGTTGCTGTTAGCAATGGCATCATCAACAATAACAATTACATTTTCACGCTTTATGCCAATAGGTGAACCGTAGCCTGCTTCTGCACCTACTGCGTTTATTTCTTCAATGGTGGCAGGTCTTAAATCTTGGGCTTTAAGTTGGGCTGCAAGTTTGGTTTCATTTAAATCCATATCGCCACGAACCACTGCAAAGATTAACTTGCCATTTTTTGCTTTGTCATCTTTTAAGAAAACCGCTTTGGCTGTTTTTGAAGTTGGAATGTTAAGAAATTGCGCTAAAGAATCTATGGTGCTTGTATCTGGCGTAACAACTTCCTCTAAAGCTTTTTGTTCTTCTACTTGGGCTTCTTTGTGAAACAAAGCAACTTGCCTGTTAGCGTGGTAGTCACAACTCGAGCATATAAGTAAAGTATCTTCACCTATGCCTGTTAGGTACATGAATTCATGTGCTTGCTTGCCCCCCATGAGACCCGTATCACTTTCTACCGCTATGACTTCTAAGTTGCATCTTGTAAAGATGTTCATGTAGGCGTCATACATTTTTTTGTAGAAAACATCGAAGTCGTCTGAGTCTGCATGAAATGAGTAGGCATCTTTCATGACAAACTCACGTGCTCTAATTAGGCCTGCTCTGGCTCTTGGTTCGTCACGAAATTTGTTTTGGAATTGGTAGAGCATGTAAGGGAGTTGCTTGTAGCTGTTAGTGAATTGTGCAGCTAAGCTAGCCATAATTTCTTCGTGTGTCATGCCTAAGCAGTAGTCACGATCAGCTCTGTCTTTGAATCTTAAGAGTTCTGCATCTACGGCGTCCCAGCGGCCTGATTTTTTCCAGAGTTCAGCTGGGTGAACCATAGGTAAGATAAGTTCTTGACCAGCAAGAGCATCCATTTCTTCTCTGATGATTTGCTCTATTTTTCTAGCGACCCTTAAGCCGAGGGGGAGCATGTTGATGATGCCTGCCCCTAGTTGACGAATGTAGCCTGCACGGTAGAGGAGTTGGTAACTCAGCACATCTGAGTCATTTGGATTTTCTCTTTGGGTAGTTGTAAATAACTGGGTCATGCGCATGGTCTGGGTCATTCTCATAAGTCTTTTTCCTTTCAAAAAGAAACCCCGTTAGTCTTAAAACCAACGGGGTCTTTAACTGCGTTTCGTAAAGCTACACAGCGCCCCTGTTTCTTGGCGGGTTGTAAAGTGCAGCGTTCATTAGTTAAAAGTATACGAAGCAGGCTTGAAGAGTGTCAAGCAAAGAGACGTTAACTACTCATTACCCTATTTGAAAATGCAAAGCTCGAGTTCTTTATTTTTTGCTTTACTCGAGTATATTTAAAAAACTGTCAGCTTGGCTTTGGATTTCTTTCAATCGAGTTTCGCTTAGTTTGCTGGCTTGGTTTGTCATCATGCTCCAGCGTGGGTTTTTGCTTAGTTTATCTTTGTGTTTGAGTATGAATCGCCAGTAGAGGGCGTCCCATGTGTCTGCCCAGTCATCTTTTTTGTAGTGCGACATTTTGCGTATGTAGTTTGAACCTGAGAAGTAGGGCTTGGTGGTTATGAGCCCACCTGCACTGTTTTGGCTCATGGCGTAAACGTTTGGCACCATAACCCAGTCGTAGCTATCTATGAACATTTCCATGAACCATGTGTAAATATCGGTGGGTTTAATTTCGCATAGGAACATAAAACCGCCTAGCACCATGAGGCGTTCTATATGATGGCAGTAACCTGTTTCAATGATGCGTTTTAGACTGTCATCTATAGGGTCTATGCCGGTACTTGCTGTGTAGAATGCCTGTGGCATGCTGCGTGTGTGCTGCCAGTGGTTACTTGTTCGCATGCTTATGCCAAAGCGTTGATAGGCAGCTCGCATGAATTCTCGCCAGCCTATGATTTGTCTTATGAAGCCTTCGAGGCTTGCTATGGGTATCTTGTTTTGTTCTGCGTAACTCATGCTGCTGTCAATCACTTGTTTGGGTGTTAACAAACCAATATTTAGCATGGGAGTTAAGACACTATGATAAAGCCAGTTTTCGCCTTTCACTATGGCATCTTCGTAAGTACCAAAATCTGCAAAGCGTTCTTTTAGAAAGACGTCAAGCCAGTTTTCAGCTTGTTCATGAGTGTAAGGATAGTAGGCATTACTCAACTCACCGTAATGCTTAGGAAAGTTTGCTTCAACATAGTCTTTAGCTTCTGTTAAGGTGTCATCCCATGCAATTTTAGGGAGTTTAGGAATATCTGAAAGCTTGTTTTTAGGGAGTTTCTTGCGATTTTCTTTATCAAATGACCACTTGCCACCTGAGGGTCGCTGGTCTTGGTCTAGCAAAATATTTAGGCGCTGGCGTTGCTGCTTGTAAAAGGAAGCCATGAACCATTTATCATCAGCAAATAAGTCTTGATTATCTTCAGCCGTATTTAAAAAGTTAGGTGACGCTAAAACTTCCAAATCAACACCCTTGTTTTTACAAGCACGCTTTAATCTACGCTCGAGTAGGTAATCAACAGGGTCATAAACCCTTAGGCTTTTAATTTTGTAATGAGTAAAAACCGTGTCAAAATCAGCATCTTTGTAGTCAACATAGTGAACCTTGAAATCTTGAAGCTCGAGTCTGTGAGCGTAGTGTTTCATGCTGGCTCTATGCAGCATGAGTTTTTGCTTGTGGAACAGTGCGGTGTGGTGTTTGTCTTTAAAGAAGAGGGGCGTTTCTAGTAATAGGATTGTGTCTGCTTCTTGTAAAATACGAGTGTCTTTAAAGAGTTGGTGGGGGAATAAAAGCTGGATTTTCATGATTTACGCCTTAAGTTAATGGGGCCTTTAGCGCTTGAAGGGTCAATAGTTTTACCGTTTTGTATTAACTCGAAGTTCCCTGTAGTAACTAACCTTCGGGCTGCTTTGCGAATGCGTTCTCTTAGGTCAGTTGGGGCTTCATTTAGCTGTCTGGCGATATCTTCTTCTGTCACAATGGCTTTTGTTTTAATAAGCTGAAGGTAGTGTTCTTCTAACATGTTGTCGAGCTTGTCAGGTTTGTGTTTACGGCATTTTTGACTGCAGTACTTTAGCTCGTGCCAGTTTTTTGCCCAGCGTTTCTGGTAGCTCATAATTCGCCCACAGCTTAGGCAGGTTTTTTCTAAAACTGGCATAATTTAATGTACCTTTGCGGTCTTTTTACTTACTGTAGGTCAGCGTAAGCTTTGTTTTGGCCTTTCTCTTTTAGCATGGGGCATGTCTTCTTTTCCGAGTGATCTAACAAGCATTTATGAGCGTGTTAATGCAATTGAACCGAAGCATTACGCACGTAGTCGAAATTATTTGAGTGGCGCAGTCACACAGTTAAGCCCCTATTTGACTCACGGTGTGTTAAATACAACTAACATTTTAGAAGCCCTTCTTAAAAAGTACAGCTTTAAAGATGCAGAAAAACTTATTTTTGAATTAGGCTGGCGTGACTTTTTTCAAACCGTTTATGGTTTTCATAAAGATGCGATTTTTAGTGACTTAAGACAACCTCAAGAGGATGTACGCCACGGTCAGCTACCCACAGCTATTCGTGATGCCAAAACAGGTATTAAGGTGTTAGATACTGCTATTACCAAGCTTTATGAAACAGGCTACTTGCATAACCATGAGCGCATGTGGCTAGCTGCTGTCGTTTGTAACGTCGCCAAAGTCCACTGGAAGGCAGGTGCAAGCTGGATGTACTATCATTTATTAGATGGCGATTTAGCCTCTAACAGCTTATCTTGGCAGTGGGTGGCAGGTAGTTTTTCAAGCAAGAAGTACGTTGCGAATCAAGATAATCTAAATAAATTTAGTAACTCGAGTCAACACAATACTTTTTTAGATATTCCTTACAGTAGCTTCCCTATTGAGATCGTACCCAAGGTACTTAATGCCTTTGAAGCGTACAAACCTGAAACTAAACTACCTGAAGCAAACTTTAAAGCACTTAATGATGACAAACCCATTTTGCTTTACCACATGTGGATGCTTGACCCAAACTGGCACAAAGACAAATATGCCAACCGAGTGTTGATACTCGAGCCTGAGGTGCTAACGCGTTTTCCTGTAAGTCAGAAGCGTTGTGAGTTTATTGTGGCGTTAGCTAAGAACCTTCCTGACTTGCAAATCTTTGTCGGTAGCCTTAATGATTTTTTAGCTTTGTGTTCTCAGAAACCTTTATCTAGGGCGCATCCTGCCATTCACAGTTGGGCACATAAAGCTGTGCAGTTAGAGGCTTTTAAGGCTATGTTTAGCCCGCCCTCTAAGGCCTACAACAGCTTTATGGCTTACTGGAAAGCCTGTCAAAAAACAGCTAAATTTAAAGCTTTACGAGATTAAAAACGCTCACTTAACCAAGTCGTAATAAACTCTAAAACTTCTGGCGCTATGCTTGTATTTATAGTTTCGTACTCACTTATAGCGCCTGTCTCAGCAGGTTGCATAAGGTGATTTAGTCCTTCAAAAACTCTAATGGTGGCATCTGCATTATTAGCCAAGGCAAGCTCTAGTGGTTCTAGATTTTGCGCTGGATCAACTTGAATGTCTTTATCACCATAAAAAGCAAGTACCGGCACATCAAGCTCTTTTAAGTAAGGTTGCGGGTCAAACACAAAGATATTACGAAAGTAAGGCGTAGCAATATTGCTCACCTGCGCTGCAAGTAATTGCTCTTGCACGTCTTCGCTTGGCAAATCTGCTGGGTCTGCACTGGCAAAACTTTCTCGCACTCGAGCTTCTGTTAGCTCTGCTGCTTCTTCATAGGCTTCTCGGCTAAGCGCGTCACCTAGCTTTTGTAAGTAGCTTAGTTGTGCTTGAATCTCTTCTTCTGTTGCGCCTTCCTGCTCTAGAATAAGACGATTTTGTAAATCAAGAACCTCAGCTCCACTTACGCTCGGACCCGCCATGCTAATCAAAAAAGCTATGTCTTGTTGTGAGGCAACAAGGGGCGCTATAAAGCCACCTTCACTATGACCAAATAAACCTATTTTGCTTGCGTCTATATCTTCTCGTTCTGCCAAAAAGGCAATTGCAGCAATCACATCGCCAGCTAAATCTTCATAACTTGCTTGCGATAAATCACCTGTTGTACCCCCCACACCACGATCATCAGTACGAAGAACCGCAAAGCCAG
>CAZWJZ010000223.1:0-555 GCA_964634665.1 uncultured bacterium | reverse complement strand
GTCAGCCAAAACCAAAAACGGTCTATGCCCTGCTAAAGCCTCATTGCGATCTTGAGGTCCACTACCCGTAATCATCACAATAGCAACAAACGGCCCCTCACCCTCAGGTAAACTAAGCGTTCCAGCAATGCTTATATCACCATTAGTAAAACGCAACTCTTCAGTTTTATAAGGATAAGGCTCAACAGGATCTTGCGGACGCTGCAAAGAAACCGCCTCACTCGAGCGTTCTAAACTAAAAGCTAATTCTTGCCCCCCTTGACTAAAGCTGCCTGTAATGCTGTCTTCTACGAGCGTGCCATCAAAGCTAGGGTCACCTGGTACGCCTTCAATGCTCATCACAATGCTATCTTCAGTTATTTCATCTATGCTAAGTGCGCCTTCAAAGCCTTGAACAGGAATAGTAATGCTAGCTTGCAGCTCACCTTCAAACTCTTCAAAAACAACTCCTATATTTAGATTAACAACATCAGGCCCAATAACGCCTTGCCATGCACCTAAAAAAGCATCTTGAGCAAAAGCTGTACCTGACACCAAAATAAGCATAAAAACCAA
>CAZWJZ010000222.1:0-7816 GCA_964634665.1 uncultured bacterium | reverse complement strand
GCGTCTGAGTGATAGCTTAGACAGTGCTAGTCAGAAACTAGCGCTTTTGAGTGATTTAAAAGAGCTCAAGCCAAACTTAAAGATTCTGGCATTTGGCGTTATTGTGCGTGTTCCGCATGGTAACGACCCTTACGAAGAGAAAGCTTATTTTGCTGACTTTGGTGACGCTTTACGAAGCTACAGCAGTCACTTTGATAAATGGATGCGTTATGGCTTAACTGAAGATAAAACCCTAGCAGACGCTGCGCAAGCTACTGTTCCCAAAGCTCATTTTGAAGATTGGCTAGCAACAAGGCAAAGAAATCATCAACTTCATCTTAAGGCTTTAGAAATGGTCAAAACAGGCATCTTGGAGCATCTTTGTTTAACTTTAGATGACACCAGTACTTACGGGCTTGCTGCACTTGATAAACGAGCCTTAGAAGCAAAAACCGATGAACTCGCAGTCTGGCATAAGGTAGATATTTACCCTGGCGCAGACGAAGTACCCTGCACGCTAGTAGCTCGAGTGTTGCAAGAAACTGCGTCGAAAGTTTTTGTTCGTTACTCTGCGGTAACTGGGGCGCAGGCTGGCATGATGTTTGAAGATAGACCTGCAGGTGAACTCATAAAGGCGCATTTGCGTGCAGCAAACTGCATTCAGGTAGATAGCTTTGCTGAAGCAGATTGGGTACTAGCAGTTAATGTGCCAGCGCACAAGCAAGCTTATGAAACGGCTCAACCTGATTACGCTCAGGTTGATACCAGCTCACGGCATTTACCTGAATTTATTGACAGTATTAAGCGCATGCTGCCAGAAAAACCTGTTGCTATTGCTGATATTGCTTACCCAAATGGTGCAGAGTTACGCTTTATGAAGCTCTTAAGGCAGAGTATTCCGCTAAGTCAGTTAGCAGCGTTTGGCGCGTGGAATACCGCGGGAAACACGCTGGGTTCAACCATTGCTATGGCGCTCTGCTCTCAACAAAAAAGCAATCAAAGCCTCTGGATTAATATCCTCTTTAATCGATTTGTTGATGATTATTTGTACCAAGCAGACATTCGCACAGCTATTTATAAAGAATTAAAGCCTGACATTTGGAATTTAGGTCAGCAACAAAGCCAAGCAGAAGAACTTATAAACCAAAAACTCGAGCCTCTCGCTAAAACATTATGGCAAGAACAGTTTGCAGACTCAAAACTCGAGTTTGTCTGGAAAGATGCTTATTTGGCTTGGCCTCGGCTTTTTACTGGTGTTTTTCCGTTTGAGCTACTTACTAAAGACTAATCTTTTTGTTTGCTTCAAGTTTGATTGGGTTAGATTTAAGCATGCTTAGCTTAATGGGCTATTACTTTAGTTTAGTATTCAAGGTAAACTATGCTAAACAATTATTCTGGAGGATAACGTATGGCTTCTGCGCTTGATTATGGTGTTCAAAGTTACTGCTTTCGTGAATTTAAAGATAATGCTGAAGTGGCTAAAAAAGTGAGGGAAATTGGCTTAGATAGCATTGAGGTTTGTCGTGTTCATGCTGACTTTCATGATTTAAAAGGCTGGCAAAGCGTCATAGATACCTATGAAAATGAGGGGATTTCCATTCTTTCTATTGGTGTTGAGGCTTTTGTTGGTAATGACAATGAGCGTGACTTGTTTGACTGTGTTGCAGCGGCAGGCGCAAAGCATATTTCGGCTACCTTTCATATTGACTCTTACTTAAAGGCTATTCCTAAAGTGCGTGCGCTTAGTCAAGAGTACGGCATTAAGGTGGGTATTCATAATCATGGTGGTTATGACTTTGGGGGTTCACCTGAGATTATTAGGCATCTTTTAGGTTTAGGGGCACCTGAAATTGGTCTTTGTATTGATACTGCTTGGGCTATGCAGATTGGTCCTCGACCGGGTAATCCTGTCACATGGGCTAAAGACTTTGCAGGTCATATAACTGGTGTTCACTATAAAGACTTTATTTTTGAAAAGAATGGCCAATGGCAAGACACTATTGTTGGTCAGGGTAATTTAGATTTAAAAGGCTTTGTAGCTGCGCTGCAAGCAGGTGGCTTTGATGGCATGGCAGTTATAGAGTATGAAGCTAACCCAGATAACCCTGTACCTGCCCTTAAAGCTTGTGTAGAAGCCATGAAAAGCACATTGGGTTAATTATCGCTATTTTTGTAGTAATCGTTAATGTAAATATTATTTTGACTTTGTTTTGCATGTTTGTGGCTTACGGAAGATTTGCTTTAGTACCCGCTTAACTTTTCATAAAAGCTTTTATAACTTTGATGGGTTCAGCACTTTGGTTTATGAGTTTATAACTTTGAGCTGCGGCGGGTACTACAAAGGTTTCTGCGTAGCTAAAGCTTTGAGAATAGCCAGATTGGGTTTCTAGCCTTACACTTTGACCTTCTACCAAACTCAGTACATGCACAGAATGATTAGTGTTTACCTCTACACTGCTGGCAAAATCTAAACGGTGAACATCATAAAAATGTTCTTTATGGGTTGGTAAATGCATCAGTTGCCAGTCATCGCCAAACTCGAGCAGAGCGGGTTTTGAGATGTGTTCATCTAGTACGCGTTGTCCTTGGCGTTCAAAGTAAAGGTTTTGCATGCCTCTTGTTATATTGAGCGGGCGGGGTTTTCCGTCTAGTCCTAAGCGCATCCAATCGTAAAGTTTAAAGGTAAAGATATAAGGGGTAGCGCTTATTTCTAGTACTAGGTTATTAATGCCTGAGGAGTGCAGGGTTCCGTTGGGTATGAGGAATAAGTCGTGCTTTTTGCTGCTTAGCTTATTCACAAATTGCTCTATATCGAGTGCTGTAGCTGTATTTGCACTGTGTTCTAAAGCGGCTTGAAAGGTTTCGGGGGTTACGCCTTCTTTAAACCCTAAGTAAACCGTTGCGTCTTCTTTGGCATCAAGAATGTAGTAGGTTTCATCTTGCGTGAATGATTCACCAAAATGCTCACGTATAAAGTCAGGGCGTGGGTGGCACTGCACAGATAAATTGCCGCCCGCAAAGGTATCTAAAAAGTTAAAGCGAATAGGAAATTCATGCTTGAAGCGCTCTGCACTTGCACCCAACACAGCTTCATAGTTTTGGTACATAAGCAAATCAAAGGAACACTCGAGTAAGTTCTGGTCACTTTCTAGTAACAAGCCATTTTCTGGAGTTATGAGTTCAAAGGACCATGCGTAATTAAGAACCTCTTGCGCTAGGCTGGGTATTTTTTCTTTTATCCATGCTCCGCCCCAGACACCGGGTTCAAACCATGGTCTTACGCGAAAGGCTGTTTCGCTCATTTGCCTTAAAGCAGTTCGTAAATCCGTTGCCTTTATAAAGCTAGGTAGTTCAGGGTTTTGCGTATCAACATAAAGATCAAGCTTGCTTAGTAAGTCAGCTTTGTGCTTATTAAGCACAACCCAGTCAACAAAGTAAAATTGCTTGTACATTTGTTTAGGGTCACTAGCTTCACGCATACCTAAATTCGTAATGCTTAAAGCTCGAGCTCTGAACTGCAGTTCATTTTTAGGTAAGTCTAGGTAAACATGGTATGCGTCTTGCCAGTTAGCTAGCGCGGCACCACAACCATAAATAATGTTTAGCTCAGCTTGTTCATTTGGTTTTATAAGCTCGAGTTTTTGGGGGTCAATAAAGTCTTTGAGTTCGCCTGTATAGCGTTTTCCAAATAAGGGGTCATCTGCGCCTAAAAAGGGTTCTTTTTTAGCAAGAATGTCTTTTTCTGAGTGATAAGCCGTGCTTATATCTTGCCATGAGACCCTCAAGCCTACTACTTTAAACTGTGCCTCTAGTGCTTCGCGTATGGCTTGCCAGTAAACGCCAATATAGCCGTCTAGCACAATGAGCTTTTGTGTTTTGAGTTGCTCAGCTAAAGCCTTTATGCCTTGACTTAGTTTGCCTGAAGCTAGCTTGACTGCTGGGTATATATCGTAAGCTGTTTTAGCAGATTCATCTTTTTGGCTTGCTAGAAGATGCTGGCTGGTTTTACGGTAAGCTTGCTGCATAAATAACCTCTTAAATTACATGTTTTAAAATAGCTTAGTTTTTAATGACGATATTGGATTGTAAAATCAAACCTTATCAGTTTTTTTAGCTTAGTCATAGAACTGCTACAAGCTTATACTTAACAAAAAATTAGCTTAGTAAAAAATAGCCTTAGTATGTTTTTGAGCTAAGCTTTTAAGCGCATCTTCCGCTCTGGAACGAAGCGCTAATTTAAACTCAGCTAAACTCGAGTATTTCTGGCTTATAGCTTTGGTAAAAGCTAAATCAATTGTGTTGTTTTGGTAGCGTCTTAAAGCTATTTGTAAGGCTGCTGCAAAGAGTTCTTGTTTTTCAGTATCTTTTTTGAGTCTTGTTATAGGGTTATTTAGAACAGAACTATTAAAAACACCTGCCACCATAACCACTATGACTTGCAAGTCTGGTACTACACGCGTTAACTGATAAACACTATCAGACCATGTTTCAACAGACACTAAGCTGCCTTCACGCACATAAGGGTCAGGCTCTATTTTTCCAGCAGGAAAGGTCAGTAACGCGCCGCCCGCCTGCAACCATCTCATGGTTTTTCTTAAGCCACTCACTGCCTTTTCTTTCTCTTCAGAAACAAAAATGAGCTTTTCAGATAAATACCTAAGCTCTCGCAAAAATGGTCTGTCTAAAGCCAAAATACGTAAATCATTACGAGCTAAAACCGCCAAAAGCGCTAAGGTATCTGCCAACCCCGGATGATTCGATAAAATAAGAACAGGGCCCTGACTAGGAAGATACTCGAGCCCTGTTGTGCGTATGTCTGCTGTGTAGCTTGTGCCGAGTTGTTTTGCGGCGTCTTGCAAGCTGCTTTGTGCTATTTGCTGGTCAAAACTTAGGACATCTTTGGCTAGTTTTTGTGCGTAGGGTTTTAGTAGTGGTTGGCTGGCTTGCTTCACAAAGCTGTTTTTTAGACCTAAAGCATTATGCATGTCGTTTAAGTTTATAGTTATTAATGCGTCTAGGTTTTGCTTCAAAACAAAACGTTATGAGCCACTTAAAAAGAGGGCACCTTGGCGTATGCCTAACTTTTCATTGTCTGCGTTTGAGCTAAAGTGTACGTCTTCTAGTTCTATAGACACGCCACCTTGATAGCCGTTTTGTTCTAGCGTTTTTAAAATATGTGGCCATCTGCTTAGACCGTGTCCAGGTATGGTGTAGCGCCAGTGCATGTTGCCCCAAGGAATTGGCGTGCCAAAGGTTGGTGGCTGCTCACTGCCGTACTCATAAAGATTTTCATTAATAATCATGCAATCTTTACCGTGTACATGAAAAACTCTGTCTTTGAATTCTTCTAAGAAACGATGCGGGTCTATGCCCATGCGTAATAAGTGAGAAGGGTCGTAGTTTACGCCCATAGCTTCTGAAGGGCAGTGTTCAAAGAAAGTACGATAACCTTCGGGTGTGCAGCAAAGCGCACCGGGTCCGGGCCAGCCTTCTATAACAACTTTGCCCCCTACTTCTTCTAGAGTGCTGGCAAGTTCAGCAAAACTATCAACCATATAGCCAAAGTTTTCTTTGCGGGACTTGCTAGCATCTTCAGGTAGCATAACCAAAAAGAAGTTCTTTACGCCTGCTGCTGCACAAGTGCGAATATAGTCAGCATTTTTTGCTACCGCGTCTGCTCTTTTTGCTTTATCACTTGAGAGCATGGGCTGCCATTCGGCAAAATCTGCTGAACCTACTTTTAAGCCTGCATCAGTAACTTTTTTAGCTGTGGTATCAGCATCTCGACCTAAGTCAATAAGCTCTAGGTCATTTTCTTTGGTCCAGGCAATTAAAGCATCTAAATCTTGGTGCCAGTCAAAACCCATACGCCTAAAGCCAATAGGAAACTGCCCTGTTCTTGTTTTCATGTCTCAATCCTTTCGGTTTCAGAGTAATTTGGCAGTTCAACACTTTTTTTAGGCAAGTTATCAAAAATTAACTTCTAAAGATGCTGCACTGAACTGCCAAATGCCTTACTAAATATCTATTCTGACTTCTCGGCCTTCTTTTTGGCTACGGTAAATACCATCGAGTATCGCCATAACTTGTAAAGATTGCTCTGGTGGTACCGGTGAAGGTCTACCTTCAACAAGCGCTTTAGCAAATTCAAAACACTCAAACGCATGGGGCTCCATAACATCTTTGGTTAGCTGCAAAGTACGGTTATTAAGTTGCCTAGTTGTGTAATTTGTGTCTAAAAACTGGGCGCTAGGCCAGTGACAACCACCCTCCGTGCCGTAAATCCAGCTTTGCATGTCTTCACCCATAGTGTCATGGTGTAAAAGCCAGCTAACTTCTAGCATCATGGTTGCGCCATTTTCAAAGCGAATAAATGCAGTTGCAAAATCTTCAACATCGAAGCTGTCAGGAATAAGCGTGCCACCATTCCAATTGCTAAATGCACCCTCATGATGCGCTAAATTAGCCGTTGCAACACCACTCACGGAAACGGGTTTAGGGTTACCCATAAGCCAAAGGGTTAAGTCTAATATATGCACACCAATATCTATGCAAGGTCCACCACCGCTATGCTTTTTATGAATAAAACTAGGCGTAGCTATGAGTGCATTACGACGAAGCATCCAGCCTCTAGCATGATAAACATCCCCTAAGACACCTTGTTCAATTTCTTGCTTCATGGCTCTTGAGTTACCTTTGAATCTAAAGTGCTGTGCCGTCATGAGTTCTTTACCCGATTTATCACGCGCCGCAATCATCTTCTTAATATCTTCTGGCGTGGGTGCTAAAGGCTTTTCACAAATAACATGCTTACCTGCTTCTAGCGCAGCTATAGCTAAAGAGCTGTGATACATGTTGGGTGTACAAATGTCAATAATGTCTATATCAGGGTTAGAAAAAAGATCTTCAACCTTAGTTGATAAATGCTTAACCCCATGGGTTTCACCCCATTTTTTTAACGGCTCTTCGTTGATATCTGAACCCGCAATAACCTCTGCATGTTCAGACGCTGCCCAACCCGGCATATGCGTTCTGCTTATGCCACCTACCCCAATAACGCCAACTTTTAAAGTATCACTCATGTCTTGCCTCCTATAAAATTACCTTTCTAAGTACCTTAACCAAAGCCCTAAAAGCTCGAGTGTTACTTAGAAACGTACAGACATCCAGAGATTTATAAAGTTAATAGTGTCAGCTTAATATGACTTCATTAACTTCCAGCCTACTTGACAAACTGATAGCAGTGATTATAGATTGGAGAAGTCCAATTGTCTAGTCTACAACTTGAGAACATAGTTTTTGTTCTGAAGACACTAGGCTCGTAATTATTTTCGGAGGCTTATGTCGGGTCATACTTTAGATCCTAACAGTCCATTGCCGCGTTATTATCGAATCTATAGCGTGTATCTCTCTATGATTGAAAAGGGAGAGTTAGGTATTGGGCAAAGCCTACCCCCAGAAAGACATATTGCTGAAACGTTTGGTGTTTCAAGACAAACGGTTGTCAGGGCTTTAGACCTTTTAGAAAGAGAAGGTCGTATAGAAAAACAACAAGGACGTGGCAACATCATCTTAAAAGCAAAACAAGCACCAGAGAACAAAACCATAGCCTTTGTAAGTTCACACAATATGGCCAATGAATTACTCATGGGCATTTCTCAAAAAGCCTTTGAAAGTCACTATCACTTACAAATTCTAGGCATGGATTACAGCTTTAAACACCTAGACAGCTACTTAGAAACCTGCCTAGAAAATGGTATACAAGGATTTCTGATTTATGGTCGCCCTAACAACAGTGACGCCAGCAGCTACCAAAAACTACTTGACCAACACATCC
>CAZWJZ010000221.1:0-7857 GCA_964634665.1 uncultured bacterium | reverse complement strand
TTGCTCATCTGTGCTGCACACTTTAACCTTTTTTCCTAGGGGGGCGGTAGTTACAGCATAGCTTAAAACACCTTTAGTATCAGGCATGGTTAAATGGCGCTTG
Organism: uncultured bacterium; assembly: GCA_964634665.1. Lineage (GTDB taxonomy): Bacteria > Deinococcota > Deinococci > Deinococcales > Trueperaceae > JAHEBB01. The sequence continues at coordinate 7,754 of CAZWJZ010000221.1, read as the reverse complement.
TTTAAAATCTTCTTAAGCAATTTCAAACGACAACGCCCATCTTTTTACCTATACTTAAGTATACAAATGATAATAGAATTAGGCTTAAGCTTTTAAGTTCTGATCATAAAAGGAGTGTATATAATGGCAGTTACCCTAGACCCCCAGCTCGAGTCTCTAGCTAAAAGTGGTACCAATTTTATTACAGAGGAGACTCGAACAAACGGTAGCTTAAAGTCTTTTTATGAAGACAATGGTTATCTGGTTATTCCAAATGCTTTGTCGGAGACCGAACTGGCAGAACTACGTGATGAGACGACGAAAATTTGCCGTGGTGAGCGCGGCGAAATTAATGGCGTCATTCCTGCCCCTGAAGATGTTTCTGATGAAGAAGTTCTACGTCAATATCTTTGTATTCACTTTCCGCACAAAATATCTGAAGTGATGTTGAAGTATCTTGCAACGCCCAAAATGACCGAGACGCTTACAGACGTTATAGGTCCGAATGTTAAATGTATGCAATCTATGCTTTTTATAAAAGCTAATGGTAAGCCGGGCCAAGCTTGGCATCAGGATGAAGATTTTATTCCTACTCGTGATCGCTCGCTTATTGGTGGTTGGATTGCTATGGATAATGCCACGATCGAAAATGGTTGCTTGTGGGTAATTCCAGGTAGCCATAAGCAAGGTATTTTGTGGCCTTTAGAAGCCCAGAATGATGATCGCTTTGATTGTACTGATGAATCTCAGGGTTTCCCCTACTCGGATGCCGATGCCATTCCAGTTGAGGTTAAGGCTGGTTCAATCGTGTTCTTTAATGGTTATTTGTTACACCGCTCTTTTCCGAATCGAGCCAAGAGTGGTTATCGTCGTGTCCTTGTAAATCACTACATGAGTGCATCTTCACTCTTGCCTTGGAGGTTGCCAGAAGAAAATGAATACATGGCTATTGCTGATTACCGTGATGTTGTGATGGTAGCTGGTAAAGATCCGTATTTCTGGAAGACAACAAAAGACCTAGCTAAACCCCTTGTGCGTCCTAGTGGAGAAGGTGGTTGCGAAAAATGGGGTTCTCGCCGAGAGAAAAAGTGGACGAAGCATGAACTTTCTTCAAAAGCTAATGAATCTCAGATGGGATAAGCGGTTAAAGCTTCACCTAAGTCACTAGGTATTATCTAGTCGCGGGTATGATTCTTTATTGAAGCTGCTTAGTTGAGATAGGAAATTCAAGGTCAGTAAACAGGGTAGTTGATGTGAAGTATAACTACCCTAATTAGCCAGCCTTAGGAAGCGATGATTTGTCCTTCGAGTAAGCTGCAAACCCTTTTGCCTGAGTTAGCAGCCAATTTTTATAGAAAGAGTTTTGATTTACTACTGTATTTCAGTTAGGATTGAACTATGCCTAAATTAACTGTTAAGGATATCTTTGATTTAAAAGGTAAACGCCAACTTACTGAAGTTTATGTAAGTACCCCAAAAGAAGCAAGCGCAGCTGAAGCTGCAGGTATTGACATGATTATCACGTCAGAAAACAACGATGTAAAGGCTTTTCGTGCCGCTGCACCTAACACTTTTTTTACCGTCGGATTTATTAATAGCGGCAACTATGTTAATGCTGATGATTGTATTCGTAATGCATTTAAAGCATTAAACGTAGGTGCCGATGCAGTTTACGCAGGTGTGAACTTAAAATCTGTTGAGGCTATGGCCAATGAAGGCATTCCTGTGGTGGGCCACGTTGGGTTTATTCCTTATAAAAGCACTTGGTATGGTGGCTTTAAAGCGGTAGGTAAGACTGCTGATAGTGCTCTAAAGGTTTATCAGCGCACTCTTGCCTATCAAGAAGCTGGCGCAATTGGGGTTGAAATGGAAATTGTTCCCCATCAAATTGCTGCAGAAATCTCCAAACGAGTCAAAATAATGATCTTATCTATGGGTAGTGGTACTGGCTGTGACGGTCAGTATTTATTTGCCACAGATATTTTAGGAACCAATACAGGCCACGTACCGCGCCACGCCAAGGTATACCGCAATCTAGCAGCAGAGTATGAGCGTTTGCAAAAAGAGACAATTGCTGCTTTTGCCGAATTTAAAGCAGATGTTGTAAAAGGCGGCTATCCCGAAGCTAGTCATGTTGTTGAAGCTAAAGATGAAAGCTACAAAACGTTTTTGGAAGCCCTTGAAAACCTAAAACCAGGCGGAGAAATCAAAGAGTTTTTGTAAAACTAGGTATCTCCTCAGAGAATTTACGAATTACCTATTAATTTAGAGGTGAGTTTGAAAGAGCTAATTTTATCGAGAGTATCTTGAAGTTTAAGAATATCTTGGTTTAATTTAAGACTTAGCTTAGCGAGTAATAAATTAGCAGGCTTAGATAAAAGGGGTCGGAAACCACGGATACCTGTCTTAGAGAGATGCTCTAGATTGAATAAATGTTTAAGTGCATCTTGCAAAGGCTCAACGGTAGTTTTTCTTAGTATGAGGGCTTCTTGAACTTCTGTATCATCGTAAAGGGTAGCTCTTTCAAAACGGTGTTGAGGGCTAGGCTTCTTTATTTTGATAGGTGAGATAAGGCTAATATTTATCTCACCACTAAGTTTATACCTGTATTCCTAATGATCGCTATTGTCAGCAAAGAGTACTTGAGCTAGATATTTCTCCTTTGTTCCTTATTATCTTATGCAAAAGCTGGTCTTTGGCATGTATTAGACTTAAGTCGGCACTTATACTTTCTAATAAGCAGATCTTCTCAGCTCATTTGCCATAACAGACTTAATTTAAAGAAGACTCTCCTTTTTGTTCAGACCTTTGTGTTTTTATACCCTGACCCTTCAATTATCTAAACCGCTAATCTAGAACAGGTACTAAGACTGTTCCTTAAACTAGCAATTTAGAACTTAGATATCCAATTAGGACTCTTTACCCTCTAAGAAAAAGGGCATTTATCGTGCACCCGAAGCTTAGCTTGAACCCTTTTGGAGTTTTACTTACAAATAGCCTAAAAAAGCTTAATAATAAAGGGCAGATGATTGAAGTTTGATTTAGGATAAACATCGATGGTTATGGATTCTATATTTCAAGCGTCTTTAAGATATCCTCAGTCTAAACTCTTAAAGTGGAGGCATTTAGGGTTAAAGGGGGAGGAATTTAGGGTTAGTTATATAAATTGGGGGAGGAATTTAGGGTTGCTGGATTATTCAAATTTTAGTGAACACAAGATGTGGTACATTATTTGCAAAATTTATCACTGGAAATCGTCCAGTTATTGGTTTTTACAGGTATAACTTTCTATTTTATGATGGATACCCTAAATCTCTCCCCCTTTACTTTAAATCTTGAACATTTTTTATTAAATTATTTCAGCAACTAGTGATTTTTTTTTCTGTTATTGTATTTTGTTTTACTATCCAACATAATTAAAGATTTGTCGGTGCTAGAAATTCTCTACAGCAGGGCATTTCTAGCACCGCAGGGGGAGGAAATTAGGGTCTTAAGGGGAGAAAGTTAGGGTTGAGGGGGGAGAGATTTAGGGTTGAGGGGGAGGAAATTAGGGTCTAAAGGGGAGGAAATTAGGGTTGAAGGGGGAGGAAATTAGGGTATTCCCTTATCGTTATAAGGGGCGGAGACAAGACCCTTTTCTTTACCCCCAATATTTGTTACACTTTGCGAATCATGGGCGGCTTACAAGAAAACACTAAAATAACAAAAAAGCGACAAGTTAGCCAAGCAAATCCATTAGCACGCAGTGCACAACAAATGGATATCCATGAAAAACGACTTGTGCTATACGCCATTGCTCAAATTCGCTGGGATCAAGACAAATTTCAACCAGTGGAAATAAGTGTCAATGACTTAAAACAAATAATGGGTTCAAGTAATAAAAATATCTACAGAATTGCGGCTGACGCAGCTAGAGGGCTACTAAAACGAACAATATTTATGGGCAGCGACAATGAAGACGATCCATGGACTGAATTTCAATGGGTCAGCCGAAGCACCTACATCCCAGCTAAAAAACACAATAGTAATCAATCCACCATAATTCTTGAATTCCATGAGGGTCTCACGCCATACCTCTTGCAATTGCGTGAAAACTACAACAGCATACCTCTATTGGAACTTCTAACCATTCCCTCATTTAATAGTCTTAGGTTATTCGAAATACTTTATCATGACTCGCACAGAGGACAAAAAACCTTCCTAACCTACGATATAGAAGATTTAAAAAAACGTATTGGCCTAGAAGACAAATACCCAAAATTTAAAGACTTCCGCTATGTATTAGATCGTGCCAAAAAGGATTTAGAAGACCATACCAGTCTTTACTTTGACTATGAAGGAACAGGGTCAGGACGAACCTACACACAAATAAGATTTAAAGTAAAACCAAACTCTAACTACCAAGCCCCCCCAGGATTAGAAAGCCAAAACCAAACACAAACTGACACCGAGTTAACGAGCCAAGAAATTAGACTAATAACACTTTTAAACGAATCTGGATATAGTCAAAATGCATCCGAAACCATAAAAACGTATGGCCTAAAAAGAGTAGAAACTAACCTTAATCTAGCAAAAAAGAAGGCTCGAGAGGCGGCAGCAACCCAGAAACCTATAATGAATCTAGGTGGACTTATTGCTTACATGATTAAACATGACGTTGCTGATGCAGAAGCAAAACAAAGCCAAATAGAAGCTGAAACACAAACGCTCGAGCGCATGACCGATTTATTAGAATCAAGTTATTTGCAGGCTTATTCCGCTGGGTTACATAAGTATTGGGAAGACTTACTAAAAACAGAAAAAGATGCTGTACATGACATTATTCGAGTATCAGCACACTCGAGTCTTCTTAAAGTTCTTGATCAAAGCTCTTGGTCAGGTAGGGCCTATGAAGCAGAACGAAACCGCGTTCTGTTAAATGAATACGAGGATGCATTGCCTTTAAATCTTAGGTCGGTTTCAGTGTTTGTTAAGCATGAGGGTTTACTGGGAGAATTCACGCAAGAACAGCAAGATCAAATGATAAAAACGGTTGAGAATCGCTTGTTGTAGAAATCACTTTATTACTCGATATTACTTGGATAATTCTGAAAGCTCAAATCTTCAGCTAAAAAAACTCTATTTTGAGGTTCATCACGAAATACAGACTTTAATCACAAGCCCTGAGTTTAATTGCTAGGAGGTGATCTTTTGAAGATGATTTAATTGTTGCCTAATAACTTGACCTTATGTTTGGGTATATTGATATACCCAACTGAACTATAAATGTTGTGGGACTTTATAATTTTGACCTAGGGGATTAAGCTCATACTCCCTCAGTTTTTAACGATTAAATCAGTTTGGTAGAATGATTTTCAAAGGCAAATAACCGAGAGTAAAATAGCAATGCACAAGAGTAGAGGATTCCTTCCCTTAACTCCCATATCATACAAGGCAGAAGCATCCCACCTTTAATTCCTTAGTTGTTTTGTTCAAAATTTGTAACTATCTACCACCATAGTTTTTAAAGTATGTCGTAGATTTCGCGTCTGAGACGATATTCATGATGAAATGTTTCTTTATTTTTCTCATAAATCTATAGTTTTAGTCAAAAATCCATCATAAATCGTATAACCCTATTAAAAAAGCAAGTCCAGGACAGTGTTTTAGGGTGGTAGGTAGTTACGAAAAATGCACCATTTGCAAACGTACCGTGGAGCAACTTACTCCAACGAATTATTATCAAATCAGCTTCCTTGTCATCTTCTTAGGTTTCACTGTCACCGCAGTAATCAGTCAACCAATGTCACCTTACTCGAATAGTATAGCGTCACGTACATCTTTTTCTTATAAGTAATTGGATTAGTTTAACCTGAAGATGGTTTTTAATAGTCAACTTAGTTTCAGCTATATTTATGAAGAAGTCACTTTCGCTAAGGAAGTAAAACTTTGAATGAAAAGTGAAGTATTTTTGTTATACCTGAATGAAAAATTTTAGTAAGCTCAAATATTTATATACTCGAGTGTCTTTGAGGCTGTTTATTTTAGATAGAATTCTGCCTAAGTCTCCCCTATTGAACGGGATTTCGTAGCCTATAGCTAATCTATGATATTTGCTGCAACATTTATAAATTAGAGTTTAGAAATATTCGTTTTCTAAATTTCAGGTTTGCTCTCTATTAAAAAAGACTCCTAGTTGCTTGGTAATTACTTGGTGATTCGGTTTTGCATGGATTCGTCCAGGTGAGCATTAGTTTTTATTATGAATATTACGTTTTTTGCTGAACTGAAAGGTTTAAAGGCTTTACACAGCTTTTTAGCTAACAAAGAGCCTAAAAATGGATTGTATTGCATCCTAGGTCCACTGAACGAACACCAAACCTATTTCTGGTTTTGTTACCATTGTAAAATAGGATCGAGATTTTTATTTAGTTTAGTCAATATCTACTTTTAATGCTTGGGCCATAACCGTTTCAAAGAGTCTTGAAACGCTCATTCCCTCCTTTTTGGCATACGTTGCTGCCGCTTGATAAACATCTTCGTGTATTGTCATTTGTCTTTGATTGCGTTTTGCTTGTTTTTTGTTACCTGTCGGCAACGACACTTGAACACTAATGGCTTCTTCCCTTTTCTGGTCTGACTCAAATATAGAATTAATCGAGTTATGGGTTTCATTTTGACCATCTGGTCTGTTATTTAATTGTTTCTGCGAATTAGACTTTTCGAATTCTTCCACTGCAACCTTTTTTACTTCTCGAACAAAATCAAATTTACTCATAATAGCGCCTCGATTTCAGCACCAACCGCCATATAGTCTTGCCAAGCTATTCGCACCCTGCTGTCGCTTACCTCAGCTAAAGTTACGCCTTCCGAACTTGCTTTTGATACACCTATAGTGTCTCTTATTGCTCTGGAAAATGAGTGTATGCCTGCGGTTTTTAAGGCAAACATGAGATCTTCCGCATCCCGGTTAGGATGAGGCTTTTTCATGGTTATCAAAACAGCGTAATTGCTTTCTTCTAATATACCGGTTGTGTCCAATGTAGCTTCTGCGCTTAATTTATCTGGTCTGGTCGGAAGGATAAGCAAGTCACAGCCATCAGCTAAGTTTTTTAGTTCACCGTCGGCAGGTCTGGCAGCGGTATCAATTATCATGTAGTCAGCACCTGCCCTTGCAGCCTTGACTGCTTGTGATTCATCAACCACATCAAATGGTAACTTTCCTGATTGCGCCCATTTGATACTCGAGCGATTATCATCCCCATCTATTAGGATTACTTTCCCCTTGTCACTGAAGTACCTTGCTATGTGAATAGCTGATGTTGTCTTACCAACCCCACCCTTATAGTTAGTAATTGTAATGATGTTTATTGCCTACCTCCATGTTTATCTATCTATTGCATCTTGATAAATTTCAACATATTTAATAATTATTAATATATTTATGATTTATATATTAGTACATATATTACTATATCATTACATTATATGTAATATGTATTTCTGTATGTTTCTAAAACTAAACATATTTAAGTATTACGTTTATATACATGTTTATAGAATAAAACATAAATATATAACAAGTTATAATGATAAACGAAAATATAAACATGGTTAGATACATATTAAATCAAATAAACATATAATATAAACATTCTTACAAATATAGATATCCAGTATGGATGCAATTAACAATTCTGCTAACTACCTCGACTGCTAGTAGAAAAAGGGTAAAAAAAGAGTAATTACGTCCCCTATTCCAATGCTGGCAACCAAACGTTATGTTGAAAGACTTG
>CAZWJZ010000220.1:0-7866 GCA_964634665.1 uncultured bacterium | reverse complement strand
ATAGAGGCAGCGGTAGGGAATCTGGTAAATGCCTTTGGCGTGCCACTGGTCACAGCCAGGCAGCTCACTGAACACCCCATCTGCAGGGTGCAGGTCGATTGACCAGCCGCCGAAAGACACGGCGTCGTAGTGATGGCGTTGCTCAACAATGTCTTGCTGCTTCAACATATAGTCACCTTCGAAACGGCGACTCTCACGCTTACCGGGAATGTGACCCACCCACTCGAGAGTTAGGTTTTCCGCGTCGGGAAATTCTCCCGAGTTTTTGATGTGATTCCAAACGCCAAAAACAACCTTCCAGAGCTGCCACTTGATGGCCTCGGTATCGTGGACTGTGTCTAGCCGACCACCGTACTCAATCCACCACAAGCGGCAACCGTGTGTTTCGGTGTCAAAGGCTTTGTATCGTGGCACTTCTGCACTTATGTCATCCAGCGCATAACTCGGTGGTACAAACTTGACGGGTTTGCCAACATCCTTGGTCATAAAGTAGATTGAATGTCCGAGTAGGTAGCCGTAGGTTTCACTTGGCGCGAACTTCTCGCCGAATTCTTCTTTTGCTTCTGCCCCCATGCGAAACGATGCGCCTGACTGGAACGCGACGATGCCGTCACCCGAAGCATCACAAAACAGTGGTGCAGCTATCTCGTATTCGGTTGAGTTTTGACTACAAAAAGCACGGACGTGCTCAATCGTGTCACGATCCGCCTTACCAACTGCGTACACCGCCGTGTTCAACAGTAAAGTGATATTGCTTTCTTCGGTCACCTTTTCTAACAATATGGTATCAAAAATCAGGGTATTGCCTTCCGGGTTGCGCCATTGATTTTCAACCAAAAGCTCGTCAACAACACCCCCCTCGCGTGACCAGCGGTTATTGTTATTCATGTGCGAGGTAGCTCCTAATGCCCAAAGGCGTACTTCGCTTGAGGCGTTTCCGCCCAAAACAGGACGGTCTTGCACTAGAGCAACCTTGACACCCGCCCTGGCCGCGGTAATGGCAGCGCAGCAGCCTGCTAAGCCACCACCTACGACAACAAGGTCAGCGGTTAGATTCTTTAATTTGTTATCACGCTTATCGGTAAAACCTTCTTTTTTCATCCGGACCGTATTCATGGCCAACTCCTTTGCTTATTGACTTAACGATACATTTGGTACCGTGACACGTTTTAGCGCCAAGCACTTCCATCTGCCTCGAGGCCAGCTGTTTAATAGGGGAATCCTACGGGTGGATTGCGCCGATTGCAACCGGAATGTAGGGGCTGGTAAATGGTTCGCTCGGTGCGGGCTCCCCATTGAAACGAACGAAAGTGATCATGTATGCGGTTGTTTTCTGACGGCAGGGCATCATGAAAACTGTTTCTCCCTTCGTTTTCCGTCTTATTCTTATGAGCTTTTTTGAGTTCACAGAGGTCAGTGGTGAGGTCATAAAATAGATCGGAATCAAAAAGGCTGATCTTCAGCATATTGCGCCTATCTGTCGAGCTGCGTATGGGGTAAAACCCGCCCCAATCAACATGGTTAACCTCGTAACAGGTGTAACTCAGCATGTGACATACGCATTGACGTTGACATTTGGATCTACCATAAATGGTACTTGGTTCATGCATTGCAAAACTTCAGGACTGGGAATATCAGCAAGACTCAGCCTCGTGGATTGTAAGTTTAGGTGGAATATTTTAGCGTTGCTGGAATTACGTAGTTGATAACCTGGTGCACTGATAATATTTGTTACTGAGGTGACCTCTTCGTACAACATCAGACTTTTTGAATGTAGGTCTTGAGAGTACTGAATATCGCCATAGTAACTGCTGTAGGCAATGTATGTATCTTCTGGGTGAAACTTATCAATCTCGTCAATAACAATAAACTGTCCAATATTACGATTAATGTGGGTGTTACAAGCGGGTTGCATAAGTAATGTGTGGTGAAACACTTGCCAGCCTCGGTTATCGACAGGGTGCTCCCGATTATGTAGTTGATGTAAAGCAGGTTTCATTTTTATAGTTGCGTCAAAATTTTCTCGCTTTGAAATCCCTTGCATGTCGAAAGATTTACCGTAAGCCCCGTCCATCGACTGGTTTTGAGTATTTGTCATAATGATGACAAAATTCATACTTGTACAATCCTCCAAAACTACAAAGCACGCTGAGTTGTAATTTTAATTGTATGTAAAGTAAGCAGTTGCTTTGCAGTCATCTGCAGCGATCACCCGCACCCAGTGAGCACTAAATCCCGAAGGAAACTCATGGTGAATATAACCACTTTCCTCGACTGAGAAAATGTCATAAGTTTTCCAGCTACCGTTGCCGAGAAAGTCCACCTCAACCTTAAAGCTAATGGTTCGTTTCGCCTCATGACACAGGTGTAATACCTTTTTATCAAACCCTGTCATCAAGTAAGGGTCTGAAGGCTCGTCACGTTTAACGTCCACTTCCCACCAAACCCCACCCCAGCCTGACGGTTTACCGAAAGCCCAGAGGTCATCGGTTTTACCAAACCATAAACCTGATTGGGGTTCACCAGCTAAGTGGTTGGCACCTGCATGCGGGCTCGCGTTATCCGAGCCGAGTACTAGAAGGCCGCGATAGGTACAAAAATCACCCATCACCCAGAGGTGCGTCGAAATGGGCCTGACACCCCATATGCGATTGTCGTATGCCCATGGGGAAAGTTCATAGAACATGCCGTGACAATCCATCAAAAAACGTTCGTGATCGACTTCGCGTATGCGTGGCCATTCGGTTTGCCACATGTGGTCAAAGGTATGGCTCGACTTAGGCAAGCGATAGGTTCGCCACTGTTTATCGGTGTCGGTAAACACTTTGAGAAGGGCAGACGCTTTATCCCAACCCATCGCGAATATAGTGCCGCTAAAGTTGCCACGTCCATTAACTTCAATAAAAGGGGAGCGTTCTAAAATTGTCCAGTTTTGACCATCCCATTCTGCCAGGCGTCCTGCAGCTTCTTCACCTGAGAAGTCCCTCTCGTCATAACTGTTATTGGCAACCACTACGCGCCCAAAGTTACTATAGGCCGCTTTGAAGTGAGCATACTGGTGATCAGGTACACCAAGTTCCTCAGTCAAATCAAACAGCTGGGTAGTTTCCAGACTATGCACGTTCATTTCATAAAATTCGCCCTCCATTCCCAGCATGTAAACCAGGTTCTCAGGATCGTTAAGGTGTTGCATAGTCGAGCAGATTCGCACTTCTAAAAGGCTGTCGATTCTGCGGACGTTACGCTGCGCGTCAATCGCATATGGCCCAAAAATGAGTTGGTTGCTGTGCCAGTGAACCATGCGGTTGGTGTAGGTTCCTACGTAACTCGCTGGATGCTTGGTCATCTTAAAACTGTCATTAATTATATAGAGACCAGTTCCAACACCAGTAGCGGATTTGTGAGATACATAGCTTAAAACCCAGAGCCGATCTGCCCATGCCATCAAAGCACCTACTCCGCACTCAGTACGAGGTGGTCCCAGTTCTGAAGTTAAAGCCAAACTGGGAACGACACCGCTGAAACTCAGAGGGTTGGTCACACGGTACCTCGGGCAAAACGTGCCAACCTTGAGGCGTCATCTCCTTTAGGCAACCACCAGCGTAGCGCAGGGCGTGGTTCGCCTAAAAGCCAGCGCTCTTCAGAAGTTAATCCTTCTAGGTCGGCTTCGTCCGGGAAATCTCGGTCTACAGGGCGCATCCAGGTTGGACAGTAGCTAATGTAAACGTTTTTACGCTCAATTTCTGACTGGTTAGGTGGTGCAGCGTGCCACAATGCTTGGTGAAAAGCAACTACAGTTCCTGCCTCTACATCGAATTGTATGAAGTCGTCAGCGTAGTCATCAATGTTAAAGTCTGCACCTGATTTTCCGTCACGTTCATCTCGTTTGTGTGACCCCCGAATCACCTGCAACGACCCCCCGGTAGCGTGAGTTAAGTCAGTCAAAAAATAGCCGAACTTCAGGTAGTGCATACCCATCGCACCGTTCACCCTAGGAAACAGCTTGGGTCTTGGGCCGTCTGCGTGCCAGTCGATACTGGCAGCCAGGGCGCGGCTAGCCTCCTCACTTTTTTCTTTCACTCGACTTACAAAGTTGGACTGGTTCAGGTGAAACATTGGTCCAAACGCGTCATGCGCCAGTTGCAAAGCTGGTTCGTACATCATGAGCTTGCGAAAAGCAGGATCTTTGTCCACACAGTTTTGAACCTTGACACTGGCGGTGCCAGCATTATCCTGACGAATTCGGTGCTCATTCGTAATGCGGTCAATCGCTTCTAGTACGTCTTGCATAAGTTCAGTGGGTAATTTCTGCTCGAGCACCACAAAGCCGTCTTCTTCTAAGCGTTTGTTGAGCGCGTCACGTTCACCGTCTCCAAGGCTGTTAGCTAAAGCTGTTTCCATTTCAACTCCTTATCCTTTAATACCTGAAAGATTTGCACCTTCAATAAATTGTTTCTGAAATATAAAAAAGAGTACGAGTATTGGAATGGTCATAATAACAGTTGCCGCCATCAACTGGTTGTATACACCTCCCTGTCCGGGTAATCCCTGAAAGTAATACAGACCCAGAGCGAGCGTGTGGAGGCTGTCATCTTTCAAATAAATCAGCGGACCGAGGAACTCATTCCAGCTGCTTTGTAGACTGAGAATCGCCACGACGATAATCGCAGGTTTAGCTAGAGGCAGCATGATGCGTAGAAAGATGGTCAGTTCAGACGCCCCATCAATTTTTGCGGCGTCGATAATGTCTTGCGGAATACCCATAAAAAACTGGCGGCACAAAAATATAAAAAAGGCTGAACCGAAAAAATGGGGCAGGATGAGCGGCCAGAAGGTGTTGACCAGCCCTAGCTCGTTGTAGGCAATATAAACAGGAATAAGGAGAACGGCAAAAGGCAGCATCAAGGTCGCTAATAATACCAAGAACAAGGTGTCACGGTAGGGAAATCGAAAGCGGGCGAAACCGTAAGCGACCACGGTTGAGGAGACTATGTTACCTATCATGGTAAACACAGTAATGATGAGGGTATTTCTAAAGGTGACCTGAAAATTCCAGAACCTCAGCGCGTTAGAATAATTATCAAAACGCCACTCAGAAGGAATCCATTCAGGGGGAAACTTGCCGACTTGCTCTATTGGCATAAACGAAGTCATAAACATCCAGGCAAGGGGAAGTAAAAACCAGAAGCTGCAAGCGAGCAGCACAAGATAAAGTGCGACCTTGCCAATAACTACCCATGTCCTAGGCCAGACCACATCGCGTAAATGAGCCTGTCGCTTTGTCGTGGAAGGTGAGTGCGTTGCCATACTGCTCCTTAGTTGTTGTAAAATACCCAACGGTTGGAGGTCACGACGATCATAGTTGTGAACACAAAAATGATCATAAAAAGCATCCAGGCGAGGGCCGATGCGTAACCCATTTGCGGGGGTAAGTATTGAAAGGCATTATCGTAGATATACAGCACGAAGGTTCGTGTTGAATCACGAGGGCCGCCGTCTGTCATGATTAACACCTGAGCAAATACCTGAAATGCGTTAATAATATTGATAAGGACATTCAAAAAGATAGTCGGCGTCATTAGAGGAATGGTGATTCTAAAGAGCCGTTGTATGGGATTAGCGCCATCTATTTTGGCAACTTCGTAGTAATCTCTGGGAATACTTTGCAGTCCTGCCAGGAAGATAATCATGGTGACACCGACCCAGGTAGTACTCATGATGAGTAGACCGATCATGGCAAAGTCTGGATCGCTCAACCAGCGAATACGAGAAATTCCGAATAAACTCAGTAACCAGTTGAGAAGGCCAAAGCGTCCGTTTAGTACGAATGACCAGACCATGGCAAGAGCAACAATAGGAACCACAGAGGGAATGTAAAAAATAGTGCGCCAAAGACTTAAAAAACGCACCTTAGCGTTTAATAGCAGGGCAAGTAAAAACCCAAGTACAATACGAATTGTAACGGAACCGCCGACATAAACTGCTGTGTTACTTAGTGAAACCCAGAAAAGCCTGTCATCAAAAAGTTTCTGGTAATTCTCGAGTCCAATCCATCTGGGCGCTTGAATAATGTTGTAACGCGTAAAGCTTAGCCCAAAGGAAAACAAAAAGGGACCCAGTGTAAATATTAGTAAGCCAATAATCCAGGGGCTGATAAAAATGAAACCCATCATGGCTTCGCGTTTGCGTGAAGGGGACAAGTCGCGCCAGCGTTCAGACTGGCTCTGAACTTCTTTGAGTTGTTTGCCAAACGAAAATGCCATTGCACTCCTTAGGTCTGGTGTTCAGAATCTAAGTTCTAAAAACTTAATAGCCAATTTCTTGTGGTTTGGACTAAAGTGATTTTCTTTAGTCCAAACTCTTTTGTTGATCAGTCGAAGTTACTTACCTTTTCAAAATGTCCGCAAAAGACCGCGTAGGTAGCAGCGTTTGACGATGTAGTTGAAAGCTCAACACCGCTGATGGTTATAAACTTCTAGGACACCGCAGTTGTCACTGGTACTCAGCCCAAAAATTATCTAAGAGTAGTTGTAATTCAAGTTCAGCCTCTGCCAGTGCTTCTTCAGCTGTCATATCACCAAAAAGTACGTTGTCAACCATCGTGTTTATCACTTCGTCAGCCTGGGGCTGCACCGGTGAAATCGCTGAGACGTAATCGAGTGCGGTCACTGCAAGAATTTCCTCAGCTCGAGGATGGGTGACACCATCTTGTAAGTAACCGTCACAAGCTGCTAACGGAGAGGGTCGTTGCTGCTGTTGCAAAAACCAGCAAGCACCAATATCTTCTTTTTCGGTGGTGAGCCACTTCACTAGTTTCCAAGCTGCGTCTGGGTTGGGAGCGTTCTGAGGAATCATGTAACCCCAGCCACCAAAGGTGGAGCCGCGCCGTTCAGGATTACCGCTCGGCCCGTAAGGAGCAGCTGCAATACCATAGTCTAGGTCGGGCGCATGATCCTCAATCTGGAAAAGGGTCCAGGAGCCGTTGATTTGTACCGACTCTAAGTCATGAAAGAAAATGTCGTTGTCGAACTCGCCACCTGCTTCATAAAACGAACTGACCTCTTCAACCCCGAAGTTGATATCGGTAACCTCTTCCATAAACTGGAGGGTTTCGATGCCTGCCTGATTATTGATAGTGACGGTCCGCAGGTCATTGCTGATCCAGTCCTGGCCGTTGGCATTGAGCCACATGAGAAACGCGGGTTGTGAACCACCTGTTTGTAACACGTCGATGCCCACGCGGTCCAGAAAGCCATCTTCGCCTACTCGCAAGGCCATTGCAATCTCTTTAATACAGTCCCAGGTTTCTGGGAAACTATCTGGGTCAAGTCCGGCTTCCCGGAAATGCTCTTTGTTGTACCAGACAATACTCAGCGCTCCTCCGGTTGGTTGAGGTAACATGTAGGTTGCGCCGTTGTACTGCGTACCAGCAAACTCTGAAGGTACAAAGATGTCAGCAGAAACACCGTCAGCTGTCATGTATTCATCAAGTGAAACGATGGCATCCAGTGCCGCAAAGCCAGGCAAGTCCTGCCGCCCAAACATAGTCACGTCTGGCGGGTTGCCTGCCGCTATTCCGGTCAGAAGATTTTCGAGTCTATTATCCCAGGGTAAGAAAACTGTCTTTACCTTAATGTCGGGATGGGCTTCTTCAAAAGCTGTTATCTGTGCATCCATAAGGGGAATACGATTTCCTCCCCAATGATGCCAAAAGGTAATGGTTGTTTGAGACCATGCAAAGCTACTAGTTAGCAGCACAAAGATGCTTAACTGAAGTCCTATTCTTTTCATTCGTTTCTCCAATTCATTACAATTACAACGTATAAATGCTGTTAGTGCTCCCCGTAAAAAGGGTCTAAGTACGAC
>CAZWJZ010000219.1:0-7874 GCA_964634665.1 uncultured bacterium | reverse complement strand
CGCGACCGGTGCCCCGACGCCTCGTCCGTTGTCCGTCCCGCCGGGGCCGGCGGGGCCGGCGGGACGGACAACGGACGAGGTGGATCGGGTCAGTCCCGCAAGCGGTGGGCCCGTACGGCGATGACACCGCTGTCGGAGGCGCCGGCGTGGCTGGACTCGACCCCGTCCGCGAGCATCTGTTCCGCGCTGATCCCGAGCCCGTGCAGCATCGAGGCCAGCGGCGCCGGCAGCGGACGAATTCCGTCGTACTCGTAGAGACTGCGGAACACGTGTTCACCCGTGCGGCGGGTGTTGTCCGAGATGTCGATGATCTCGTCAAGGAGCAGGCCGGCCTCGCGGACGTAGTCCGGGTAGTCCGACACGACGACAGGAGGGGAGTTGCGCCAGAGTTCGTTGAAGTGCTTGAGAGCCCGGATCGTCCACGCCTTCATCGCGGCGTCGAGGCCCGCGATGTACTCGGGGTACATGGAGAAGTCGGTGAGAACCACACGGCCTCCGGGGCGCAGTACCCGGCGGATCTCGGCGAGGGCACCCACCCGGTCCCCGATGTGAGACAGGCATTCGATCGAGATCACGTGATCGAACGACTCGTCCTCGAACGGCAGCGTCAGCGCGTCCGCCATCTCGAACGTGACCTGGTCGGACAACCCTGCCGACGCCGCTCGGGCCCTGCCCCGCTCGACGTCCTTGGCGCTGATCGACACTCCCACGACACGCGAACCTCGGCTGCGGGCCAGTTGCACCGTAGGCGCCCCGCCGCCGCACCCGATGTCCAGCACGGTGTCGTCCGGACCCGGATTCAGCCGGTCGACGAGGAACTTCGTGTACCGCGCCGATGCCGTCGCGTAGTCACTGTCGTCGTCTGGACCCTCCCAGTACCCGTTGTGCGAGGTGCCCGACCACAGAGTCTCCAGCACGTCGCCCACATCGTCATAGAAGGCCGCGACATCTTCGGGCGCCGAAGTATTGATTATCGACATGAACTGCTCCTCCTCTCGCCGGCCGCGCACTGCGGCCGAACGTCATGGCCGCATGTCGCGCGAAGCGCCACGGCCCGCCGCGGCCAGCTCTTTCAGCTGCCCGACGAGCCGGGACGGCGCGGGCGCAGCGAGCATCTCCTCGCGCAGCGCGGCAGCACTGCGGGCGTGGCGGGGGTCGTCGAGCAGCCTCTCGACAGCGCCGCGCAGGTCCCCGGGCCCCAGCGTCGCCGGGTCGAGCGCGAGCCCGGCACCGCTCGCCGCCACCCGCCGGGCGAGCTCCGGCTCGTCGAATTCGTGCGGCAGCATGAGTTGCGGAACTCCCGCGAGCGCCGAGGTGAACGTCGTACCGACCCCGGCGTGGTGCACCACGAGCGCCGATGTCAGCGCCAGGGGGTGCAACGGGACGAACGAGGCGACGCGGACCAGGTCGGCGGCGACGCTGGGCGGGCGCTCGGCGCCGCCCAGCGCCGCGACCAACTCCGCGTTCCGGTCCGCGGCGACGCCCGCCAGCTCGTCGAGGATGCCCTCGACGTCCAACGGGTGGCGGGCGAAGCGCTCCGTAGCGGTGATGCCCAGGGTCAGGGTGATCCGGGGGCGGGCTGACGGGTGGTGCAACCAGTGCGGCAGTATCGAGCGCCCGCCGTATGGCACGTACCGGACGTGTACGACATCGGGGCTGCGCCGCACGGCGAGCGACGGCGGCAGCGGGTCCAGGGTGAACTGCCCGTAGACCAGTTCCTCGCCGGCGGCCACGCCGTAGCGGCGCGCGTAGCCGGCGATCCAGTCCATGAGCGGGTCCGCGCCGGTCGCGGAGAGGTCCAGGTCCCCACCGGGCCTCACCCGGTCGCGGGTTGCCCCGAACACGTCGAGCCCCCACAGCACCCGACCGTGGGCAGCCCCGCATGCGGCCGCCGCCAGCGCACCCGCATAGGTCACCGGCTCCCACAGCACCAGGTCGGGGCGCCACTCGCGGGCCAGGCTCACCAGGTCGGAGATCATCGGCACGTTCGCCGGCTTGTGCCACCAACGGAGCACCGCCTCGTACCCTTCACGGATCACGTCCGCCGGTGGGGCGTCAGCCGCGGCCCGTGCACTCGCACCCACCGCCACGTCGTACGGCGGGTACAGACCGGGTTGGGACGCGTCGACGTCCGCTCCGCCGGACCCGGTGTACCCGAAGCCCCGCTGACGCCCAACGGGGGCCGCAGTCAGCCCCGCACCGGTGATCACGGGGACGAGGCCCGGCGTGCTGGCCACGACGACGTCGTGGCCGGCGGCGAGCAGCGCCCAGCCGATGGGCACCATCCAGTGGAAGACGCTGCGATCGCAGTAGGTGGCCAGGAGAACCTTCATGACGGGCCCGCGGAGGGGGCGCTCACCGCCTGCCACCGGCGTCGGTGGTGAGCAGGTGCTCGCCGTGCGCCTCCAGAAGATCTCTCGCCTGGCGCACCTCGTGCGCCATCGGCCGGTCCTCATCCAGCGGTGGCGAGATCTCGGCCAGCTGCGCCCACACCCCCTCGGCGGAGGTCTGTTCCATGGCCTCGAACTGAGCCAGAGCCACCCCGAGCGAGCCAACGACCCACCACGCCTGCTCCAGGGCGTCCTCGACGCCGTTGGCGCCGTTGAGGGCCATGGGGACGTGGTCCTGGTTCCAGCCGTTCGTAGGCAGGGTGGTCAGGGACGCGGGGTAGACGAGTTGGCGGATGCGGCTGACGAACGATGTGGCACTGATCTGCACACCAGCGAGGCCGCACCCCCGCCCGGCCCGGGGGGTCAGCATCATGGGCAGGTCGCCGTTGGTCGCCGGGTTGACCACGAGGCCGATCTGGCGCTCCGCAAGATAGACCGCCGTGTGCAGGCCGAGGCCGAGCTGGTCCGACGCCAGACCAACCGGCATGGCGTGGAAGTTGCCAGCGTGCAGCACCTCGCCGTCGACGGTCAGTGGGTTGTCGGTGCACCCTCCCGCCTCCCTGGCCAGCACATCGGCGGTGAAGTCGAGTTGATCAAGGACCGCGCCGAGAACCTGTGCAGCACACCGGACGCTGTATGGCTCCTGCAACGGGCGGCGCGGATCGTGGCTAGCCTGCGACCCCAACTCCTCACGGATCCAGTCGGCCACGGTCGCCTGGCCCAGCTGGCCCCGAACCCTCGCAACACCCGGGTGGAAGTGCTCAGGGTTCGCTCCGAGCACGCGGGCCAGCCGCCCGGACGCCGCGGCCAGGACACGAACCAGCCGCAGCAGGGAACGGTGGTTCGAGATGGTGACCGCCAGACTGACCCCGGTGCCGTTGACGAAGGCGAGCGCGTCGCGTACCCGCCACGCCAGGGGCTGGGCACCGAGGTCGGTCAGGGCTCGTGCGGCAGGCACCGTGACCCACTGCCCCACGCCGTCGCGGACCCACGCCTCGCCCTCGCCGCGCGCCGCCAAGGCAGCGTGCGCCAGGGGCTGGAGATCCCCGCTCGCACTCACCGTGCCGTCTCGGGGGATCGCGGGCGTGAACCCCGCGTTCCAGAGGTCGGCGAGTGCCTGCCACGTGCCCACGGTGACCGGGGAGAACCCCCGACGCATGCTCGTCAGGCGCAGCCACACCACGAGCCGGCACACCTGCGGGGACAGGTATCTGCCCTGCCCCGTACCGAGATGGGACACAAGCGAGTGGCCCTGCTCGCTCTCGGACTCGGCGGCGAAGAGCACAAGTGGCCCGAATCCCCTGGTGAGCCCGTAGACCGGACGCCCCTCGGCGAGGCGGGCGTCCACTGTTTCCGCGCTGCGGGCCATGCTGCGCAGCTGATCTTCGGTGCACGCCTCCAGCCGCTGTGACCAATCCGCTTGGCGCAGCATGTCGGCCAGGAGGGCGGTCCCGGACCGGTTGGTCACGACCTGGACAGTCTCCGACGGTTCACTCGGGACCGACGGCTCCCCGGTCCGTCCGTCGCGAGGTCCAGCTGTCACGGTCATCGTGTCCTCCGGATCGGCATGAGGGCGGCGACCGCCCCGCTACGCAGCTTTCCCAGTTCAGTCCGCTCGATCGCGTCGACGACGTGCACCCGGCGCGGGCGCAGTCCGCAGCGACGAAAACCCGCCGCCAGGTCGAGGTCGTCGACCCTGCGGTCCTCGGGAAGGACGAGCAGCAGTTCGACGGCCTCCCCGGCGACGTCATGGCGAACCGGCACCAGGGCGAGATCGCTGGCTCCCAGTCCATCGGCCAGCCGTGCCTCGGCGGCATCCAGATCGACTCTGCGGCCGTTGACCTTGACCAGCCGTGAGGTACGTCCGACGAGGGTGAAATCGCGGTCTCCCCGTAGTCGCACGAGGTCACCGGTGTCCCAGGACTGCGGCGGCGGCCCACCGTCGGGGCCGGCAGCCAGCCGGGGGCTGCAGATCACCAGCGGCACGTCGATCTGACCCCCTGATGCCGCACCGCCACCCGGTGCCATCAACTCGACATCAGGCAGCAATGTCCAGTCGGGCGGCTCGCCGCCCGACCATCGTCGGGCCGCGACCGCTCCGGTCTCGGTGGACCCGAGCACGTCGACGAGGGTGCACCGGCCCGGTCCGCGCTCGGCCAGCAGCCGGCCCGCCGTCGCCGGCAGCAGCGCACTGCTGTGCAGCACGGTGAGGTGCTCGAATCGGTCGGCCCAATCCCGGCTCTCCAGGAGCAGTCGCAGTACCCACGGCGTGGCCACGACGAGCACGCGCCCGACCCCCGTATCGGGGAGAACGCCGAACACGTTGGGACGGAACCAGACCGGGACACCGAGCCGGGCCGGCAGCAGGGCGGTGGCCAGATAGCCGTAGAGATGGCGGGGAGGCGCGAAGGCGACGACCGCCTGCGGCGCCCCGATTGCCACGAGCTGCGCGAGCAGGTCGGTCTCGGAGACGAGCTGGTCGTGGGTGCGTCGCCAGCGCCGCTGTTCGCCGGTGCTGCCGGACGTGTGGTGGTCGACGTGGCCAGGCGGGCCTGGCCGCCGCGCCGTCGCCGCGTGGCTGCGCCAGTCCAGCCGCCACGGGTGTTCACTGAGGGCTGGGTCGACGGCGCTGTCGTTCAGTACCTGCTCGCCGGTGGGCTGCAACACGCTCATCGGCTCTCAACCCGTCTGTACCCGCGCTCGCCGTACAGCAGCGGGGCGGCGACCGATCGATCGATGCCTGCGGGCCGACCGAGCACGAGAACGTGGTCACCGACGGGGATGAGGTCGACGACGCGACACTCGGCGACGGCGCGGGCAACGCCGCAAAGCAGGGGGAGGCCTACGCGCGGCGAGGGGGACCACCTGGTCCGGTCGAACCGATCGCGAGACCCGGAGGCGAACAGCTCTGCGACCGGACGCCCGTCCGCGTCGAGGATGTGGACGACGAAGCCCGCTGCGTCGCGGACCGCCCGAAGCGTCCCGCTGGATGCGTCGAGGGATACCAGGAGCGTCGGCGGCTGGACCGACACGCTCGTGAGCGACGTGCACGTGAGGCCGTGCGGGCGACCGTCGGCGTCCATCGACGTGATCACGGCCACGCCGGTGAAGAAGGCGCTCATGAAGTCGTGGAAGCCCGCCTGCCCGCTCGAGGGCGGCCCGGCGGGGCCCGGTCGGGCCCCTGACGTCGCGATGTCGCTCATGTGTGTCCCCCGTCTCCTCGCCGTAGCGGTCAGGAGTTGATCGCGGACAGGTACTCGTGGCATGAAGGGAGGGTTGCGACCATGGCATCAGCCTCCTTCTTGAGGCGGGCGAAGGCGGCTCGCGCCGGCGCGGGGTCCAGGTGGTGCAGGGCCGGCGGCGGCGTTCGAGGCAGGTGCCCCAGGCCGAGGTTCATGGTGTTCCACGAGTAGCTCTCGAACCCGTGGTAGCGGGGGTAGATCGTCTCTACGTCCAGCAACCGGGTCCGCGCGAGCTCCATTCGCTCGGCGAGCCCATCCGGGATGTCGCGGAGCTTCGCCTCTTTCCAGTACGGCGTGTCCTCGCGGCGGGCCGCCCGATAGTGCAGGGCCAGGAACTCCTTCACTCCATCGACTGCACCGGCGATCCGCTCGTTGTAGCGCTCTCGAACCACCGGGTCCCAAGCCTGGTCCGGGAAGTGCTTGACCAACTGCTCCACGGCATGCTGCACGAAGAAGATGCCAGTGGACTCCAGCGGCTCGACGAAGGCGCTCGACAACCCTACGGCCACGCAGTTGGTCACCCAGGACTCGCGGTTGCGACCGATTCGCATCCGGATGTGGTTGGCTGCCACGCCGTTGGCGGCCGGCCCGACGGTCTCGCGCAGTTCGGCCTCTGCTTCGTCGGCCGAGCGGAACTGGTCGCAGTACACGTACCCGACCCCGTCGCGACGAAATAGCGGAATGGTCCACTTCCACCCGGCACTCATGGCCTTCGCTGTGGTGTACGGACTCATCTCGGTCGCATCGTCGCGTGGGATGCGCAACGCGACGGCCCGGTTGTTCGGGAGCACGTCGCCGAAGGACAGGAACTCGGTTCCCAGGGCCTGGTTGATGAGCAGGCCCCGGAAGCCGGTGCAATCGACGAAGAGGTCGCCAGCCACGTCGCCATGCCCACGGGTGCGAACGGACTCGATCCACCCCGAGGGCGTCACGCGGACCTCTTCCACGGTGTCGACGACGTGGCGCACCCCCCGGGCGGTCGCGTAGCCACAGAGAAACTGCGCGACCTTGTCGGCGTCGAAGTGGTAGGCGTACGGGAATTGGTCACGCTGCTGCTCGAGCGTCGAGCGCCCCAGCGACCCGTCGAGCTCACCCGCGAAGAGAGACCCGTCGAGCAACCGCGGGGAGCGCTTGCTCTCGCACAGCGCCGAGGTGAGGAAGCATTCGCGGTCGAAGGAGCGGGTTCGGTCGCCGAGCAACAGCCACCAATCCGCGAGCGAGAAGCCGCTGACCTCACGAAGACGCTCGAACGGGTGGTAGAAGTGCTCCCCCGGTTCGCTCCAATCCTCGAACCGGATGGCGAGCTTGTAGCCGCCCGCACACTGGGGCAACCACTCCTTCTCGTCAAGACCGAGGTAGTCGAAGAAATGACGGACAGTACTGAAAGTCGCTTCCCCGACGCCGATGCGTCCCACGCTCTCGGATTCAATGACGGTGATTCGCACGCGACCACCGAAGGCTGCCGCAAGATAGGAGGCGGTCATCCACCCAGCGGTGCCGCCTCCGACGATGACGACCGACTCCACCGGACGGTCGGTTCCACGCGTCTGTCGACCGTGATCGGTCATAGCCGCCACGACTCTCAACCCATCCGAACCGTGGGGACGTAGGTGATCCATCGGCCACCGGACTCCACGAAGGCCTGCTCCTTCGCCATGATCTCCTCGGCGTGGTTCCAGGCGAAGAGGAGGGCGTAGTCAGGGTAGGGATCGGAGAATGCCTGGGGAGGCCTCACGGGCAGATGGGTGCCCGGTGACAGTCGCCCCTGTTTGGCCGGGGTGCTGTCGCAGACGAATTCCACCAGCTCGGGGCCGATGCCGCAGAAGTTTGTCACCGTGGCGCTCTTTGCTGTGGCGCCGTACCCGACGACGCGCCGCCCTTCTGCCTGCAGCTGCCGCAGCAGCGCGACGAGGTCGTCCCGATTGCGCCTGACGCGGTCGGCGAAGCCCGAGAGCACAGCCGGGTCGGTGAGTCCGGCAGCCTCCTCCTGGGCTGCGAACTCGGCGACTGCCTGGGTCGGCCGGCGAGCTCCGGCCCGCGCCAGCGTGTATCGCATCTCCCCGCCGTGGACGGGCAGGCGCTGCGCATCGACCAACTCCAGTCCGAACCGTGCCGCCATCGTCGACACCGACCCCACGGCGAACAGGTAGAAGTGCTCGTCATAGATCTGGTCGAACGAGGTGCGCTGCAGCACGTCACCCAGATACGGGTCCTCGAACACGAAGACCCCGTTCGGTGACAG
>CAZWJZ010000218.1:0-7898 GCA_964634665.1 uncultured bacterium | reverse complement strand
GCCATCAACTGCTTGAAAGAGTTCAGCTTTGTCTCCCGAAAGCTTAATAGCGTAATTCCAGTAACTGTTTTTAGGCATAAACATGCCGGAGCCTTCAAGCGTCTTTGTGTTACCAGAATCCAAATCATCATCTTGAATGTAAAGTTCAATAATAGGAAACGAAAATCCAAGCTCACGATCATAAGGATTAGCTAAAGAAGCAAACTCGAGTTCGAGGTTGAGCGTGTTCTCTCTGAATATCGTGAAAGTCACCAAATCGAGGGCTGCGGCTACATGATTGATTGAGCTTGGGGGTACAAGACTTCCATCTCCAAAGGCGTCATTGAGAGGGTCTTGAATGCTTAGCAATGCACTTAATATGAGGCTGGTAATCATATAGATACGAGTTCTTTTCTTAAGTTTTGTTTGACAGGTTTTTTGGCAAATTCATTTATCCAGTGAGCTAGAGTTAAAGAATCATGGTAAGCCTGTTGCCCTGAACTTAGGAGGGGGATTGATAGTAATTCTATACCAGCTGCTTTAAACTTTTCGGCTTCTACTTTCACGACATCAGCTTTTTCGAGTTTATAGCTGTCAATTCGAGTTTGGTCTAAGAGGCTATTATTAACAATAACTTGGTCAGGGTAGCGTCCAAGATGATTATAGATAGCTTGTACATGGTCAAAGGCAGAAAAGTGATCTGTTTCTCCTGCTTCTGTCATGATGTTACAAATATACATAAGTTTGGCTGGACTACCTTGCAAGGTTCTGCGAATGGCAGGTACAAGAACAGGAGGCAGGGTGCTGGTAAAAAGACTTCCTGGCCCAAGTACAACGACATCAGCGTCAACAATTGCTCCTAAAACTTCAGGGGTTGGTGGCGGGTTGTTAGGCTCAATAGTTAAAGATTGCACTGCGCCTTCAACTAAGCGCATTGTACTTTCGCCAACAACTTTTTCCCCTGAGACTTTAGTGGCATGTAACGACACAACTTCAGGTGTAGCAGGGAAGACTGCACCCGTTAAGTTAAGAAGGGCATTGAGCGTTCGAATAGCTTGACCAAAATCTCCTTCAACTTCAGTTAAGGTTGTAATAAAAAGATTCCCAAAGGTATGTCCTTTAAGTTCATTACCTCTATTAAAGCGGTACTCTAATAAACGGCTAAGCTCAGACTCATTGTCTGATAAAGCTGCTAAGCAATCACTAAGATCACCTGGTGCAGGCATATTAAAAGCATTACGCAAGCGCCCAGAAGAGCCACCATCATCACTCACGGTGACAACTGCCGTAATATTAGAACTGTATGTTCTTAAGCCACGAAGTAAATTAGATAAGCCTGTTCCACCGCCAAGCGCCACAATTTTTGGCCCTTTAGCAAGTGACAAACGTTGTGATAAAACCACAGCAGCTTCTTTAGGACGGGCAAACCAATTTGATAACAACGAACGGTTTAAACGCGCAACTGCCAAAATAGATAAACTAATACCCACAAGACTTGCTAAAAAGGCTAACCAGCCACCCCAACGATGCCAACCATCACTAATGAGAATTTGCTCAAGAGGTATAGCAACAACCTCTCGCTGCTCTTCAAGTAACCAAAGCGCACCAAAAATGACACCTATAATCAAGATGAGTGTGCCTAGCGCAGCCACACTTACATAACGCTTTACCTTCATGCCAGGGATAAGCCAAAGCCGCATAATGGAAAGCTGGCGAGTCAAGCGCTTTCTAATCATGAGACGCCTTTGCTGCAGCATGTTCAGCCAAAGCAGTTGCAACATCACGATGCTCAACACTCATGCTAAACGACTCAGCTAAGTCATGCGATAAGCGCTCAGCAATTGCCACAGAGCGATGTTGACCGCCCGTGCAGCCTACTGCGACGGTGTAACTCGAGCGTCCGCTTTGTTCAGCCATTTGGCTTAAGCGTCTTATGAACTCTCGCATTTCACTGTAAAACTCTAAGGCATGCTCCTGAAAAACATAATTTTGTACCCGCTTGTCACGGCCATCAATGACTCGTAAAACAGGGTCATAATAAGGATTCGGGAGTGCACGCAAATCAAAAATATTATCAGCATCTATAGGAATGCCTCGTTTAAAGCCAAAAGAAATAAGTCTGAGTCTAAAACTATGCTCTTGACCAAACTGCTGCCCCAAGACATTAATGAGTTCTTTAGCACTATAACGAGAGGTATCTAAAACAAGGTCAGCATTCGCTCTTAAAGGCCCTAAAGTAGCGCGCTCAGTTCTAATATCTTGAGATAAGGGTGCTTTACCCAAAGGATGCGTACGGCGCGTAAAGTTATAGCGCTTAACAAGTACATCATCAGAGGCATCTAAAAAGACAATACTAGAGTTTATACCTTGCGCTTTAAGTTCTTTGAGGCAGTCAAAGGTTGCCTCAATATAGTCTCTAGTGCGCACATCAATACCAACGGCAATACGACTATGAGCCTCTTGAGCTTGAGCAACCAAATCTCCCCAAAGTTGTGGCGGTAAATTATCTACCGTAAAAAAACCAAGGTCTTCAAGAGCCTGTAAGCCTGTTGTTTTGCCTGCGCCACTAAGGCCTGTAAGTACTACAAATGTGTCCATTAGTCTTCATTCTTTAGTGAAACCGTGTAGGCCACTAAGTTATTATCCTCTACAATAACGGCAGATAGGTTCTGCTGCCAAACTAATTTTCCACTTGTAAGCGTGAGAATGCTAAGTTCAGGATAAAAAAGCTTAATAAGACCAGCATCCTCTCTAAAATAGAAACTCTCTTGTAACAAAGTTTCACTAAGTGCCGTGCTTGATTCTTTAAGATTCCAGCTCGAACCGTCAAAATTTAAGTAGGCATTTTGATTTTGGAGTTCAACATAAAATTCTGCCTGAGATGCGTTGCTTTGATAGACACCCCATCGGTTGGGCAAAATCGCACCAATTTTTCGGCTTACACAATGACTAACAGGCGCATTTTCGCTCATGGGTAACAAGGCTAGGTTAGTTAAGCCCATGTGGTTTGCATAAAGCTCTGCGGTTTCTTTCGTATCAAAACAACCCAAACGAACCCGAACGAGTTGCTTACCATCTTTCATATAAAATTCACTGTAACTGTCAAAGCCTTGCGCCTTAAATTGATTCACACTGGCAGTAGCTTCGCGGTAATCAGTAAAAGCACCCATTTGTATTGTCCAGTAGCCTTGCGCAAAACCAGCGCTAAAAGCGCTAGCTAGTAGCAAACTCAGTATAGGTAATTTAAGATTGCGCAACAGGCTCATGGGATATAGACTCAGTTAAGGCAGCCTGTGAAATGCTACGAAAATTCTTTAAAATAGTTAAGCCAAGCGCTTGACTTTTCTCAGGATGAAACTGTGTCGCATTAAGATTGCCTTTTGACACAGCACTTTTAAAACTAACACCAGCGTAAGTGGTTGTTGCACCTGCTAAATCTTCTTCAAAAGACACATAATAAGAATTGGCAAAATACGCAAACGCATTATTCTTAATGCCGCTAAGTAACTTAGCTTCACCATGAATGCTAAGTTGATTCCAACCCATTTGAGGAACACTATCGACACCCTTAGGAAAGCGTTTAGCCGTACCCGAAATAATACCTAAACCCTTAATATCGGCTGCTTCTTCAGATGAGTCCATGAGTAATTGCAAACCAACACAAATACCTAAAAAAGGCTTTTGATTAAGAATATGCTCACGAACAACAGTCTCAAAGCCAGATGCCAGAAACGCGCTCATAACCTGACCAAAATGCCCCTGCCCTGGCAAAACCATAACAGCTAAGTTAGCTGCCTGCTCAGGATCAGTAGCAACCGTCACATCAAAACCAGAAAGCTCGAGTGCTTTTTTAACACTATGTAGGTTACTTGCACCGTAGTCTATGAGCGCAACTGGCGTCACAATAAACCCTTAGTTGAAGGCAAAGCATTTGAGGTCACTCGAGTTGCTAGATATAAAGAACGCGCAAAGGCTTTGGTAATTGCTTCACAGACATGATGGGTGTCACTACCAGATAAAACGCGCACATGCATGGTTGCACCAGCATGATTGCAAAAACCTCGTAAGAACTCCCTTAAATGATGGGCATTAAAGCCACCTGAATTGCCTTCATAACCACTTGGTTCAAAGGCAATATAAGGCCTGCCAGATAAATCTAAAACCACCTGCGCTAAGGTTTCATCCATGGGTACAAAAGCGTCAGCGTAGCGCTCAATACCAACCCTATCGCCTAGCGCCTTGCTCAAAGCTTGACCAAGGACAATGCCACTATCTTCAGCCAAATGATGAACATCAATATGTAAATCAGCTGTGGCTTGCACATTAAGCTTGAATTTGCCATGCCTAGTGATTTGCTCGAGCATATGATCAAAAAAACCATGACCCGTGCTTATTGTACCAGTACTGCTATCATCTAAGTTTAAATTAATCGTAATATCTGTTTCTTTACTGGTTCTTGTTTGCGTAGTGCTTCTTTGCATCATTAGCACCTAGTCTACGCTAGTTTTTGCCATAACAATGCTTTCTACTGCTTCAAGAAAAGCATCGTTTTCTTCTTTTAATCCCATAGACACACGTAAACAGCCCGAAAGTTTAGGCAAATGATCTTGCCTTCGAATTAAAATGCCCTTTGCTAGCAGAGCATTATAGACCAAGGCAGCATCTGAGACGCGAAACAAAATAAAATTAGTGTGACTAGGGTAAGCCTGAATACCACTAAGTGCAGTTAATCTTTTAAAAACGCGCTCACGTTCCGCAATCAAAAACTTCGTATTTTCCTCAACAAAAGAAGACTGCTCGAGTATAAACTTAGCGCTTATTAACTGAAAAATAGAGACGGAGAAGGGAAGCAAAGTCTTTTGTAGTTGTGTTGCAAGTTTTTCTTGCATTAAGCCGTAGCCCAAACGCAGCCCACCCAAACCAAATGCTTTGCTAAAAGTACGCAAGCAAATAACATGGTCATAGCGTTTCGCTAAGTAACTGTAATCTGTACCAGAAAACTGGTGATAAGCCTCATCAATAACCATAATCCAGTTATCTTGTGAGGCTTCAGCCAGTTGCTCAATATCTGCTTTTTCTAAAAGATTTGCGGTGGGCGCAGCAGGGTTCGCTAAGAAAAAAACCCCTTTATCCTTTGCTAATTGCCTTAAAAGTTCATCTTTAGCTAAAGAAAAATCATCCTTTAAAGCTATTTCAACAAGTTCAGCACCCAGTAACTCAGCCTGCATGGCATAAACAGAAAAGCTTGGTTTAACTGTTAAAACAGTCTGATTAATGCCAGCTGCAATCACTAAAGCTTGCAGTAAAACATTTGAGCCATTACTAATCACTAAACCCTCTGCCGGCCAAGCCAGATAGGCAGCTAAACTAGCTCTTAAACTATGCGAATTAAGTTCAGGATAACGATTTAAACTTGCTTGGCTTAAACGCTCAAAAAGTGCTTTCTGAGCTTCTTGAGGCAAATCAAACGGAGATTCATTTTGATCAAGCTTAATACGGCAGTCTTTTTCAGAAAAATGATACTCAGCTGCCTTAAGCACTTCAGGACGCAGACTCATAAGTCTTACCGAACCTTAGCTCGAGCGTCAGCAAGTAAGTCTGAAACGGTTGAATCTAAAGCAGGGTTTAAGTTAAGCGCGGTTTCCCACTGACTAACGGCATCAGCAAATTCATCTAAACGGTAATACGCTAAACCCAAATTCAAATGAGCCTGATCATTATTTGGATTAATTGAAATTGCTTTGCTCAAATGCTCTAACGCTAAGTCAAAACGACCAAGCTCGAGCTGTGCCAGACCTATGTTATTAAGCACAATGTCACTATCGGGGAAGCTCTCTAGTGCTTTGCTATAGCCAGAAATGGCTTGCCTAGGGCGATTCGCAAAATAGTTAGCGAAACCTTCGTAAAAGCCTAGCAAACCGTTATCATCAAGAGCTCGAGCTTGACTAAACAAGTCAGCTGCAAGCAAAAAATCGCGACTTGATAAGGCGTTTTGACCTTGACTAAACAAATTACTAGCCTCTGTTGACATGGATATTTGTTGACCACCAGAAAGCTGTAGTTGCTGTTCAACTTGAGCTTTTGCTTGTAAGGCCATGCTTTGATTAGGGTTAGCAGCTAATGCCTGATCTAAAGCAGTTAAGGCTTGCTGATAGCGACCTGAACGACCTAAAGCTAAGCCATAAGCAGCTAACAGATCAGCGTCATTTGCAGTAGAAGCTAAGAGAGGCTCTAAGGTGCTAATAGCTGCGTCATTTTCGCCAGCCTCTAAGTAAAGTTGCGCTAAATTATATTGAGCTGTTGCATTATCACCAGCTATTGCTTCAAAGCTTGCTTTAGCTTCAGTTAATTTACCTTGCTTAGCCTGAACAACAGCTAGTCTGTTGTTTAAGTTAAGATTACTCGGATTTGTGACTAAGGCATTAAGCAAAATAGCCTCAGCCGCCGCAAAATCACCCTGACGCTCGAGTGATGCTGCTTCAAGCGCAGCTAAGCTAGCATTGTTCGGATAGCTAGCACGCCCTTCACGAATAATTTCAAGGCTTTCATCAGGAAAGTCGCTAATTAAATTTGCACTTAACGCAAAAAGACCAGCAGGTGGCTTGGTTTGAGCTCTAAGGGTAGATTGCAAATAACTAAGTGCACCTTGTGTATCACCAAGATCAAAGGCTACTTGCATAAAAGCCTCATGAATAGCAACTGTTTCAGGAATGGCTTCACTACCCCGTCTTAAAACTTGCAGGGCACGCTGAGGGCTTTCTTGTCCCTCTAAATCCGCTAACGCCAAATAAGCATCCGTCAAACGAGGATAGCTAAGCAACGCCGCCTCTAACAACGTTTTAGCTTCTGTTGTATCTTGCGTATTGGTAGCAACACCCAAAAGGGCAGATGCATGACTCGGATTTAAACTAAGTGCTTGCCTAAAAGCTGCTTCAGCCTCAGCAAACTTAGACTGAGCCCGTAAAATAACGCCATACGTAACCCAAGCCTCAATATCAAAAGATGCAAGTTCAGTGGCACTAAGCGCAGTAGCTTCAGCCAAACTTAAATCACCTGCTAAAGCTAGCGCTCTTGCATATTCACTAACCACCCAACTCGAGCCACTATCCAACTGACTTGCTGCCTCTAAGTTACTAATGTTAGCCGTAGCTGCCTGCACAACAGAATCACTGAGCGCATTTAAGCTAGGCAAAGAAGGCGTTTCATTTAGAACAATGCTTAACTCATCTCTATCTGTCTGACTAATTTCAAACTCGAGTGAATCTAGAATAGCGGTAGCTACGGTTTGACTAAGCAAAGCTGGATTATTTAGGTCAGCACTAACGCTTAATGACTGCAAGTTTGGAAAATCTGTGCCTGTAAGACCAATAGAAATTTCAGCAGTATTACCATTGACAATAATTTCACCACTAATGATAATGTTTGCGTCAAAAGCTTCAGTCAGGCTGTCAACGCCAATGTTGCCCTCTTGAATAAGACGCTGAGTTACCACTAGAGTATCTGCAATGGGGGGGACGTAAAAACCATTAACTACATTTAGGCCGCGTTGCAACGCTGCAGCTAAACCTAAATCATAAATATCTGCACCCTCTTGGCCGTTAAAAGGCAAAACCAAAACACGTTTTACTTCTTGCGCGGCGGTCAGCGTCAAAACGCTAGCCAAACAAAGTACAGTTAAAAACTTAACAATAATCCTTTTCATCATGGGGAGTATACCTAGAAAGCAGTGAGAACCCTATGAATTCGTGCGACTACGCGTTAATGAAATTCTAAAATTAAAGGACATTTGATTTGTTAACTGCAAGCTAAAGGAGTTTCACAATAAACCTGAGAAGCTTACTTAGCGCCTTTGCTGCAATGAACTAAGTGCGCCTACTAACGAAAGGAGAGCTTACTTGTAAAAGTCTTGTTTGAGCAGT
>CAZWJZ010000217.1:0-7926 GCA_964634665.1 uncultured bacterium | reverse complement strand
TAGTTCTTTGTTTTCTATGCCTTTGAATAGCATTGGAATGACGTCTTCAACGCTGTAACCATATTTGTCTATGCTTGCCTTAATACTGTTAGCAGCCTCTACAGTTGTTTGGCTAGCAGCTTCTTTTTCGTTTTTTAGAGCTTCTGGTCTGTTTCTTGCAGAGTTATGAATTTGTGTTTTTATCCATGCTGGGCAAAAGACAGATATGCCAATGTTTGACTTAGCTTCTTCTAAGTCAAGGTACAAGGTTTCACTTAGTGCAACTACAGCGTGTTTCGTTACGTTGTAGGTATTCATGCGACTGTTAGCTATGAGTCCTGCGATTGAAGCAGTGTTAACAATGTGTGCCTCTTCGCCATGCTCGAGTATTTGGGGTACAAAGCTTTTTATGCCGAAGCTAATCGCATCGGATCGGCCGAAGCCCTCGCTTTTTATGCTGTAGATGATACTTTGTACGTTTACGCCCATAACCCAATCCCAGTCTTTTTGACTGCTTTCCCAGATGGCTTTGGGGCTGCTGCTTACGCCTGCATTGTTAAATAGTAGGTGGGTGTTCCCAAAGGCTTTTTGGCTTTCTTGTGCTAGCTTTTCTATGTCCTTTGCTTTGCTTACATCTGTTGGTATCGCGATGCTTCTGGCAGCTTGCTGTGTCAGCTCGTTATGTGTCGCGGCTAGGTCTGATTCGTTTATGTCTGCTAGTACGAGCTTCATGCCTCTTTTGGCTGCTTCAAAGGCAAAGGCTTTTCCTATTCCGCTACCAGCACCTGTTATGACAGCTGTTTTGTCTTTAAAGGTTTTCACTAGTTTTCTTCGGAGAGTTTCATGAGTAGTTTACCACTGTTGTCGCCTGTGAAGAGTTTGTTTATGACGAGGGGTGTGTTGCTTAGTCCTTCGTTTATATCTGAGCGATAAACTAGTTTGCCTTCTTGCATCCATGTGGCCATGGCTTGTACGGCTTCTAAAGCTCTTGGGTAGTAGTCTAAAACTAAGAAGCCTTGTATTTTTGCTCGCTTCTGTATGAGCATGCCAAGATTTTGTATGCCCGCTACTTCGTTTTCGCCTGTGTAGCCTGATATATAGCCGCATAAGGGTATGCGTGCGCCTATATTTAGTTGGCTTAGAACCGTGTCTAGCATCGCGCCCCCTACATTTTCAAAGTAGATATCTATGCCGTTGGGTGCTGCTTTGCGCAAGCTTTTATAAATATTTTCTGTTTTGTAGTTAATCGCTGCTTCTATTTTTAGGTCATCCCTTAACCAACTGCATTTATCGTCACTTCCTGCTATGCCTATCACGTTTAAGTCTTTTATCTTGCCGATTTGGCAAACCATACTGCCTACTGCGCCGGCTGCGCCTGAAACTACGAGTGTTTCCCCTGACTTGGGTGCGCCTATATCAAGTAAGCCAAAGTAGGCGGTTATGCCAGTCATGCCTAAGGGGCCCATGTAAGCATCTAGGGGTACATTGGCTAATCTAGGTAAATTTTGAAAATCTTTTGCTTTGGCAACTAGGTGGCTTTGCCAGCCTGTCATACCTGAGGCTATGTCGCCTTCTTTAAACTTTGGGTCTTTAGATGCTTCTACCACACCGAGTCCGAAGCTACGCATGACTGCACCTATTTTGACTGCGGGTAAATAGCTATCTGTTTGTGCCCAAACGCGTTGGGTTGGGTCGAGAGATAAATAGATAACCCTTATAAGAATTTCTCCCTCTTGTAGTTCGGCTAGGGTTTCTTGACTTGCTTCAAAATCACTATGTTTGAATTGACCTTCAGGTCTTTGTTTGAGTCTTAGTTGTTGACTAACTGGCATATCTTCTCCTTATTATCACTGAATAATATAGCTTATGTGATTAGTTTCACGATTATGTTAGCTTGCGCTATTTTTATGCCTCTACACACTATCCTTTTCAATGGCAGTTTCAGCCATTTGAGTACAAGCATGAACAATATCGATTAAGCTCGCAAACCGCTTATCTTGGGTATACCCTGCTTTGTAGCGAGCGTATATCTGCTGTAAAATACCTGCTAACTTAAATAAGCCGTACACATAATAGAAAACTGGCTTTTTAACGTCACGCCCACTCAAGTCTTCATATCGCTCTATAAGCTCTTTGCGATTAGGATTACCCTCCAAAGTTGTGACACCTAAGCCAAGGCTCTGCATAACCTTAGGGTCATCTTGCTCAACCCAGTAAGACAAACTTGTACCCAAATCCATCAAAGGGTCACCCACAGTTGTCATTTCCCAATCTAGCACCGCAATAATTCGGCTGCTGTCTAGCGGGTCTAAAACAATATTGTCATACTTAAAATCATTATGAATAAGCGACACACTTGATTCAGCTAGCTGGTTTTCAGCCAGCCATAACGCCACTTGAGTTACATCAGGTGCGTCATCCGTTTTGGCATTTTCATAACGCCTTGTCCAACCACTGATTTGCCGCGAAACATAACCCTCAGGTCGTCCTAAATCATTAAGTCCAGCAGCTGCATAATCAACAGCATGAAGCTCTACCAGCGTAGCAATAAAAGCAGTTGCTGTTTGCTGCATAGCTTTAGCTGATGGTATGTGTTCTAGTGATTGCCCCCTAAGAATCACACCTTTGACACGCTCCATAAGGTAAAAAGGAGCATCCATAATGGCAGGGTCATCACAAAACAAAACCGCTTTAGGTGCTTTAGGAAAAACAGGATGCAAAGCTGACAAAACCTTAAACTCGCGCGACATATCGTGTGCGGATTTAACCTTCACACCAAACGGAGGTCGCCTAAGCACAAAAGACTTAGTACCAAGCTCAACGCTATACGTCAAATTAGAAAAGCCACCAGGAAACTGCGAAACCTTCAATTCACCCGACAAACCCAAACGCTCCTTTAAAAAAGGCTCGAGTATCATCACATCGAGTTCTTCGCCTTGCCGCACCTCTTTGGGGCTGTCTAAGTTCAAAGCTTTACGCCGTAGCCTTTCATAATCTGTCTGGCTACCACTGTTTTATGGACTTCGTCAGCACCATCATAAATGCGAGCACCGCGCTCATGGCGATACCAAAAAGAAAGCAAAGTGTCTTCCGTTATGCCCAAAGCACCATGAACTTGAATAGCTCTATCAACTACTTTCATTAACACATCTGCCACAAAGAATTTAATAATAGAGATGTCCACTCGAGCGGCTTTTGAGCCTTGTTCATCTATTTTTTTTGCGGCATCTAAAACCATAAATCTTGAGGCGTTTATTTCTGCGCGTGATTCCGCAATCCAATTTTGAATGCTTTGTTTAGCTGCTAAGGGCACACCCTCAGATAGCTCTCGACTGGCTGCACGTGAACACATGAGATCAAACACACGTTCACAAATACCAATCCAGCGCATGCAGTGATGAATACGCCCCGGCCCTAAACGCTGTTGTGCAATGGTGAAACCTTCGCCTTCTTGACCCAACAAGTTGCTAACAGGAACACGGCAATCATGAAACCTAATTTCACTATGACTATGGTGATCTTCACCCTCTTCACCCATCATTTTAATACGTCGAACATGCTCTAAGCCCTCTGTATCTGTTGGCACCATAATCATGCTGGCACGCTTATGCGCCACAGCTTCATCAGGATTAGTGACTGCCATAACAATGACAAAGCTCGAGCCGTCAAAGCCTGTAGTGAACCATTTGTGACCGTTTATGACGTAGTCGTCACCATCTCGCACTGCAGTGGTGCTCATAATGACTGGGTTGGAACCTGCATGTTCAGGTTCAGTCATGCCAAAACTACTTCGTATTTCACCTGCTACAAGGGGTCGCAAAAAAGTATCTTCTTGTTCATGAGTTCCGTATTGATGCAAAACTTCCATATTACCAGCATCGGGTGCTTGAGCATTAAAGGCGTAGTGCCCTAAAGGTGAACTACCCAAAACTTCATTTAACAATCCAAAATCATGCAAGCTAAGCCCCAAGCCACCCACCTCAGCAGGCATTTGCGGTGTAAAAAGCCCTAGTTTTTTGACCTGTTCACGTTTTTCTCTTAAGGCAGGTAGCACCGCTCCAAAGCCTTCTTGTAAAAAAATGGGCTCCAACGGATGCAACTCCGACTCAATAAAGGTTTTTGTCTGGCTTAGTACTTCAGCTAAATTAAGTTTAGAAATAACTTTAGTCATATTATGCTTATTCCTCCATCTACAGCAATAGTTTGCCCTGTAATATAGGCAGATGCGTCTGATACTAAAAGAACCGCTAAGCCTTTTAAATCATCTTCAGAACCCAGACGAGCTAAGGGCGTAAATTTCTTAATGGCAGCTTCAGCATAGTCTAAAGTGCCTTTTGTCATTTTAGTCGGAAAGTAGCCCGGTGCAATCGCATTAACCGTAATGCCATACTTAGCCCACTCAGCAGCTAACGCTCGAGTCATGTTCACCATGGCTCCTTTTGAAGTGTTGTAAGCAACCGTTCCCATCATGTCAGGATGGTTGCCTTGCAAGCCTGCTACAGACGCTACATTTACAATGCGACCATAGCTTCTTGGAATCATGCTGGCTTTAGCTACAGCTTGTGTAAGCGCAAAGGCAGCTGTCACATTTAGGTTCATAACCTTATGCCATGCTTCAAGCGGATGCTCTTCAGCAGGCGCACCCCAAGTTGTGCCTGCATTATTAACTAGCGCATCAATCTGACCAAACTCAGTCATAGTGGTTTCGACCAACGTATCAGCCACGCCTACTTGAGCTAAGTCTGCAGCAAAACTAAGCACCTCAGTCTGTTCAGATAATTCTGCTTTGGCTTCACTTAATTGCTCTTCTTTTCGCGCTGTCAAAACAAGCTTTGCACCCATATCAGCGTAAGCTCGAGCCATTTGTAAGCCTAAACCTCTTGAGCCACCTGTTACTATAATTACTTTGCCGTCAAGACGAAACAGGTCTTTTACATCCACCTTTGCCTCCTGTATAGTTTTTTAAAACCTATACTTAAGCATACCTTAAAATAAACTGAGTATAAAAAGCTATCACAGACAAATAGCCATAAAAGCAAAGTTTTAATGCCCCCAACATTTAACAAAACTCAAAAACAAGCCAAATCTAAAATAATCACCAGAATAAAAAGCGGGCAGTAGTCCCATCTTATTGCCCATGACTTTCTACCTTCTACTTATTCTCCTACGCCCAGCGAATAGCACCTGCATCAAAAAGACTCACCATATGCTTATTAAACGGGTAAGCCCGAATGCCGTAAACAAGTTGACCACTTAGCTCAGGGCTAAAACGAGCAGTGTAGCGTTTACCGCCATCAGCAAAAGTATCTTGCTCTTTCATAGGGACCGTATGAATATTATGCTTTAAAGCATCCTGCTCCAAACTATAAACAAGCTCGACCCGAATTTCTGTTTCAGACAAATCACGAGGATGCAAAATCGCTTCAAACTCGAGTTCTTCACCAACATTTTTTTGACCTAACTCGCTTGCCTTAGCACTCAAATAAATACTATGCCAATGCGCACGCACCTCTTGCTTAAAGGCAGCTACTTCTAGTGCCACTTTAGCTTTAGAGGCACTAAACACCGTGTTTCTCTTAGATGCTGGCACATAGTACTGTTCCACATAATCTTTAACTTGACGCTGCGAAGAAAATTTTGGCGTACAAGTCGCAATGGAATCTTTGGCACGCTCGAGCCATTCTTGTGGAACACCGTGTTTGTCTCGCTTGTAAAAGAGCGGTGCAACTTCGGTTTCAAGTAAATTATAAAGACTGTCAGCATCAGCGGTATCTCGACTATTATCTTTTTGTTCTGGTGGCAATTCGTCTGTATTGGCTGATTCAGTTCCAATTGCCCAACCATCTATGCCGTTATACCCTTCGGGCCACCAACCATCTAGAATACTTAAGTTCAGCACACCATTCATCGCGGCTTTCTGCCCACTTGTACCTGAGGCTTCTAGGGGTCTGCGAGGGTTGTTCAGCCAGACATCTACACCGCGAGTAAGCGCACGACCTAAAGCCATATCGTAATCTTCAATAAATAATATTTTGCCTTTAAAACGCTCGTCTTGTGAAAGCATATGAATTTGCCTAATGAGTTCTTGACCGGGTTTATCAGCAGGATGCGCTTTACCCGCAAACAAAAGCTGAACAGGTCTTTCAGGATTATTAACAATAGCGCTAAGCCTATCCAAATCACTAAAGACAAGTGTTGCTCTTTTATAGGTTGCAAAACGACGCGCAAAACCAATGGTTAAAATATCAGGGT
Source organism: uncultured bacterium (assembly GCA_964634665.1). Taxonomy (GTDB): domain Bacteria; phylum Deinococcota; class Deinococci; order Deinococcales; family Trueperaceae; genus JAHEBB01. The sequence goes on along the minus strand of CAZWJZ010000217.1, from coordinate 1,695 downwards.
TTAAAAGATGCTCAGTACCATGCTGCGCGGTTGGCGTAGCACCGTGACGTGTTAATTGACGCAAAACACGCCTTCTTAAAAACCGAACACTTTGCTGCTTAACCTTATTCCTAGCTGCCCATAAGGTCTTATTGTCAAGCTTTTTAACAGCCTGCCACATGCTTTCATCTGTAAACGATGATTGCCAATCTTTAGGTAAAACCGTGGCAGATAAAGCCTGAATATGAGGCGCAACCCAAGTTTTAAAATGAACACCATTAGTAACATGACCAATCGGAACTTCTTGAGTTGGCACTTCAGGCCACAAGTCATTCCAAATACGGCGACTAGTATCACCATGCAGTTCCGCCACACCATTACGCCCTGTTGAAAAACGAAGCGCTAAAGCAGGCATACTAAAAATCGGACCCCAACCTAAATCATGCCTAGCTAAATCAAGAAAACTCTGCTGACTTAAACCCAAGCTACCCCAAAAGCCACTGAAATGCTGACTCACCAAATCAAACGGAAAGGCATCATTACCAGCAGCCACAGGCGTATGCACCGTAAACACAGTGTTTGCCGTGACAAGCTCACGAGCAGCCTCAAAACTCATACCAGACGCAACCAACTCACGGCAACGCTCGAGTGCCATAAACGCACTATGACCTTCATTCATATGCCAAGTCGTAGGACTAAGCTCGAGGGCTCTTAATAACCGCACGCCACCTACACCCAAAATGATTTCTTGAGCTATACGGGTGTGCTGATCGCCACCATAAAGTCTTTTTAGAATGGCACGATCATCTGCGTTATTCTCTGGAATATCTGCGTCAAGCAAGTAAACACTTACACGCCCCACTTGTATCTTCCAAGCTCTTAAGTGAAGCTCACGCCCTGCAATGCTTACAGAAACACGTACCTCTTTATCAGCATTATCTTTTACGAGTTCTAAAGGCATGTCATAAGGATTTTTTCTTGAGTAAACAGCATTTTGCTGCCCGTCAGCCTCTATGCGCTGCTGAAAATAACCCTCATAATACCAAAGCCCAATACCCACTAAGGGCACGCCTAAGTCAGATGCCGCCTTAGTATGATCGCCAGCCAAAACACCTAAACCACCAGAGTAAAGCGCAACCGCTTCATGCCAACCGTACTCCGCGCAAAAGTAAGCATAAACATCTTCTTTAGCATTTAAGCCATCAAACCAAGACTCAGCTGTCATGTAAGCATCAAAGGCAGCCATAACGTCTTTATAGGTTTTTAAGAACGCCTTATCTTTAGCAAAAAGATCAAGGGTTTCTTGCGGCACATCCCTTAAAAGCGCTACAGGATTATGCCCCACAGCCTCCCACAAGTCAGGCTCGAGTTCTCTAAATAAAGCTCTTGCCTCTGGTGTCCATGTCCAGTAGAGATTCCGTGCCAGTTCATCTAACCTAGCAATGGCTTTAGGTAACTTTGGCAAAATACTTAATCGACCTAAAATATTCATTTTTTTACTCCTAGTAGGTCTAATTGACCTTAAGTTATTGTTAGTTTCATTTTTTAAGGCTCTTGCCCCGTTAACGATAACAAGCTTGAATCAGTTATAATTCATGACTCCAAAAGTCTCATCTTAACTGGAAAGCCGTTCAAATACCTGACTATCCCGAAAAAGCTTATCAAGCGAACAAGCTTTTATGGTGATACTAAGTGACCGTACAGAAATTACTTCCC
>CAZWJZ010000216.1:0-7932 GCA_964634665.1 uncultured bacterium | reverse complement strand
AATCCATGATTTTGTCTAAGTATCTCCAGGGTTAATTTGCATTTTGCAAATTCACCCGAGCAAAACAGCCTTGAGCCAGAGGTATGATAGGACTCGCTTCTAGAGAACTTACGTTAGGACTCGCTTCTAGAGAACTTACCCTATTCTTTGAACGCCGTGCTATTCCATTTATAACCGCTTTGTTCAAACAGTCGTGAACCAGAGGCATGATAAGACTCGCTTCTAGTGAAGTTACATTAGGACTCGCTTCTAGTGAAGTTACCCTAGTCTTTGATTGCTCAGTATTGACCTTCATAGCCGCTACGCTCCTGTGGTTCAGGACTGTTCTTGGCTAAAGGCTTTTAAGAAAGAGTCACGAAGTACCGAGCGAAGCGTACGGATAAACCCATTCAGTAGTTTGCAAACCTTCTATACAAGTAACTTAGTACAAGTACCGTTAAAAATGCAATAAGCATCCATTTAGCTGACCTAAGTCCCACTCACAAACTTAAACTAACAATAAAACCAAAGAGGATAAAAATTGAAGTCCTGCCTACCACCTACTATCTAGCGCCTACTGTTTAGTCTGAAATCTTTTCGAGTGATTTATCTAGTGCGTTTACAATAACATCAAGCTCTTCTTTGGTAATGATTAAGGGTGGTGACAAAATAATAACGCCGGTATTACCTACCCGAACCATCGCGCCTTCATCTTGACACATCGCGCCTACTCGTTGCGAGAATTTAGGGTCAAGGGGTTCCTTGGTATCACGGTTAGCAACAAGCTCAACGGCAGACATAAGACCTTTACCACGAACATCACCAATAAGCATATGCTTATCTTTTAATTCTTTAAGGCGCTCTAAGAAATACGCTCCATTGTCTTTAGCATTTTCAACTAGTTTCTCATTTTCAACAATCTCTAGGTTAGCAAGGGCTGCTGCGCAAGAAACGGGATGGCCCGCATAGGTGTAACCATGCATAACTTTGCCATCCGACTTTTCAATGGCGTCACTTATGCGCCTATTAACCATGGTTGCACCCAAAGGCAGATAGCCCGAGGTAATGCCTTTAGCAAGTGTCATCATGTCAGGTTTAACGCCCCATGTGCGAGAGCCAAACATCGTTCCTGAGCGACCAAAGCCCGTAATAACCTCATCTGCAATTAACAAGACACCATGCTTATCACAAACTTCTCGTACCAACGGCCAGAAATTAGCCGGTGGTACAATAACGCCACCGGCACCCTGAATGGGTTCAGCAATAAAAGCAGCTACCGTCTCAGGGCCTTGTGCCTGAATTTCACGATCAAGCAAAAGCGCAACAATTTCACCTAGTTCATCCATATCATCTGTGTAAGGATTACGGTATTGCCACGGCGTATCAATCTGATAGCAATTGGCTAAAAGGGGTTCATAAGCACTACGGAAACGCGCATTACCATTCACAGATGCACCCCCCATGTGTGTACCATGATAGCCCTCTTTTAAAGAAAAGAATTTAATCCGCTGAGGCTGCCCCACCATCTTCCAATACTGACGGGCAAGCTTAAGTGCCGTCTCAACCGCGTCAGAACCATTGCTCGAAAACATAACTCGAGCCATGTCTTCTTGCTTAGCCATGTTTACTAATTTTTCGGCTAGTTTTATAGAAGGTGGATTTGTCATGCCTGAAAACGCTGAGTAATAAGCAATCTCATCAAGCTGCGCAACAATGGCATCTTTTATTTCTTGGCGACCATAGCCAATATTTACATTCCAAAGCCCCCCCACACCATCTACAAGGCGTTTACCATCTATATCTGTAATGTAAACCCCCTCCCCTTTAGTAATAATTTGGGGCGGGTTATCTTTATAAGTACCAGGGTTACCCATAGGGTGAATCTGGTACTTAGCGCTCATTTCTTTAAGTTTTGCGTTGTCCATAGTTTCCTTTCGAGAGAGAATTTCTAAGCCATCATACTCTGTAAGCGTATGCGCTAGACAGTAAGCAGTAAGCTTAAATTCACTTATATCTAGCTCATTAAAAAGCAGGTTCAGAATTAATTCTGAACCTGCTCAATAACTTAAAGCTTTTGTTTAATTTGTTGAGAGAACAACATCATCAAAGAGACAGGTTCCTCCTGCTGATTGGAAGTACACTGCAGCCCAGGTTGCTCCAGAGGGCATAACTTGAGTTAGTGTTTTCTCGGTGTAGCTATTTGCACTAAAGTCTAAGCTGCTTGAGAAGCCACCACCAGCAAACCCGACTTTACAAGTTTGACCTGCTAGTGATTTAGCGCTTACCTTTAAGGTATAGGTTTTACCTGTAGTTATGTCAGCAGATGCTAAATCTTGCTGAATCCAACCCCAAGCCGTCATTTGTAAGGCCTTAGAGCCTGACTTGGCATCTGAAGAAACACTACTGTTTGACCCAATCCAGCTTGCTAAATCTGATTCAAAACCACCATTATTCAAGATATTTTGAACTGTGGGTGTTGGTTCTGGTGTCGGTGTTGGTTCGGGCGTTGGTGTCGTAGCTAGAGAGCTTAGCAAAAAGGTTTGGTTTCCACCACCATTACAACTGTACTGTTGAATGTTAGTACCGTTAGATGTAAAACCACCTTTTACGTCTAAACACTTGTTACTATGCATTGCTCTAAAGATGTAACCAGAACCTGATTTTTGGGCTTTCCATTTCTGATTATCTGTATTATTCCATTGCCACTGATGGATATTTGCACCATCAGAATGAGAAATGCCTGAAACATCCATAGCCAAACCACTATTTACAGAGGTAATTTTGTAGACATCACTACCTAAATGCTCAAAATCCCATTTCTCATTAGCTGCATCAACGCAAGACCAAAGAATAAGGGTTCCACCATTAGACTTAGATGCACCCGAAACATTCAAACACTTATCACTGATACTAGGCTTTATGGTATAGGTACCATCTGAAATCATTGCCGTAGGCGCAGGTGTTGGCGCAGGTGTAGGCGCAGGACTCGAGTTAATAGAGAAATTTGTGGTTTCTAAGTCAGGGCCCCCATTGTTGAGTGTCCAGACAAAATCTCTAAGAGGTGCAAAGCCTTCGGCACTACGACCATTTTTACCTACCGCAGGAAGCTCGAGCCATTCTGTTTTGGCTCTGTTTTTAGCATCTGTAGATACACTATTTTCATTGCCTGTATGACCGTTTGGTATGAACAGTTGCGGGTGATCAAAAGGACCAGATGAATTTTTAACTCTAGGGTCAGTTAGGCTTTTCATAAAAGCAACCAAATCTGCTTTTTCACTTGCAGTAAGACCTAGGGGTTTAATGTCTGGCGCTAGTTCAGGGTTGTTTCTGAAGTTACCACCGCGGTTATAAAATTCAACAACTTGCTCTAGGCTTGCTTCACTACCATTATGAAAGTAGGGGCCAGTTAGCTCAACATTACGTAAGCCTGGTGTTTTAAAGGCACCATCTACAGCTGTTTTTTGAGAGCTAATGTTCCAAGGCGTGAAAGAGCAAATCAAGCTACTAAAAGGAATTTGGAAAGTACAAGGATCTACTTTTATGGGGTCTACGAATCTACCAGCTGTGTACTGCCTAGTAAACGATAAGGGGTTACCAAAGGGGTCTTTGGCACCGACACCCAAATCATCTTTGGTTGGCGTAACACCAATGTTGTAAAAAGCGCGATCATAAATCGCTATACCGTTATCAGCCATTCTCATGCGCTCAACCAGACCGTTTTCTTGATTTTCTTTTTGTTGCGTGGTTGAAGCGCTGGTAAATTCAGCACCTACATGACAAGACATGCACTGACCTTTACCCATAAAGACCTCTAAGCCATTTTTTGCTGACTCACTCAGGGCAGATTTGTTACCTTCAGCAAACTTATCATAAGGCGTTTCCGTTGAAATGAGCGTAGCTTGATACTCTTGTAACGCTAACCCCCAAAAGATACTGAAGTTATTTTCCATTTGACTAAAACCGTTTTGCTGACCTGGTGCTTCCCAGTATTTTTTATTAAAGGCCTTTTGAATAAGTGCACGGTAAGTTGTGTTTAGACCTTTACCGCTATTACTTGCGTAACTACCAAGGCTACTATCTTGACTATGAACCGTCTGAAATGCCAAAGGTTGACGCTCAATAAGTTTTCTACCAAGTTCAGCAAACTTACGATCCCTACAGATCATTTCAAGACTGCTAACCGCAGGTCCAACAGCTTGCGATGCTAAGGCTGCGTTACGCAGATCAAGCGTTTCATTAACAACACTCGAGCCGTTGTAAACTAAGATTTTTGCGCCTGTGTTGCGTTTACCAAAGGGGTCTAGGCCGTTAAAGGCATTGTTAGCACGGCCATCCCAGAAGGTTCTGAAGTTTAAGGCAGCGTCAATCATAGTGGGGGTGTTGCGTGGTTCTACTTGACGTGTATTACTAGGTCCTACATGGAAGATGGGGTCAGCTACGTTGTCGCAGTTGTCTTCAAGCACAGATAGGTCTGGTAGTGACTTGAAGTTAGCTAGGTAAGAACCTTGTGATGCTACTACGTCATTGGTTGTAAAGATGACACTTGAGAAGGGGTTATTGGGGTCTGAGAGTTTGTGTAAAGGAAAGTCAGCGAGCTTGAGGGTGTAGTTGGGTCCACCTTTACCGCCTGAGGCAGTAGTTTGGAAGCTATTATCACCCGCACTAAGGCCTGGGCTTAGCTGGTTTTTAAGGCGGTTATCTGTGCCTGCATGAAAGTGGCAACTTGCGCAAGATTGACCGTCACTACCTGCTGCCATATCCCAGAAGAAGGCTTTACCTAAGGCTTGGGCGGCTGATTTATCAACAATATAATGAGATATGTTTGGAATGCTAGGAACACTAACTGTTTTTAGTGATGGTGGCGCGCTTAGTAATTCGCCAGCAATTTTTACGGCATCAAGACTAATATCAAAATTGGTTGACCACGGGTGTTTGCTGCCTGAATGCTCTATTCTCACTCTGTGAGTACCAGCTGCTAAGTCAGCATGAAAAACTTGCTGCCTGTGAAGAGCTCTTGACCAAGTCGTATAGAGGTCTACTTCTTGTCTCAAGACATCATCAATATAGACCTTCATTTTACCAGCCCACCTTGATTTAGTGGCATAGAGTCTTATATTTGTTCCTGTAAAATTAAATGATAAACTGGCTGAAGTATTTCGACTCCAGTGAATAGAACCGTCTTGATACGCGCTATTTACATCAACAACCCAGCCGTCGCTGTAAGTAATACCTGGATGGTCATCTGCAAACCAATTTTCTATAGCAAGATTATCTATTTCTATATTTTCGGCTACAGCTTCTGCATCTGGATTAGGACTTGTAGAACTACAAGCACTAATTACCAAGATAAGAAGTATGAGAACCCAAGAATAATAATAGGGGCGTTTAGCCTCCATGTGAACTCCCTTCAAAGTGCAAAACAAAGTAATGCGGTGAGTAAGAAAACGTTTTGAGTGCAAGACAAATAAAAAAATAACCTCCTAAAAACCTAAAACCCTTTACTTCTAAGTAACGTAACGCTGTTTTCTAGCTATACTACTTTTTTCGCTATCGTCTCCCGCTGCCCAATCGAAAAACTAGAAAACAGTCGTTCTCACTACCATAAATGAAAAGCTAGTCGAATTAAACAGCTATTTTCGACTAACTAAGGTCTGATTGCTATTAAGGTTATGCTGGCTTTATAAACTAAATTCACCATCGTGAATTTGCCGCCAAGAAGCAGAGCGAATACTGACAGTCAGATTCAGTATTTAGATGGAGTAGCTTAGCTTAAGAAAGGAAGCTTATGTCTTCATACTACGATTTAGGAAGCTATAGTAGACCTATTTCAACAAAGGTTCCAGAAGCACAAAGATGGTTTGATAGAGGCTTAATCTGGTGTTACGCCTATAACCATGAAGAGTCTGTACGGTGTTTCGAAAAGGCAGCTGAGTTAGATGAAACATCTGCAATGGCCCACTGGGGAATTGCTTATGCTATGGGTTGCAATTACAACAGAACATGGCAAGACTTCAGCAAAAAAGAACTCGAGTATGTTCTTAAAGTCTGCAAAACAGCAACGCAAGAGGCCCTAAAAAGACTCAACGGCTCGAGTTCTGTTGAAATAGCCTTAATTAAAGCACTTGAGAAGCGTTATCAGAGTGACTCTATTGTTACAGATGAGGAGTTTTGCGTTTGGAATGATGATTACGCTGCTGCCATGCGAAACGTTTACAGATCTTTTCCTAATGACCTTGATGTAACAACTTTATTTGCAGAAGCCCTTATTAACCGTACGCCTTGGCAACTCTGGAATTTAAAAACAGGTGAGGCAGCTGAGGCTGCTGACACGCTTGAAGCCGTTCAGGTTTTAGAAAAGGCTATGAGACAAATCTATGAAGCGAAACTCGAGCTTCATGTGGGTATTTTGCATATTTATATTCATACTATGGAGATGTCTCCTTTTCCTGAGAAGGCTTTAAGAGCTGCTGACGGTCTCAGGGCTGCCATTGCTGATGCTGGGCATTTGCTGCACATGCCTTCTCACATTGATATTTTGTGTGGGCATTATCATAATGCAGTTGTTGCTAATGATCGTGCCATTGTTGCTGATGACAAGTATTTAGCTGATAAAGGTGCTTTTAATTTTTATACCTTTTACCGTGCCCATGATTATCACTTTAAGATTTACGCGGCTATGTTTTTAGGTCAGTATCAGACAGCTATTAGTACTGTCAAAAGCTTGATTGCTGGCATTTCAGATAAGATGATGCGTACAGAAAGCCCAAAAATGGTTGATTCTCTAGAGGGTATTGTTTCTATGCATCTTCATGTCTACATTCGTTTTGGAAAATGGCAAGCTCTTCTAGACGAGCCTTTTCCTGAAGATGCAGCTTTCTATTGCGTTACCACCACCATGCTGCACTACGCTAAAGCAGTAGCCTATGCTGCTGTGGGTGAAATTGGCAAGGCAGAAAAACATAAGACTCTGTTTGATCTGAGTTACCATACCATTCCTGAATCAAGACGCATTTTTAATAATACCTGTCTTGATGTTCTAAACATTGCACGTGAAATGATGAAGGGTGAAATTGAATATCGTAAAGGAAATTTTGAGCTTGCCTTTAAGCATTTAGAACAGTCAGTTTTTCTAGATGACAATCTTAATTATGCTGAGCCATGGGGTTGGATGCAGCCAACTCGGCACGCTTTGGGCGCTCTACTTTTAGAACAAGGTGAGGTTCAAAAGGCACTTGAAGTATACCGTGCTGATTTGGGTTTAGATAATACTTTGCCTAGGCCTGCGCAGCACCCAGATAATGTCTGGAGTTTACATGGCTACGTCGAATGTTTAAACAAATTGGATAAAAAAGAAGAAGCTATAGCTATGCAAGCAAGGCTTGATATAGCTATAGCCAGAGCTGATGTGCCTATACAAGCCTCTTGTTTTTGCAGACTCGAGCATGATGATAGTGATTGTTGTGAATAAAAAAAGCGCTAATCGATTTGATTAGCGCTTTTTTGGAGCGGGAGACGAGACTCGAACTCGCGACAGCCACCTTGGCAAGGTGGTGCTCTACCAACTGAGCTATTCCCGCATACTTTAAAGGTAGTATCAATTTTCAAAGATACTACCTTTTTAGTTTATAAAATAAATCCCCGCGCCGTCCTACTTTCCCAGGGGGCTGCCCCCCAAGTATCATCGGCGCTCGTGTGCTTAACTTCCGAGTTCGGGATGGGATCGGGTGGGTCCACACTGCTAATAGCACGGAGAAAAAAATAATTACTGATGTCAGTAAAAAATAATGACAGCAAATAGAAGTTTCAGGCATCCAACCTGATGAACTGATATAAGTCCAAAAAAGGTTAAGTCCTCGACCGATTAGTACTGGTCAGCTAAACATGTCGCCACGCTTACACTCCCAGCCTATCAACCCGGTGGTCTTCCGGGGGTCTTAATCTCATAAAGAGATG
>CAZWJZ010000215.1:0-7979 GCA_964634665.1 uncultured bacterium | reverse complement strand
AAAAACAAGCCAACTCAGCCGTTGCTGCAATCTCTCGTGAAGTTGCAAGGGTAAAACATAAACTGCCTGACTTTTTGAAACTTCATTAAGTCAGGCAGTTTTGTAGGTTTATTTAAGCGTTTTGAGCTAAATTTTCAAGAACAAGCTGAGAAACAGCTCTTAAAGCCTCTGTTACGCCTATGTACTTAGCAGCAACAGCATCAAAAAACTGAATCTTACCCGTCGGGTCAAGGACTTGTTTAATCATGTCTGAAGGTAAAGCATCAGGTAAATCACGTTTATTAATTTGAATTACATAAGGAATTTCGCCTAGCGTCAAACCGTACTCTGTTAAGTTATCACGCAAGTTACGCAATGACTCAGCATTTGCTCTTAAACGGTTGGGTGCAGAATCAGCAACAAAAACAATGCCATCAACACCCCGCAAAATAAGTTTACGGCTCGAGTTGTAAAAGACCTGTCCTGGCACAGTATATAGGTGAAATCTGGTTTTAAAACCATTAACTTGACCTAAATCTAAGGGTAAAAAGTCAAAAAAGAGGGTTCGTTCGTCTTCGGTGGCAAGGCTAACAAGTTCACCTTTAGCTTCATCCGGGACGCTCTCATGGATTTTTTTGAGATTGGTTGTCTTGCCTGACATACCGCAACCATAGTAAACAATTTTGAAGTTGATTTCCCTAGCGGAAAAATTAATGGTACTCATTACTTACTAGGCCCAAATAGTCCATCAATTAATGCTTTGGTTGAATTATGCCAGTTCTCATCAAAATTCATGGTGGGTGCTTCGCCTTTAGTTTCGCTCAAAATGGTTTTGATTTCATTAACTGCTTTCTTACTAAACATTTTAACTCTACCAAGTGCAGCTGTGGTATCAAATAGCGTAACAAGCAAAGCTGTATCATCTAGCTCTTCAACATACATACCCACACGATCACCCTGTTGAATCATTTCTTTAAAGCCTGTTTCACCAAAAAGCTTAGCGATAGCAAGGTTAGCTGAATAATTAGACGCAATAAGAGTAGCTAAAGAATCAAGAGAAGGTGGTTTAGGTGCCCATAGCGCTTTGTTATGAGCAATGACAAAACCCTTAAGGTCAACAATAAGAACGTATTGTGCATGGCTTTTTGCTAGCAAATCATCAAGTAGGGCATCTACTTTCTCAAAGGATTCACCGTAAAGCTCTAAAGAAGGCTGCAACATACCTAAAACTATAGCACTCGAGTTCTTACAGAAAATGCAAGGTTTTCCACGTCTGTGCTGTAACTGCGGATTTTGTAACGTTTTTGCTTCTAAATTTGCATTTTGGAGTTGAAAAAGTAAAAAAAATAGCCTGAGATTTGTGCCTGATTCCTTATAGTAAAGGTATTCTATTGCGTTGTAGATTGAGGAAAATTGCATGGTTGCCAAAGAGATTGATCCTTTTAAGACGAATCATGATTATGAGGAGGCAGGGTTAACAGCTCAGAAGCGTGTGTCTGGTCATTTGAAGGCTAGTTTTGAGAGCTTACCAAAAGCGCTTGAAAAATGTTTAGGTCGTATTTTTAACGGCTTACGCTTTCAGCATGCGCATTATGCAATTCTTATTGATCATCTTGTTGTGCATCAGCATGGCATTGTGTTAATTGAAAATCGGGCTGAACCTGCTGATATTAAGGTAAATCCTATTGGTGAATGGACGCAGGTTTATCAACAAAAAGAACTTCGTATTTCTTCACCTATTAGTCAGGGTGAACGTAAAATTACCTTTTTGAGAACCCTTCTAGAGCAAAACTCAAATGTACTTCGACCAACTTTAAGGAAATCTGAAGGTGCGTTTGAAGCTATTTCGATTGCGATGCTAGTGATTATTGCAAATGAGGGTAAGTTTGAGTTGAGTCGTGGTATGAGCATGCCGCAGGTTTGTCGGCTTGATGATGTAGGGGACAAAGTTATTGACCTTATGCTTGGTCAACGAAAAGCTAGCAAGGCAGGTTTTTTTGCTAAGGGTAGCCAAGAAAAGCAGTTAAATGCTGATGAACTCTTTAAAGTAACGGCTTTTTTGAAGCAGCAACATGTTCCTTTAGAGCGTGATGAGCTGGTGGAACGCTTTAAGAAAGATACTGAAGAGACGGGCGTGCTTAAAGCAGATAAAGGACAGCGAGACTATTTGTATTGTCAATCATGCGGTGGAAACCAGCTTTATATTGACCATCAAGGCGAGTACAGGGTTGTTTGTTTAGATTGCTCAGGGATTATGGTGATAGACCGAACCTGTAGCTCTTGCGGTAATCAAGGCTTTGTCAGTCGAAATGAAAATAATTTTTTTATTGAATGCGAAGCCTGTTTAAGTGCTGAACTTATTTTTGTTGATCCTGTAAGATAACTGCAAATTGCAATTTACTGAATTGTTTTTATAACGATGTATAGCTAGAGTTAGGCATGAGGTTATCTTTAACTATCTTGCTTTTAAGTATCAGTTTTGCTTTTGCCCACAAACCTTTTTTCCCAGAGGGTGATGGCCCTTTCACGATACGCAATGCAGTGGTATCGCAAGCACACTATCTCAGCCTAAATGAAAAGGAAGTTCATATCTTTTATATTCCTGCTCTAACTCAAACAGTACCGCTACAAGTTCTAGTCTTAGATAATGAACTAGGTCGTTCTTTAGATATGCAAGCTGTTCTAAGCTGCGAAGGTGAAGCCAGACTACTTGAAAAAGCAGATCAAGCCTTTTACGAAGAATTCTCAAGTATAAATCACCGTTACAAAATACTTGACTTTGCTGAAGCTAACAGCCATGTTTGTGAACTACAAATTTCAGAAGCAAGCGGAAAAGCTGGCCTTTATACCTTCTCAATCGGAATAAAAGAAAAGTTTGACCTAGCAGATGTCATGGGTCTGTTTAGCCTAAGCGCTAAACTCAAGGCATGGCAAGAAAGCAATTAAAGGTTTAAGCTAAAGCTATGCACTCGAGTCTGTTAATGCAATCTCACCGTCCTTATCCTGTTCCGTCACGCCCTTGGGTTATGAGTATGAAGTGGCTGAACTTAGCTTTTATGCATTGGAAAGTGCCAGCAGAAAGCTTAAGACCCCTTATTCCTGAGCAACTCGAGCTTGATCTTTTTGAGGGTGAAGCTTACCTTGCTGTTGTGCCCTTTGAAATGCGTGATGTCAAACCAAGGTTTAGCCCGAGTGTGCCAGGTTTGTCGCATTTTGCTGAATTGAATGTTCGTACCTATGTTAAGGCAGATGGCAAAGCTGGCGTATGGTTTTTTAGCCTAGATGCAGCTAATGCCATTGCGGTTATGTTAGCTCGAGCTGGCTTTTTTTTACCGTATTTTAATGCCAAGATGTCTTGCCTTGTTATGAATGACATGGTTTTTTATCATAGTAAGCGTAGCCATAAAGGAGCAACTCGAGCGGAATTTGTGGCTAGTTATAAAGCAACAAGCCCTGTTTATTTGGCTAAGCAGGGCAGCCTAGAGCATTTTTTGACGGAGCGTTACTGTTTATACAGTGCAAATGACAGGGGAGAGGTCTTTCGGGGTGAAATTCACCATGAACCTTGGCCCTTGCAGCAGCTTGAAACAACTATTCAGCTGAACCAAATGACAGAACAGCTGAATATTGTTTTAGCTACTGAGCAAGCTTTGCTTCATTTTGCCAAAAGGCTTGATGTGGTTGCGTGGTTACCAGAAAAACTTTAGAAAGAAAAAGACTCTTCATCTAAAGCTAGAAGCACGTCACTACCTGCTTTAATGCGGCGTTTTAGAGCTGAAGTTTCAGGCATTAAGTGTGCATAAAAGAATTTGGCAGTATGCAGCTTAGCTTCATAGAACTTAGCTTCTTTGCCGTCTAGTTTATCTAGAGAAACTCGAGCCATCTTTGCCCACAAATAACCGTAGGTGAAAAACCCAATGAGTCTAAGGTAAGCGGTTGCGGCAGCACCTACTTCATCAGGGTTTTTCATGGCTTGCATACCAATCCACATGGTTATTTCTTGTACATCTTGACCTAGTTTTGCCAAAGGTTGAACAAACTCAGCCATGGCTTCATCAGCTATGTTTTCTTTTATGAACGCTTCGACAATTGCGCCAAACTTTTTGAGTTTTTCACCACCATCACGTAAGACTTTACGACCAATTAAATCAAGTGCTTGAATGCCATTGGTGCCTTCATAGATCAGTGAAATACGAACATCGCGAACGTACTGCTCCATACCCCACTCTTTAATGTAGCCATGACCGCCATAAACCTGCATACCTAAGTTGCAAACTTCAAGACCATTATCAGTCATAAAGGCCTTAGCTACAGGTGTTAGTAAGGCAACTAAATCACCTGCATCTGCTCGCGCTTGCTCATTAGGATGGTTTGATTCTATATCTAGTTGTAAGGCTAACCAATTCGCGAAAGCTCGAGCGCCTTCGTTGTAGGCTTTTTGGGTTAAGAGCATGCGGCGTACGTCGGCATGCACAATAATAGGGTCAGCTTCTTTTTCGGGTGCTTTTACCCCTGATAAAGAGCGGCTTTGAACACGGTCTTTAGCGTAAGTTAAGGCATTTTGAAAAGATATTTCACCTAAACTAAGACCCTGCATGCCTGTATCTAAACGCGCAGTGTTCATCATAGTGAACATGGCACTCATGCCTTTATGTTTTTGGCCAACAAGGTAAGCACGAGCATTATCTAAATTAAGAACAGCGGTTGCACTACCATTTATGCCCATTTTGTGTTCTATAGAACCACAATGGATTGCGTTGCGTTCGCCCAAAGAACCATCCTCATTGACCATGACTTTAGGTACAAGAAATAGACTTATGCCTTTGGTACCAGCAGGTGCATCAGGTAGCTTGGCAAGCACTAAGTGAATGATGTTTTCGCTCATGTCATGCTCGCCAGCCGAAATAAAGATTTTTTGACCACTAATTGCAAAACTACCGTCATCTAAGGGTACGGCTTTAGTGCGAATCATGCCTAAGTCGGTACCCGCATGTGCTTCTGTTAAACACATAGTGCCAGCCCATTGGCCTTCAACTAATTTAGGAAGGTAAAGGTCTTTCATGGCATCATCTGCATGTGCCTTTAAAGCGTTGTAGGCACCATGTGAAAGACCAGGGTACATTGCCCATGCGGTGTTAGCACTACCTACCATTTCACCTACATTAATGCCCAAAGTTTTAGGTAAACCCTGACCACCATATTTGGGGTCTGCATTTAAGCCAATCCAGCCGGCATCACCGTACTGTTTGAAAGCTTCTTTAAAGCCAGTTGGTGTTTTGACATTGCCATTGTCAAAGCTGCAGCCTTCACTGTCACCCACTTGATTTAAAGGTAGAAGAACGTTTTCAACAAAACGTGCACTTTCATCTAAAACTTGATCTAAAAGCTCAGCATCTATATCTTCAAAGCCATTTAGTTTTTTGAGTTCTGCTTCTGTATTAAAAACTTCGTGCATGACAAAGCGCATGTCTCGTAAGGGGGCTTTATAATCAGGCATAACTTACCTCCGATAATTTTGGGATAATCGCTAAGAGCATAGCAAGCATGAAAGGGGCTGAACACTGCAAACCTAGCAATTTTGTACTAAGTACAATTTTAGCACAATCACAAGATAAGTTGCAGTAAAAGACCCGCAAAACAAGGTAAGCTAGTTGAATGTCAAGCTACGACGCTGTTGTACTCGGATCAGGACCAAACGGATTAGCTGCCGCCATAACGCTAGCCAAAGCAAGTCAAAAAGTTCTTCTCATAGAAGGAAAAGAAACCCTTGGTGGCGGCATGCGCACAGCCGAACTCACCCTACCCGACTTTAAGCATGATGTCTGCTCAGCCATACATCCGTTTGCACTCGCATCCCCCTTTTTTAAAGAACTCCCGTTAGACCAATTTGGACTCGAGTGGATTCATTCCCCTGCCGCCATAGCTCACCCACTGGAGCATAAAACAGTACTTTCCTACACCTCATTAGCCCAAACTGCGGCTGGCTTAGGTAAAGACGAAATTGCCTACAAAAATCTATTTGAACCCCTAGTTAACGCTTGGCATGATCTCACCCAAGATATCCTTGGCCCTTTAATAAAACTACCAAAGCACCCAATCAGTCTCGCTAAATTTGGGCTTAGAGCTTTACCTTCAGCTAAACTCCTCGCAAACACGGTATTTAAAACCGAAGAAGCCAAAGCCCTTTTTGCAGGCATAGCCGCACACGCTATTTTACCCTTAACTGACATAGCAACCTCAGCCGCAGCACTCATGTTAGGCACACTAGGACACCGTGTAGGCTGGCCCTACCCAAAAGGGGGTGCGCAAAGCTTAGCTGACGCATTAAGTGCTTATTATCAATCTTTAGGAGGTGAAATACAAACAGGCTGGCAAGTCAAAAACCTAAGAGAACTACCCCCAGCAACTCATACACTCTTAAGCATCACCCCCAAGCAATTACTCAACATGACAGATGAGCTACCCAACCCCTACAAGCGAACCCTCGAGCGCTTTAAGTATGGTGCAGCTGCCTACAAAATTGATTACGCACTTTCAGAAGCCGTACCATGGAAAGATAAAACCTGCTTGCAAGCAGCCACTGTTCATTTAGGCGGAAGCTTAAGCGAAATAGTCGAATCAGAACAACGCTTCGCAAAAGGCCAAGCACCCGAAAAACCCTACGTACTCACTGCCCAACAAAGCCTCTTTGACGAAACTCGAGCGCCTAAAGGAAAACATACTTTCTGGGCTTATTGCCATGTACCCCACGGCTTTCAAGGGGACGCAAGCCAAGCAATAGAAGCCCAAATAGAAAGATTTGCACCAGGCTTTAAAGACTGCATTCTGGCAAAAAACATCATGACACCCCAAGATTTAGAAAGCTACAACCCCAACTATATCGGCGGAGACATTAATGGAGGCGCAGCTACCCTAAAGCAACTCATTATCCGACCAAGCCTATCCCTAAACCCCTACAAAACACCCCTCAAAAATACCTACCTATGCTCATCCTCCACCCCACCCGGTGGCGGTGTACACGGCATGGCAGGCTACAATGCAGCAAACAGCATCCTAAAAAAAGACAGATAAGAAACTAAAAATGATAAACTCGAGCTCATGCAAACACACTACTGGCTAAGAGGCATCCGCGGCGCAACCACTGTAGAGCAAGATGACCCTGCACTCATTCATGAAGCAACCATAGAACTCCTAAAAACCATGCTGGCACAAAACAACATAAATGACCACGAAGTTATAGCTTCCATCTTTTTCACAACCACTCCAGATTTAAGCAGCACCTTCCCAGCAGAAGCTGCAAGACAAATAGGCATGACCACCGTTCCCCTCATGTGCAATCAAGAAATACCTGTACCTAACCGACTACCCAAAGCCATACGCATCATGATGCAAATCAACACTAACAAAAGCCAAAAAGAAATAAAACACATATACTTAAGAAATGCAGTGACTCTGAGACCAGATATAGCAAGTGCGCAGTAAAAGAGTCTAAATTTGTGATTTAATCGATTTTTCATGTTAGCGTGAAATGGTTTACTTATGGTAATAAAGAAAAATCTCAATATTGCCAATATCAATGGTTTATTATCGGACAGTGCTTTGGGGTTTGCAGATAATGGTTATTGTTCGCGCTCTGAGAGGGCGTCAAGAGGTTTGGGGCAGTATTAAACGTACGGGGTAGTTCAATATCAAACCCCAGTAGTTTGGGATGCTCCTAGTTTGCAACTTCCTCTTATTCCGCAGCCTCTGAAACAGTTAAGAGAAGATTTACCAAAGCCACCTATTGTCTTGCTAGACGCAGATAATGACTTTAAAGGACCTTCAAGTCGTTCTAAAAGAGATTTGAATTAGAGACAGGTTTGTTTGAGAAATGCTAATGCTAATTTGTACCCCATAATACCTAAGCCCACAATGCTACCTTTGCAAACAGGTGCTATATAACTGTGATGCCTGAAGCTTTCTCTTGCATGAACGTTTGATATGTGTACTTCTATTGCTGG
>CAZWJZ010000214.1:0-7993 GCA_964634665.1 uncultured bacterium | reverse complement strand
TTTCCATTCAAGGACTCCTTTATGTATTTTTCGTTTACATTAAGTGTTCACTGCAACCAACCAAGACCCTAACTTAGATGTATTACTCCTCTTGATTGGAACTTCGGATAATTGAGAGTCAATTTAAAAACCAAACAGTTTTTGTAACAGGTGTTGCTCATGGTTTTAGAAGGGTTATTGGCAGAGAATTTTCAGAATTGAGGGCAAATGTTTATATCGGGTAAAGAAAAGTCTCGTTACACACAATCAAAGAACGCCTTGGGCATTCCTCCCTAGCCACTACTGGTATTTATTTTCATGCTGATGATGCCGAACTTGAAGTTGCTGCTAGTGTCATGCCTGACCTTCTCAATTCAAACCCAACAAAGTAGAAAGAAGAAGATGATCTTGAAGCAATGAGGGAAGTTGTTCGGGGGATGGGGTAGCTAGTGAACATTCTTTTAAATAGAATGTTTTGCCATTCATCTCATTGCTCTCACCTTACCAAATGACATAAATTAATAGCCTTCTTAAGCATGACTTAAGCGTCTAGGTAAAGTACTATCAGTTGCAACTAACTTATAGTGAAGCTGTTCAATAAGCTCGAGTTTTAAGTCTTTACATTCAGCTTTATGCCAAAGATTCTGTAGTTCATTAGGGTCGTTCTCTAAATCAAATAACTCACCATAAGGCTCTGCACCTTTATGACCTGTGTAAGTTGTAAGTTTATGGGTTTGCGTGATGAGGGTACGCAAACGCAAGCCTAAGTAATCCTCATCATTTTCAATGAGCACGGTAGTTTGAACATTTTCTTTTTCTCCTGTCAAAACATCAACTTGTGAGTAACCAGGCCATGCAGCTGCTTGAAGAGGTGCTTCATTAGATGCAGGACCTTCCGGTACAGCTACACCAGCAAGCTCCAAAATAGTCGGTGCAAAGTCTAGCAGACTCATCAGTGCTTGGCTTTGTTGTTCTTTAAAATTGTTCTGCCATGACCAAATCATAGGTACACGAACAAGACCCTCAAAATGAAAGGGGCCTTTATTCATGAGCTGATGATCACCTAGCATGTCACCATGATCAGACATAAACACAATGACTGTGTTTTCACGCAAGCCTTTTTTATCTAAAGCGTTAAGCATTTTGCCAATATATTTATCTAATAAGGAGACCATACCGTAGGTACGCGCTATGATCTCTAATTTATGCTCCTGAGCTATATTAGTTGCTGCCCCTCGACCACTTAGTTGGGTATTATTTTCATAAATATCTTGAAATAAAGGCGCAAGATCATCAAACTCACCTTCTCTAGAAACAGGAGGGATAACCTCATCAGCTGAGTACATGTGTTCCCATTCTTTAGGCAGCTCATAAGGATGATGCGGATCAGGAAAAGAACTAAACAAGAAAAAGGGTTGATCTTTATTTATTTGATCCAAGTAATCAATGGTTTGATTTGCAACATAAGCTGTATGATGCAAGCTTTCATCTAAGGGAAAAGTACCACTTTGCTCTGCCCCACTAGGCGAAGGAATCACTCCTTTTGTTTTTAACACCTTCCAAGCTTCAGGGTGTTTTTCTTTAAGCCAATTAGCATAATGACCGCCCGTAAAGCTCCCATGACCCAGAGTAATATCTACATGTTCAAATCCGTAGTAGGGTGTTGGAATACTACTAACATCCCCATCTTCCCAAAATTGACGAACTTCTAAGAAGTCTTTTAGATCAACTTGTTCTTTAGCATCCTCATTAAGCCAGTAATTTGAGAAGTGTAGTTTACCTATAGAGGCAGTATGATAGCCTGCCTCTTTAAGAGCAGCTGTTAGGGTAGGTAAGCGCTTAGGCAAAGGAATACCATTGGTTCTAACGCCATGACCTCTGGGTGTTAAGCCTGTAAACATCGTTGCTCGACTCGGCATACAAAGAGGACAATTAACATAAGCACGCTGAAAATGCGTTCCGCTTTTAGCAAGCGCATCAAGATTAGGCGTCTTAATAACCGCATTACCATCAACAGCCAAATGATCAGCACGCATTTGATCAGTACAAATAACTAGGAAGTTTGGGCGGTTTTTTGTCATATATTAACTCCTCATTTACTCGAGCTTTTTCTATTTGGGTTGACGGGGCCGGACGATAATCTTGACACTAACTTGGGCTTTAAGACTTTTAGACCTGGTGATTTCCCATTCATAACTGCCATAAGATGATCAACTGCTAATCTTCCTGCTACTTCAAAGCCTTGATCAACCGTCGTTAAAGGAGGCGTCAATTCAGCTGTTAAAGGTAAATTATCATACCCACTTACACTTATATCATTCGGCACACTTAAACCTCGCGATTGGGCCTCATGCATCGCACCTATCGCCATGCGATCGTTAAAGCTAATTAGTGCTGTTATATCAGGGTGATTGTCTAGCAGGTAACATGCTGCTTTTGCACCACTTGTTTTTGTTAAGTCTCCTTCTGCCCGCGGAAAAGCGTCATAGTCTAGTCCGACTTCCTTTAAAGCTTTTTGAAAACCTAATGTTCTATAAAATCCTGCATAATGGAAATCTGTTGGAACAGATATGAACCCAAGCTTTTTGTGTCCTAAGGACAGCAAGTGCTCGATGATTAGCTTTGTTCCTCTTAGATCATCACTCCGAACCGCATGAGGGTAATCACGATAACCAAAAACGACAGTGGGAGTGCTCGATTCAAGGGCGGGCTCTAAAACTGAGGCCATGGGGAATTCATCAAAAGCTATAACGCCATCAAGATGGCCTCCTTTAAGCAGTTTATAGTAGCTTTCATCTGGCCCTTCGGAGCTGAGGTAAGGTGAGCTTATCAGTAGGTGGTAGTCAAGCTCTCGGCAACGGGTTTCAATTGCTGCTAACAATTCAGCTATGAAAAGGGCTGTAAAAGGTGAGTCCACTACGCGCGGGTAAACCATGGCTATGATGTTTGAGCGCCCTTTGGCCAAAGCTCTTGCATTCAAATTGGGTTGGTATTTTAATTCTTTGGCAATTTTTATAACTCGTTCTCGTGTTGCCTTACCAAAGCGAGCAGAGCCGTGGCTTGTACCTGATAAAATACGTGATGCGGTTGATTCTGAAACGCTTGCTAAACGTGCGACTTTTTTAAGGGTTGCCATGCCTAATCCTAACGTTAAGGTTTTGTTGAAGAGGCTGTCTTGCCAAATGCCTAAGACTTATGATACCATTTGCGCAAGCGCTTGCGCAAATATTAGAGTTAAGACTAACGTACCCAATGCTTCACATGCAAAGATGGTCGCTGTAGACTTAAATCTCTATTGCTCTGCATACTTCATTTAGGGTTTTTGAGGTGACTATGAAAGCCATAATGGTTATGTTTGACTCACTGAATCGGCACATGTTGCCGACCTATGGTTGTGACTGGATTCATGCACCTAACTTTAAAAGATTGGCAGAGAAAACAGTCACTTTTGAGCAAAGTTATGTAGCTAGCATGCCTTGCATGCCTGCACGACGAGAATTACATACGGGACGCTACAATTTTTTGCATAGAAGCTGGGGGCCTTTAGAACCCTTTGATGAATCCATGCCTGAACTTCTTAAACAAGCAGGGGTTTATACACACTTAACTACAGACCATCAGCATTACTTTGAAGATGGTGGTGGCACGTACCACACCCGTTATAACAGCTGGGAGTTCATGCGAGGTCATGAGGGTGATACCTGGAAAGGTCACGTTAAAAACCCGGACATGCCAGCAACCGCAAAAAAACAAACTGACTTTATGCCATTATGGCGTCAAGATTGGGTCAACCGTCAATACTTAACTAAAGAAGAAGACATGCCGCAAGCCAAAACGTTTGCAGCTGGACTCGAGTTCATTGACACCAACCATAAAGAAGATAAATGGTTTTTACAAATTGAAACCTTTGACCCACATGAACCTTTCTTTACACAACAAAAATATAAAGACCTTTACCCACATGATTACGATGGCCTTCAGTTTGACTGGCCTGATTATTCGCTTGTCACTCAAACCCCAGAAGAAGTCGAGCATTGCCGTTATGAGTACGCTGCGCTCTTAAGCATGTGCGACCATTATTTAGGTACCGTTTTAGACAAAATGGATGACCTTAATATGTGGGATGACACTATGCTCATTGTTAATACCGATCATGGCTTTTTGCTGGGTGAAAAGGATTGGTGGGCAAAAATGGTGCAACCCATGTATAACGAGGTAGCGCATACGCCTTTGTTTATTTGGGACCCTAGATGCAAGGTGAGCAATGAGCGGCGCAGTGCCTTGGTTCAATCTATAGATCTAGCACCCACGTTACTCGAGTTTTTTGACCTACCCATTCCCGAAACCATGGAAGGGGTTGCGCTTAAAGATGCCATTTCACATGATGCTCCGACCAGAGAAGCAGGGCTATTTGGTTTGCATGGTGGCCACGTTAATGTAACGGATGGTCGCTATGTTTATATGCGTGGACCTTTGCCTAAGAATGAACCTTTATTTGATTATACGCTCATGCCAACCAGAATGCGGCAGCGTTTTAGCCCCGCAGAGTTGCAAGGTATAGAACTAGCTGAACCTTTTACATTTAGTCAGAATTGCCAGACGATAAAAGCTGAAGGTCAATCTCGTATTAATCCTTATATATACGGCACATTACTTTTTGATCTTGAGGCTGACCCTAAACAAGAGCATCCTATTTCTGATGACGTGATTGAACGAAAAATGATTGAACATTTATTAACTTTAATGAAAAAGAATGATGCACCAAAAGAGCAATATGAACGTTTAGGCTTGCCGTTAATTGGTGATATCACCGTAGAACACTTACGCTGCAGTGAGCAACGCGATAATTCTAAAGATAGCATTGGCCAAACAGCTGTAATTTGGCAAGACAAAGGTAAAAGTCTTTACTACGGGCTACTTGCTGCTATGCCTTTAGGTATTAAACGCCAATTTGAACTTGGCTTTGAGCAGGCTTTAAATACTCTAAATAAGCAAGAGCTTAATCAAGATGATGTCTTGAATCTTTTTCAGACCATCATTCCTAAAGAAAATCACGGGATGATGTCATTTGTATCGCAATTTGCTTTAGTCAAAGGCCAATAGCTAAGGAGGTATTTTAATACACAGCAAGAAATTAACACTCGAGTCTATTCATTTATTCCCAAGCAATTTGGTCATCTAGGAGGCCACTATGAAGAAACCTTTAAACCGACGTCAATTCTTAAAAAGGGCTGCTGTTACTGCAATCGGATTTGGTAGTGTAGGTATTGTCCGGTCACCCTTTCAAACTCAGTTTTTTTCGCTAGCTCAAGGTGAAGCTGTTGATTTAACTTTAATGATGGTGGATTACAGTGATCCGGTAAGAACTGCACTGGAAGACGTTATTATTCCTATGTTTGTTGAAGAAAACCCTGGCTCAACTGTGACTGTGAATTATAGTGATTGGGCACGTTATAACGAGGAAATGACAACTGCCTTTGCTGCTGGTGTTACGCCAGATGTATTCCAAGGGGGTGCTGTTTGGGCTCCTCAAATGGCGCGCCGAAACTGGGCTTACCCGCTCAATGACTTTATTGATGCTGATCCTGACTGGAACTGGGCAGATTTTCCTGAGGGTTTACGTTCAGATGTAACGGTGAACGGTACCATTGTTGGTGTACCTTACCGTCAAGATTTGCGTACCCTTTGGTATCGTACAGATATGTTAGAAGCGGCTGGTTTTTCAGCACCACCCACTAACTGGGATGAGTTTTTAGAAGTAGCAAAAGCGACCACCGTAAAAAATGGTGATCAATTTGAAGTTGAGGGTTACCATTTCTCTCATACGAGTAGTGGCTGGCAACGTGACTGGCAACCTTATCTTATCTGGCTACATGCAGCTGGAGGTCAGTTTTTAAGTGATGATTTGACCACGTGTATGCTTGATCAAGAACCAGCTATCAGAGCATTGCAATTCATTCATGATCTGATTCATGTTCATAGCGTAACTTCTTACCCAGGACTCGAGCCTCAGGGTGATGTGCCCGTTATTGTTGCTGGTAATGCTGCTATGGAGTTTGGTAATGCTGATATGGAGCGCAATATTAACCTTTATGCGCCAGATCAGGCTGGTTTAGTGCAACCAACTTTGCCTCTGTCAGGTGTTCAGCAAGCTACTCACGCTTGGGTGAATAAGTTCTTCATTTCTTCTCAGTCTAAACATCCTGAGCGTTCTTGGGACTTAGTTCGCTTTTTAACGCGCCCCGATGTCCTTGAAATTTACTCAGCTGCTAATAACAACACACCTCCTCGTCAGTCTCTTCTAACAGCTGATTATATGAGTGAAAAACATCAGCAGGTCCTTGCAGCAGCACCTTTTGCAAAAACTTTCCCTCAACACCCTAACTTAATTGGTCTCTTTAGACCCGTAGCTGCAGAGCTTGAGCAAGCTCTGACTGGGAATAAAAGTCCAGAGCAAGCCATGATGGATGCTTGCAAAGAAGTAAACATTATTCTGGAAGATAGTTGAGTTTGAGTAAAAAGCTTAGTGGCTTTTAGAACCGGGGGGTAAATACTTTTAGAGTATTACCCCCCCTCTTCTTTTTACTTCCTAACTGGAGTCCTTATGGCAATAGCATCCCGTTCGCAAACTTTAAAATCAAAGCCAACCTTCTCACAAAGGCTGTATCGTTTTTATAACAGTCAAGCTTTCGTAGCGCTCCTTTTTCTTATTATTCCAGTTGGTTTGCTTATTATCTTAAAAATCTATCCTATTTTTTATAATCTGTATTTAAGCTTTACTCGTTATGAGTTGTTTGAGCCACCTCGCTTTGTGGGGCTTCGAAACTATAGGTATGTTTTTGAAAACAGTGTCGCTCGTCAGTCTATTTGGAATACTATGCTTTTTACCATTCAAGCAGTTCCAATTGGTACTGCTTTAGCTCTAATTGTAGCGAAACTGCTAGATGAAAACTTCTACGGTAAAATCATGTACCGCACCCTTTATTACCTGCCGGTAGTTAGTTCAGTTGTGGTTTCTGCCATGATTTTTCGCTGGATATTTAATCCGCAGCAAGGATTATTAAATTATTTTTTGGGCTTTGTTGGCATACCACCTCAAACATGGCTTAGTGATCCTAATTTAGCATTACCAGCTCTGGTCATGGTTACGGTTTGGGGCAGTATTGGTGGCAATATGATCATCTTTTTAGCCGGCTTGCAAGACATTCCAAGTGAGGTTCTTGAAGCAGCAAAAGTAGACGGAGCTAACGCCTTCCAACGGTTTATTCGAATCACCATTCCACTTATGCGACCTGTCATTTTGTTCGTTGTGGTTACCTTTACCATTGGAATCTTTAGAAATTTTGGACTCATTTTCATGTTAACCCAAGGAGGGCCACTAAACAGAACCAATACCCTTGTCTGGGAGGTATACATGAGTGTGTTTGCAAACCTAAGATTAGGGCGTGGTGCAGCTATGTCAATGGTCATGCTTGTAATGGTGTTTATTCTAACCTTATTTAGCTTTCGTGTATTGCGAGAAAGGCAAAGTTAATTATGGCTACTCAGCAACCCTTATCTAAACAAGTTACTAGAAATATTCCAAAAATAGTGACTTACATTGGGCTATCTCTCGGTGCTTTTGTCATGATATTGCCTTTTATTTGGATGCTTTTAACTTCCGTTAAGGTTGATAGTGAAATTTTTAGTGACACTATTAAATGGATTCCTAGCCAGTTGGACTTTAAAAACTATATAGATGCTTACCAGCAAACTAACATGGGTAGGCTTTTTGTGAATACTCTATTTGTAACAGCTGTTTCTGTAGCCTCACAAGTTATTTTAGGCTCAATGGCAGGTTACGCATTTGCAAGATTGCATTTCAAAGGAAAAAACATTATTTTCTTTAGTCTCCTTGCCACCATGATGGTACCTTTTGAAGTCTTAATCATACCCATCTTTTTGTTTGTACGTGGATTTCCTTTAGCTGGAGGCAATGACATATTAGGTCAAGGCGGAACGGGTTTATTTAATA
>CAZWJZ010000213.1:0-8076 GCA_964634665.1 uncultured bacterium | reverse complement strand
ACCCAAACAGATACAAGCTTGATTCAGAGGGCTGCTTAACCTAAACTATAGTTGTTTAGGAAAACAGACCAATTCCACTGATAGCCTGCCCAAAAGGACTAGACAGCAAAAACACCTTTGCAAAACTAATCAACCAGGACTCCATAAGAAGCCAAACCATCGGCAACAGACTGCCACCCAACGCAACTATCTATTTTGTGACACCCTCAACCAAACGCAGAGGCAAACTAAACGAAATAGTCCTATGTGAAGACAAAGAAACAAACCTCAAGTTCCTAACCGTAGATACCGACCAGCCCCACACCCTCATTCAAAACGGTAAAGAAATAACCCTAGAACAAAGCCAAATACAACAAACAGGCATTTACCTCGGACACAGCCACTTCGAGTAATGCCACGTCCAAAAGGGAGTGGTCAGATTGTCAGACGTAAAACAACAAAAGACGGACGAAAACAAAACTATGACTACATACCAAGAATCTACATTCAAGGGAAATACATAGATGGACCAAGATGCAAAGACTATGAAGAAGCAGAAGTCCAACTCTCCCTACTCCTAAAAAGCTACGGACTCGAACACACCCAAGGCATAACCCTAAAAGCCTACTGCCTAAGCTGGCTAGAAACCAACAAGCAAAATGTCAAATGGACAAGCTACCGAACCTACACAATTAGTCTAAACAATCAAATATTTCCACATTTAGGAAACATAATGATGATAGACCTGAAACGAACACAGGTTCAAAACTTCATCAATCAAGAACTCATAGCCATTCGAGCCAAAGGACAAAAAGGCGAAAGCACCATTCGTAAAGCCATAACGCTCCTACACCAAATCTACGAAGATTACATGATGGAAGTAGAAGACGAAAACCCACACCTCTCCCTAAAAAATCCAGTTTCCAGAAAACGACTAAAAATACCCAGCGAAGTAACAGACGTTCCACAACTCTGGACCGAAGAACAAATATGGAAATTTCTCTACCTCACAGCCAGTCACAGGCTTTTCCCAGCCATCTATACAGCCATAACTACAGGCTTAAGGCAAGGCGAACTGCTGGCGTTAGTTTGGAGTGATTTAGAACAAAAAACACCCACAGGTAGCGAAAAGCCAATAGGTGCCTTCAGGATAAGCAAAACCCTCCACCAGATACCAAAACGCAGCCACGAAGAAGCTATGCAAAGAAGTGACCTTAAACATATTCAAGGATGCTTCTTCACAGGTACAGCAAAGACTATAAAATCAAATGACTATGTAACAATTCCAAGTGACACGCTTGAGCTTCTAAACCTACACAAGCAAAGTCAAGGTAAAACCGAAGGCTATCAAGATTACAACCTAATCTTTCCAAGCACCATAGGAACACCCATGGAAAGCGGCAACCTGCTACGTGATTACTATAAACTTATAGAGAAAGCTGAGTTACCTAAAATCAAATGGCATGATCTCCGAGATACCTTTGCTAGTTACTCAATAGCTATCAATGACCTTGTGAGTGTATCTAAGCAACTACGTCATTCAAATCCAAGTACAACCGCAAAGCGTTACACCCATCCTTTAATTCAAAGACGCATCAAATCAGCAGCAACTGCAAATTCTCTTTTCCCGATACTTGATGATTTTGAAACTACGATAATCAACCAGTACCAAAGAGCTTTAAAGTCATGATTAGCATGAAATTTGATAGAAAATGACATCAACTATGGGCAAACTATGGGCAAAAAGAAACTCAGACTCAAAAACTAAGTAAGTTTTGAGTCTGAGTTATTACGTCTGTGACGCAGTTTCTTGTGGCGAGAGCAGAAGGACTTGAACCCTCGACCCTTGGTTTTGGAGACCAATGCTCTACCAACTGAGCTATACTCCCTCAAGCGACTTTGAAGTATAGCAAGGTTTTTTTGTATTGCCAAGTGCTAAAGAAACCAAATGACCGTAATTAGTCTTTTATGGGTAGGTTGCTTCACCTTCTTTGATAGCTAAATATGCTATAAGTAATGTACTAGATAAGCACAGTGCTGCTTTGGAGGTTTGTAATGGATAGTGTAATGAACCCTGATTTTATGCAAGGGAAAATGACGTTTACAGAAGCAGGAGCTGCAAAAGCTAGTGCTCTGCTGGCTGCTCAAAATAAATCTGATGGTGCTATTCGAGTGTTTGTTAAGTCAGGTGGCTGTAGTGGTTATAGCTATGGTATGGCTATAGATGAAAAGACACTCGAGGGTGACCTTATGTTTGAAGATCATGGGGTTAAGCTTGTGGTTGATCAGGCAAGCTGGCCACTTTTAAAAGGCTGCGAGATAGATTATGTTGAAAACATGATGGGTGGCGGTTTTGATGTTAGAAACCCTAATGCTACTAGCTCATGTGGTTGTGGGCATTCGTTTCGTACAGATGGTCAAGCTGCTCCAGATGGTGAAGGCGCTAGTAGCTGCCAGTAAGTTAAAGCGAGTTAATTTAAGGGGACCTAATTTATTAGGTCTTTTTTTTGTTATAATGCTGGTGTAATATATTTAACAGGTGGTGGGTTTGCTTTGGAGGAGTCTATGAAAGACGCTAAAGAACTCGAAGTTATTGATCAACTTCTTGATAGTAGTAGAAAGCTATCAAGATATGTTGATGACTTACCTGAAGAGCACAGAGAAATTGCTAGTGCAATAAAACGAGAATTTAATAAATTATTAAATCAAGCTTTAGATATTTACTTTCATAGTGAGTCAAAAGCAAAAGATTTAGCTGAAATTCTTTTTGAAGTGCAAGCTTTACTCGAGCGGGGTGCGAGCCCTGAATCTATTTATGATCGCTTGGTGGCCTAAAGAGTCGTTTAGAGTTGTTCGGGTTCTGGTTTCCAATCTAAACTCAAACCACCACAGCCTGTGCCGGGTAGGGGTGTTTCGCTAAAGTACCACTTGCCTTTATGTAGCCCAATGTTAAATGCTAGGTGATTTCCTGTGCTTGCTTGTGCAACGGTTATTGCGTTGCAAGTTGCTTCTTCACCGACAACCAAAAACCTGTCATTGCGACTAGGAATAGCCGTCTTAGGGTAGTTAGCACTCAAATTAAGCCAGTCATATAAAGCTAATTTGACTAAGCAGCGATTGCTACCAGCATCTACCTTTTCAACAAGGCCTGTTCCAGCAAAACTCTGTTCAAAAGATTCAGGAAATGCTCTTGCTGCCTGAATGATATTTGCCACTACCGTTAAGCTAAACATAATGACTAGAAAAATCCAGATTTGATTTGATTTCATAGTGCAACCTCAAAGTAGCTTAGTCTTAGCTACAGTGTAAAAAGCTCGAGTATTAGCTTAATGAAAATGGCTGTTAATGTGAAATTTTAAACCTAGCTGTAAGGGTTTTGTTTGCAGCTAGGTGTTAGCCTAACTAAGACAAATCATTTCAGGTTTAGCTTAAAAGCTTATGCCTAAAATAGTGCCGCGCATTTCCATGGGTTGAGCCAGAATGAGTATGCCTACAACAGCAAAAAGCAAAACAAACATGAGCATGGGCCACATAACCAAAACGCCTTTGCGACCAAAATCTCTTAGGGATATGCGTACTACAACATACATTGCAATTAGCGAGTAAACGCTTGTTATGGCTGCATTTATGGGAAATAGCCATGCACTTGGCACAAATTGTGATAAACGCCAATTTGGGTCTACAGCAAAGCCTCTTAATTCAAAGAAATGCTGAAAAACTGGAATGATGCTGAGTGCACCTGTTAAAAAATGAAAGATGTAATGCGCTCCCCAAAAGCCAAAGCCAAGCGCAACGACAACGTAAGCCCAGCGTTCTAAAGCTTGTTTTGGTTTAAAGCCTTTACCACCAATAAAATCAGCAAAACTGGTAAAAAGTGTAGTGACACCCAAGCCAACAACTGTAACGATGATAAAAAGAGAACTGAGTAGTAAAAATTCATTGCTTGTATTGAGAGCTCGAGCTACGGTTTCTGCCAGAATAAAGAAGGGGGAGATCATGGCAACGGCGTTAAGTAAACCCCAAAAGGTAAGTGATATGCCAAACAAACTAACAGCCAGACGACCTCTTTTTTGCCAAGGATTGCGAATCCATTCCCAAGCAGGTGATCGAGTTACTAAGGCAACATTGTCATAAGGGCAAGCCCGAACGCAGTTAAAGCAATTTGTGCAATCCATATTTGATTGCATGGTAGGTACAAATAAGTCTGTTTCGCAACCAGGAAAAAAGCCACTACCATTTTGATTTATTATTTCCGTAATAGGAATAAATGCAACTTGGTTAGCACCATTGGTTTGCAATGGTAAGTGACTTGGTTTGCTTTTGGCTGAGTAGCGACCCTGCAGGCAAGGTTTATGCTCACAAGACCTACAGACATCATGATCTTTAGCACGAATTTGAGTAGGGGAGGCACTCGAAAAAATAAAATTAAAATTACCTAAAGGGCAAACAAAACGACAAAACGTACCAGCGCTAAACAAGGTATCTATAACCAAAGCCGTACCAAAATAACCTATGGCTAACCAAGCGGTAAGCCAAGGGCTAGCCCATAAATCAAAATACTCGTAACTAAACAAATAAAAGAAAGTAATAATCAAAACCAAGTATTTATTCTTTAAGAAACTAGGCCAAGCTAGCTTGCTGGGTAAAAAACGCTCGAGTCGTCTGCTTGCGCCACGGGTGAGCATGAGTGGGCATGCTGCACAAAAGGCATTACCCACTAAGGCAAGTGCTAGTACCACAAGGCCTCGGTAGTGTAGCCAAACACTGGTGGTAGCCACATTTCTGGGAGCTAATTGTCTGCCAGTGAAACCATCAATAATCACCATGAGGGCGAGAATGAGTAGCGGTAATTGAAAGATAAATCTTGCGTATTTCCAACGTATAAAGCGTCTTAAGCCAAGAATTGAAAAAAGGTCAAAGCCTTTTGGTTGTTCAACAATCGGTTTGTAGCTTGGTAATTCTATGCCAGCTTGTTTCACATGGATAGGTTTATTCATAAGTCGCTTTCTTAAGGTTTTACAATTGATGTTTTGTCGCTAGTATTAGCTCAGTTGCCTTAGCTTTGGTATTAATAGGAATGAAGAAAAATCTTGAAAATGGTTTGTATTTCCTGCTGTCTAAGATGTCTCCTCCTAAGGTTCCGAAAAAAGGGGATTCGTTAAAAAAGAATCATCCGTAAGGCTATTAAGAAAAGCAATAATGTCTAACTTTTCTTGCTCGCTTAGACCTAAAGGCTGCATAAACTCAGCTGCATTGGCATGCCCTTTACCGCCACTATCATAGTGCTCTAAAACATCACTAAGTGTTTCTTGCGAACCGTTATGCATAAAAGGTGCAGTCACAGCAACATTTCTTAACGAAGGCGTTCTGAATTTGCCAATATCCTCTGCTAAGCTTGTTACGCGCTCCAAACCTGAATCTGCATAAACTCTATGTAAAGACGTGTTATGCAGCTTATCATCTGTTAAATCAGCACCCAAATGACAAGATGAACAACCCACAAGCTTAAACAACTCGAGTCCTTGTTGAGCATTTATACTAAGCGCAGCTGCATCGCCTAATAAAAAAGCATCATATGCACTCTGATTGCTTACGAGCGTACGCTGGAATGCTGCCAGAGCATCCGCTAAATGAACAAGACTAAGATCACCATATAAGACTTTAAACTCAGCACTAAAAGAAAGCTCGAGCTGTTTTAATAGGGCTTCTTCAGTCATGTTCATTTCATCTTTACCAAACAGTGGCGCTAAACTATGACTCTCAAGCGAGTCTCCTCGTGCATCCCAGAGAAGCTTTGGACGATTGCTGAGGTTACTTAAGCTTGGTGCATTTCGAATGCCTTTACGACCCAAAACGCCTGCACTTTTAGCACTGCCAGCATCACTAAAAGCAAATGCTTGCTGATGGCAAGAGGCGCAACTCACGCTGCCATCACTTGACAAACTTGGGTCGTAAAAAAGTCTACGACCCAAATCGATCTTGGCAGCAGGCAAGCTGTCTTGCGTTGTGGCTAAACTAAGCAAGGTAAGGCAAACTAAAGACAACAAAAAACGCTTCAAGCTAATTAAAGTTTACTCATTTAATACTTGAACCTCAAAGGCTAAAGTCTCATTTTGGTCGATTAAGCTAACGTTCACATCCCACATGCCAGCCATTGCGAAACTAATAGGAAGTTCATTAGACATGGGTTTTGAACCTAAAATATCATCATAAACATCATCAAAATGGGTGTGTTTAAACATAAGCTCATCGGCATCAGTCATGTGCTGCATGCCAGCCATACTGCGCTGTAAACCCATGTCACCATGCAAAGCCTCAGTTCCTTCGTAAGCCCAGAAGAAACTATGGGATTCACCACGGCTAGACAACGAAGGATTAGGAGCCATAACAAGATAAGCACTAATAGCATTGCTCGAAGCCAAGTAAACACCCACAGGAAGCTCGAGTGTATCTTCAGCTAGCATAGCGCTAACACGGTAAATACCTGCTTCAACCATGCCCACAGGAAAGGTCATTACATTCATGCTGTCACCATGTAGCATCATCGGGCTTACGGTTTCACCACTAGGGCTGATAACAGTAAGTTGCGGCATACCATTATCCATAGTGTTTAAACGAACACCCATTGAGAAGCTACCATCTGCCATAATGATTGGCTCAATCGAAACTGTTTGTTCGGCAAGCATAACGCTATAAGCAGGCATTTTGAAATCTGTCATGCTCATGCTTTCACCATGACTATGCTCGCTACTAGATTCAGACATATCATGGCTGTGTTCGTCATCAGACTCTGCCATATCATGACTATGCTCATCCTCAGATTCAGCCATGTCATGACTATGAGGCCTATCTTTTTCAGCAGTATTGGCACTATCATCACTATGATCATGGGTTTCTTGAGAACTCGAGTCACTTGTACTATCGTGACTATGCTGTGCTAATGAACTGCCAAAAACGAACAAAAATAGACATAAAAAACTAATTAAAAATTTACGACTCATAAGTACTCCAAAGGGAAAAGGTTCAATGAAAATGAGGCTCGAGCTATTGCAGCTAAAGGGACAACTGGTTTTTAGGATTGTTTGGGGGTTAAAAGCAAACAAAGATTAGTTTGAATTAAGCAGCGACATCATAGGCAAAAAATCGCCTCAAGAATTAGTATGCTTGACTCAGTCAAGTGACTGAAGTAGTCATACAAATGAGCTTAAAAAGCAGCTTAAAGGGTGAATCTTGAGCTAAACATCTGGTTTACTTTTTTTAATTTAATAAGCAGTAAGAGGTGGTGCTCGACTTTTATGAGGTGCCGAGACCTGCGCACAACAAACGACTAAAACGAATGTTGCAGCTAATGTGAATACTTGAAAAGAATAAACTAGTGTAAAAACAAAGCTTGAGGTAGCAGCCAGTAAACTTGTAACAGAGTGATTATGATTTACTGCTGATTGAGGATGCGTATGCCCAAAGTCAGCATGAGCAGCGACAATCGGTGAACCAAACAAAGCCACAGCTAGCAAGCAAGTTGCGTACGCAACCAAACCTGCCTTAAGTGCTTTTCTTAATTCAACCATAGTTAATAGTCTACATTGTTACTGACTAGATACCGTAACATTCATTTCATCACTTAATTTACTACCATCCGCAAGCGTGACTTCTGTAGTAATAATCCAGTCACCCGCCATTGTAAATTGAAAGTCTTCAGCACGGTATAAACCAGCAGACTGTTCAGTAGCCGTAACAATAACTGGCACCATGCCCGCATGCGTCATATCGCCAGTGATTTCAATTTCTGCGCCACTTACGCCATCACCATCTTCTAGCAGAAAAACACTCACAGGGACTTGCCCTAGCTTAGCTTCACCATCTAGTTCAACTCTTAATCTAGAAGGATCTGCAACAGCTGCCGTGGAGCTTGAATTGCTTTCAGAAGGAGGTCGACAGGCCACCAAAAGTAAGAAAAAAACCACAAAAAATAAAAAACGTTTCATAAAAAAAGGCTAGCATGCGCTTCATGAGACAGATGTCCTACAGATAAAGAAAGCTGCAAAAAACTACAGTCCCAACAACTGACGAAAAACAACAGTATAGTCACTGCCACTA
>CAZWJZ010000212.1:0-8150 GCA_964634665.1 uncultured bacterium | reverse complement strand
GAAGATAGCTTAGCTTATAAAGATGACCCTAACTACACCGTCATTACTACCACCACAGGTGGCGTTAAGCACATTCCTTTAAACAACAAAATTCCTCAACTGAGTGATAAGCGTGTTCGTCAAGCACTTATGCATGCGCTTGACCGCCAACGTATTATTGATGACTTGTGGAATGGTACTGCCACGATTGCTCATAGTAATTTAGGGCCTAAGTTTGCCTTTTACTCACGTGATAATGACCCAACCTTAAAGCGTTACGATTTTGACCCTGAAAAAGCCATGACGTTACTTGATGAAGCTGGTTGGGTCATGGGTGATGATGGCATTCGCGAGAAAGATGGCATGAAGCTTAGTTTTACCTGCACAACCATTACAGGTGACCAAGCACGTCGTCCTATCGCAGAACTTGCTCAGCAGTTCTTTGCTGATGTTGGTGTTGATATGCAGCTTGCAGAAGCACCTATTTCAACCATTCTTGATGGCTTAAGAGGCGGTACAATAGACGCGTCACTTTATAACTGGACCTACGGTTCTGTTGATCCATCCCCATCAAGCACGCTACGCTCAGACGGCGGTCAAAACTGGAATTCCTTTGAAAATGCCCGTGTTGATGAGCTTATTGACTTAGGTCTTTCTACCACTGACCCTGATGAGCGCAAAACATACTACGACGAATTACAAGAAATTGTGGTTGAAGAAGTGCCTATGCTTTACTTGCAGTGGGATGAATGGATTAATGTCTTTACGGGTCGCGTTAAAGGTTTACCTGAAACGGCTAACGATGGCTTTACCATTTACTACAATGGCTTACGTAAGTGGTGGATTGAAGAAAGTTAAATCTTAAACATTCAAACTCAAACAGGTAGTGAGTAAGCTTCTATTTATTCGCTACCTGTTTGATAGTTTTTATAGGCTGGAGAACCTCAAATGAATTGGGCGGTTTGCATTCCTATAATTAATCCCTAATATAGGTTTTTAATCAACTCTATCATCAGATTTCTATTTTGTTAAGGACACCCAAACCTTGTCTAACTATATTGTTTTTCGTATTTTTAAGGGCCTTGTAGTAGTAGTGCTTATTAGCATCATCACATTTATCATTATGCGAGCTATGCCCGGTGATCCTGTACAACTTTTTTTAGGAACAGGTCAAGTTGAACTTACAGATGAGCAAATGGATGCTATTCGTGCTAAATGGGGTTTAGATCAACCTTTATATATCCAGTATTTTCAATGGGCAGGTAATTTGCTCCGTGGTGATTTAGGTATATCTATTATTCGCCGCGGTGTACCTGTTGCCCAAATGGTACGTGAAGCCATCCCCATAACTATTTTGCTTAACGTCTATGCGCTTGTTGCAGCCATGATTGTAGCTGTTCCTTTTGGCATCTGGGCAGCCCTAAGACGAAATACGATTGTTGATTACAGCACTGCTGTTGGGTCTGCTTTAGGCATAGCCATACCTAACTTTTGGTTAGCCCTCATGCTTATTGTTTTGTTTGCGCTTTACATACCACGCTGGTTTGGAGATATTCCTTTTATAGGTCGCATTCCACCCTTTGGTTTAAAAAGCTGGAAAGGCTATATTTTACCAGTCACAGTTCTAGCTACAGAACAAATGGCAGTGATTACTCGCATTATGCGCGGCGCAGTTTTAGAAATTTTACCGCAAGACTACATTCGTACTGCCCGCAGCAAAGGTTTATCACAGCGCCGTATTGTTTGGCGGCACGTCGTATCAAATGCGCTTTTACCTGTTGTAACCGTAATTGGTTTTAGAATTGCCTTTATTCTAAGCGGAACCATTATTGTAGAAACCGTGTTTGCCTTACCCGGCATAGGCAGGCTCTTCACTGACTCTATCATTCGCCTTGACTATCAAGTTGTTCAATCACTTGTTGTTCTACTCGCCGTGATTGTAGTTGTTGTAAACCTACTCACAGATTTACTCTACGCACTTATTGACCCCAGAATAAGGATTAGTTAAGCCATGGCACTAGCATCTACAGAAAAAACAGTCGTTCAAGCAACCGTAGGCTCGAGTAGGTCTGGTCGCTCCAGAGCTTGGAGTCGTTTTGTGGCTAACCGCATGGCGCTCGTTGGTCTTGTGGTGGTGGTCTTACTTATTCTTACAGCTATTTTTGCCAATGTTTTAGCACCTTATGACCCTGTCAATGAAATTTTTCGGGGTAAACGTGGTGTGGGACCTGAAGAAGGTCACCTTTTAGGCTATGACCATATTGGTCGTGATTTGCTTAGTCGCCTTATTTATGGTTCACGCATTGCACTTATAGTTGGTATGGCTTCAACTGCTATTGCTGTTGTTATTGGCGTGGCAGTTGGCGCGGTTGCTGGCTACTTTGGTGGCTGGGTAGATGAATTACTCTCACTCCTTATTGATACCCTTATGGCTTTTCCGCTTTTAGCTTTACTGATTGTTTTGTCTGCAGTAGTGAGTCAGCGCTTTCCTGACGCCAGTCTCCTTGTAACCGTCCTTGTTCTAGGAACAACTGTTTGGGCTAGATATGCGAGGGTTGTTCGGGCTGAAGTTCTGAGCCTGCGCGAACGTGATTTTGTTACGGCAGCCAAAGCGTTAGGGGCAAGAGATAATCGTGTTATTTGGAATCATGTTGTTCCTAACATTTTGAGTTCTGTCATTATTTTGGCATCTTTGCAAGTTGGTAGCATCATCATTTTAGAGTCAGCCTTGTCGTTTTTAGGTTTAGGTGTTAGACCACCAACACCAACGTGGGGTGGCACATTGGCTGACGGCCGCATTTTACTCTTGCGGTCTCCACACATTTCGACCTTACCCGGCATCATGATTGTCATTACTGTTTTAGCTTTTAATTTTGTAGGTGACGGTTTAAGAGATGCGCTTGACCCACACGAAAAAGATTATTAAATAGGAAAGCAAACGTAGCAGGAAATAAGACGTTCAACAGTGTTCTTAGTTCCTTCTACTTGCTTTTTTTATTTAAAGTTACTAAAAAGCTTGCATTCAAAATTCAGTAGATTCGTTTCAAATCTAGATTTCACTAATCCTTAGCATAAATGAATAGAAAGGCAAAAAATGAAAATCTTTGTTGCTGGCATTGTTACTGAAACCAACACCTTCTCCCCCATTCCAACAGGCTTAGCTGACTTTGAAATTTTGCGCGCAGTTGACTTAGGAGATAAAGACTCTATAACCAGAGGTCCTTTAAAAGCT
Organism: uncultured bacterium; assembly: GCA_964634665.1. Classification (GTDB taxonomy): domain Bacteria; phylum Deinococcota; class Deinococci; order Deinococcales; family Trueperaceae; genus JAHEBB01. Next base: position 4,939 of record CAZWJZ010000212.1, on the reverse strand, counting down.
ATCAAACAAAAAGCTGAAGAAGGCAATCATGAGTGCATCTTTAGCCTTTCAGCTTTTGCGCAACCTGCAGGTTTAACCGTTAGAGCTGTCTACGAAGAGTTACGAGACGAATTTCTAGCAGACTTAAAAGCAGCTATGCCTGTAGATATTGTACTCATGCCCCTTCACGGCGCTATGGTTGCAGAAGGCTATGACGACTGCGAGGGTGACATGATCACTCGAGTGCGTGAGCTGGTTGGGCCTGACGTTGTGATTGGCGTTGAGCTTGATTTGCATTGTCACTTAACCGATCAGATTGTGACTGAGGCTGATCTTGTGGTTATTTATAAGGAGTATCCACATGTAGATATGGCTGTTAGAGCTATGGAGCTTTTTGACTTAGCTGTCGCTACTGCTAAAAAAGAGATAAAACCAACCATGGCGATGTTTGATTGCAAGATGATTGGTATGTATTTAACACCGCATGAGCCTATGCGTTCTTTTGTTGATGAGATGATAGCCGCAGAAGGCCAAGATGGCATTTTATCTTTATCTTTAGCACATTGCTTTCCATGGGGAGATGTCAAAGATTGTGCAACCCGAATGCTTGCTATAACCAATAACGATTCCGAACAAGCTTCTGAAGTTGCTGAGTTCTTTGGGCAAAAGTTTTTTGCCATGCGTGACACAGTAAGTTTTAAACCCCTTTCGCTAGATGCTGCTTTAGATAAAGCTACAGCAGCAAACGCTCATCCTGTTGTTATAGCTGACCAAGCAGATAATGCGGGGGGTGGCGCTCCCAGTGACTCAACCTTTGTACTTAAGGCATTACTCGAGCGTAATATTTCGAATGTGGCGTTAGGCATGATGTATGACCCTAGTGTGGTGCAGCTTGCTCAGTCAGCAGGGGTGGGTGCTAGCTTGAAGGTTCGTTTGGGGGGCAAAATGGGTCTTACCTCTGGTGATCCCCTTGATTTAGAAGTCACGGTTCTTGGCATTATCCCTGATATGAAGCAGCGTTGGCCTCAAGAGGATGAAGCTTTGATTGTTTCCTGTGGTGATGCGGTAGCGCTTAGAGTTAAGGGTATTGACATTATTGTAAATAATAAGCGCTCTCAGGTGTTCAGCCCTGATGTATTTACTAATTTTGCTATTGATGTCAGCAAAAAAGATATTTTGGTTGTTAAATCAATTCAGCATTTTTATGCTGGCTTTGAACCTGTAGCGTCTGAAATTATTTATATGGCTACACAAGGAGCAGTTGCACCTATTATGCAAGATATTGCTTTTGAGCATGCTGATTTACACAAATACCCTTGGATAGACAATCCTTTTGAATCTTAATTTCGTTTACTTAGGTGATGTTTAGCATTGACATTTGATTAATAAGTCATGATACTTGTTTAATTACTATTTATAATTAACTTCTTAATTTTAATTATGATAATCAATAGGTAGGTATCATGAAGAAAATCATTATTCTCGGTGCTGGCAAAATTGGTATTACCATTGCCACGCTGCTCATGCAAACAAACGATTACGATGTTACGCTCGCTGACCAAACTAGCGATGCATTTGAAAAACTTCCTGCCAACTTAACCGTCACCAAGCTTCAGCTAGATGTCAGTAAGCAAGAAGAACTCATTAGTCACTTAAAAGGGCACTACGCGGTCATTAGTGCGCTACCTTATTTTTTAACCAAACAAGTTGCAGATGCTGCCTTTAATGCTCAGTGTCACTATCTTGACTTAACTGAAGATGTAAACAGTACACAGTATGTTTTAGAGCTTGCGCAAAAAGCCAAAAGTGCCTTTATTCCGCAGTGTGGTCTCGCACCGGGCTACATTTCCATTATTGGTCACCATATGACACAAACTTTTGATTCTTTACGTGACCTTTACTTACGTGTAGGCGCATTACCCAAGTATCCAAGTAACGCTCTGAAATATAACTTAACGTGGAGTACTGACGGCTTAATCAACGAATATTTGCATCCTTGCGAAGCTATAGTGCATGGTAAACACATCATGCTTAGCCCGCTAGAAGATAAAAACGAATTTTCACTCGACGGCATTCGTTACGAAAGCTTTAACACCTCGGGTGGCTTAGGCTCACTAAGTCAAACCCTTAACGGAAAAGTAAAAAACCTAAACTACCAAAGCATTCGCTACCCCGGACATTTAGACCTCATGAAAGCGCTCATACAAGACTTACATTTAGGTGAACGCCCCGAACTCTTAAAAGATATTTTAGAGTACGCTATTCCTGCAACCATGCAAGATGTTGTGCTCGTCTATGTAAGTGTTAGTGGCAACAAAAAAGGACGCTTACTACAAGAAACCTACAGTCAAAAAATCTATAGTCGTGACATAGCAGGTGAAACATGGAGCGCCATCCAAATAACCACAGCCTCAGCTGTTTGCGCCACCCTAGACTTACTTGTTGAAGGCAAAGTAGCGCAACAAGGCTTCGTGAAACAAGAAGACATAGCATTTAATGACTTTATTGAAAATCGCTTTGGCAAGAATTACCACTTTGATGCATCAAGCTAAGCTGTAAGTCAATTTAAAGCTACTGTACCAACAACTCAGTACAACAACGCAACAATTGTTAAACTCATACTAAGCTTAATTATAAATGTCGTAAGACTTTATAATTCTGACCTTGCCGACGTAGTCGAGACCGGTTTGGGGACTAAGCTCTCACTTCCCTCAGTCTTATGACGCAATTAAAGCAGTTTAGTATCAGATATCTATTCATACGCAAAGCTACGTAAAGGAGTACATAATGACAGGACCTTGGAAACCAGCCGAAGCTGGCGTTACCCGCAGACTTGTTGCTAAAGGTGACAATACCATGGCTATGGAAGTTCGCTTTGAAAAAGGCGCAAAAGGCAATTTGCATTCTCACCCCCATGAGCAACTATCACGCTTACTCAAAGGACGCATGACCTTTTATTTAGGTGACGAGCAAAAAGAAGTCACTGAAGGCGAAATGATCATTATTCCCGGAGGACTCGAGCATGGTGTGCTTGCGCATGAGGAAAGCCTTTTACTAGATGTCTTTTCACCCGTAAGAGAAGATTTATTAGAAGCCCTGAAATAAGTTTTTAGGCAACTTTAATGTCATTGGGTCTAACGTTACTATTCAGTCTGAGTTAAACTAAGGCATGACAATTCAGGAAGTAAAAGCTAGCGTTTATAAGAATGGCCTTATTAGCATTATTCGGGGTGGCTTTAGTGTCACCGATATTGTGCAGTTATCAGAAGCTTTGCTGTCAGGTGGCGTGACTTTGGTTGAAGTCACCCTTAACAGTAGCCACGCTTTAGAAGGCATAGCTCAAGTACAAAAAGAACTCGGTAGCCAAATGCTGGTGGGTGCTGGCACTGTCAGAACCAAAGAAGATGTCCTGAAGGCCATAGATGCAGGCGCTAAGTATTTGATTGCACCCAACTTAGATTTAGATGCCGTACAAGAAGCTTTAAGGCAAGAGGTTTTGTTAGTACCCGGTATTTTTACGGCAACCGAAGCTCAAAATGCCTTCTTAGCAGGCTGTCAAACGGTTAAGCTTTTCCCAGCAGATGCTTTGGGACCAAGTTATTTAAAAGCGTTACGTGCACCGCTAGATCATATTGATTTTGTGCCTTCAGGTGGCGTTAGCCACACATCCATAGCTGATTTTCATAAGGCAGGCGCAGTTGCTTATGGGGCAGGTAGTGCTTTGGTTAAAAATGTAAGCATAGATAAAGCTGAGTTAAACGCTTTAACACAAAGGTCAACTGTACTGGTCAAAGCTTTAGAGGCTGCGCGTAATGCCTAGATTTGATGTCACTGCGTTTGGTGAAAGCATGCTGCGGTTAAGTGTGCCTACAGGCTACCGCCTAACTAAGTTACGGCAACTAGATGTTCATGCAGGTGGCGCTGAAACCAATGTGCTAGCAGCGCTAAGTTCGCTTGGTAGAAGCTGTGCTTGGCTTAGCGCACTACCCAATTCTGACATTGGTCAGTTTGTCTTAAGAGAATTAAATGCCAGCAAGATTGACACCTCAGAAGTCATTTTGAACCACAACAGAATAGGCACCTACTACCTAGAATTTGCCGAAGCACCCAGACCCATAAATGTCATTTATGACCGAGCAGACTCAGCTGTCAGCCTGTTAAGCCCCAAAGATATTAACTGGGACTATCTGCTTGACGCCAAAGTACTGCACTTAACAGGCATAACCGCAGCACTAAGTGAAGGCTGCTATAACATTATTTTAGAAGCCTGCCAAAGAGCCAAAGAAAAGAACATAAGCGTTAGTTTTGACGTAAATTACCGAAGTAAACTCTGGTCAGCCCAAACTGCCAAAGAAAAACTCGAGCCTATCCTTAAACTGGTTGACATCTTGATTTGTGGTGAAGGTGATGCCGAAACCATTTTTGGGTTTTCAGGGTCTGCTGAAAGCATACTTAAAGACCTGCAAACTTTGTCAGATGCGCAGCATGTCATTTTGACGCAATCCAGCCGAGGTTCATCTACCCTTATAAACGGTGAAGTCATTCAGGTAGAAGCTAAAGAAGCTGATATTGTTGATAGACTTGGTGCTGGTGACGCCTTTTCAGCTGGCGTTATAGATGGTTTTTTAGATAATGACATTGTCAAAGGTATGCAGCGAGGCAGTGTACTTAGTGCGCTTGCTTTAACACAACACGGCGACATGATAGTCACCTCAAGACAAGAACTCGCGTCTTTGCTGTTAAGTACTGAAAGTCGTTTGAGTAGGTAGCGCTTTAACTAGATGATTTTCAACTTGGCTTAGTAGCTGAGCTTTATGAAGTCTTACGACATCATTAAGACTAAGCGTTACAGCAAAACGTATACCTTTTTCTAACTGCTTTTGTTTCAACTCCCCTAGGTCGAACTATAGGGCAAACGCACTAGAATTCCAAATAGAATAGGGAATGATAGGAAGTATAG
>CAZWJZ010000211.1:0-8160 GCA_964634665.1 uncultured bacterium | reverse complement strand
CACCATTCGCCCTCGCCTTGATTCAGGGAAGTAATTTCTGTACGGTCACTTAGCTATTTGAGATGAGCATGGTCGTAAGCTTACTGGGTCTTTATTTGCTTAAGTCAATATCATCTTTAAGTGACTGCACTTCTTTTCGAAAGCCTTTAACAGCTTTAGCTGCATCTTTAGCAATCTTTGGAAGTCGCCTAGGTCCAAAGATAAGAAGAGCAACAACGACAATGATTAAAATTTCTTGTATACCTATAGGACCAAAATTCATACTTTGTAGTCTAGCACAATGAGTCTAAAAGAACTTTATAGGCACAAAAATGAGGCATCTAAAAAATGCATCATATGAAAAGTAGAGCATCCAAAAACCGAAAATCCACAAAGCATGTTTAAAAACGCTAAAGCCATCGAAAGGAAAAATAAGCTCGAGCTTTTTATATTAATGTTAAGTAGCCTGTTTTTAGCTTAGTAGAGGCAGTCCTTAGGTTACTATGATGCTTATGAAAGAATACTTGTTTTTTAATGGCAGCATTTTAACCATGAATGCTCAGTCAGCAAGAGCTGAAGCTGTTTTGGTGCAGCATGACCGTATTGTTTTTGTAGGTACTGAACAAGAAGCTAAAACGTTGGCTAGCTCAAGGGTTGAAGCGATTGATTTACAAGGTCAATGCCTCATGCCGGGCTTTCAAGATAGCCATGTGCATTTGGTACAACATGGCTTTGAGCGCTCACAAATTGATTTATCACAAGCAAAAACAAAGGCTGAAGGGCTTGAGATTATAAGAAAAGCAGCAGAGCAAAAACAACAAGGTGACTGGATTTTAGGTTCAGGCTTCCTCATGTCACGCTGGTCGCTTACTGAACTTCATAAAGAAGATTTAGATGCCGTTGCAGCACATAACCCCGTACTTTTGCGTTCACAAGATCACCATAGCGCATGGGTGAACTCACTCGCACTTAAACAAGCAAACATAAACGCCGCCAGCCAAAACCCAAAGGATGGCGAAATAGTAAAAAACCCAAACGGAGAACCCACAGGCTTACTACTCGAGCAAGCACTCGAGCTTGTTTCAAGTTGCTTGCCAGAACTAAGTGATGCTGATATTGCTAAGGCGGTGAACGTTGCGGGTGAGCATTTTGCTAGTTTGGGTATAACAAGTGTGCATTCCATGGCGGCAGAGCCAGAAAGTTACTGGCGTGTCATGGCAAGCATGGCGTCAAAGCCAGAGTATTTTGTTAGGGTTTGGGCGTGCATTCCGCAAAAAAATATTGAAGATGCTGCTGCGATAGGCTTAGCGAGTAACCAAGGGGGTGAGCATTTTCAGATTGGTGGCGCAAAATTCTTTGCTGATGGCGCACTGGGCAGCTTAACTGCACACATGCTCGAGCCTTATGAAGGCCGTAACACTCGAGGGGTTGAGGTAGATGGTTACAGTATACTAAAAGAACGCTTTCCATTAGCTATAAAAGCAGGCCTTGTACCTGTAACGCATGCTATTGGTGATGCAGCTAATCAAGCTGTGCTTAATGCTTTAGAAGAAACAAAAGCTTTATGGCAAGCTAAAAACATGCGACCTCGTATTGAGCATGCTCAGCATCTTGCTCCTAAAGATTTAAAGCGATTTGCTGAGATGGGTGTGATTGCAGCTATGCAGCCTATTCATTTTAAGTTTGATGCCAAAAGTACTGCTAGGCTTTTAGGCGAGCGTATTAACACAACCCATGCATGGCGAAGCCTTACAGATTCAGGTGTAAACATAGCTTTGGGTTCAGATACACCTGTAGCCAGCCCAGATGTGTTCGAAGGCTTAGCAACAGCGACTAGTAGAAGATCTGAAGAGGGTGATATATACGGCGCCTCAGAAGCACTCAGCATGCAAGAAGCTTTAGAGGGGTACACCAAAAATGCAGCTTACGCCATTCAACGCGAAAACCGCTCAGGTCAACTTAAAGCAGGCTTTGATGCAGATTTTGTTATCCTCTCCCAAAACCCACTAGACAGCCTAGAAGGCATAAGCGTAAAAGCAAGCATGAAAGCAGGAAGCTGGATGTTTCAGGAAGGTTAAGAAGGAAGATGGAAAAAGGTAAACTAGAAGATTCTTTTTACTTTCCACTCATTGCTCATTGCTTTCCACTTCCGTAACGTTTATAGTTCGCGACTGACTGTACTAGTTCGCTAAATACAATATTCGTTAAGCGCTATGTGAGAAATGCTCAGCTAATTCATGCCTTTCTTAGTATGCTTAAAGCTAGTATAAGTAGTTCGGAGAACAAATGTGTTTAAGCAAGTTTTCTTTCAATCCTTAACACGTAAAGGTAGTTTATGTGCGGCATAGCAGGCTTCTGGCAAGACAGCATTAACCCAAGTCAAATAAACACCATGCTTGAAACCATTAAGCATAGAGGACCAGACAGTAACGGTCAGTGGGCAGACAAACCCCATCATCTTGTACTAGGTCAGCAACGCCTAGCCATAATTGACTTATCACCCGGCGGGCATCAACCCATGCTTTCAGATGGCGGCGGAGTAGCCATAACCTTTAATGGCGAAATCTATAATTACCAACAAATAAGACAAGAACTCGAGCTTTGCGGTATTCATTTTCGTTCGCATAGTGATACCGAAGTGCTACTGCAGGGTTACATTCATTGGGGTACTGAGATTCTTGACAAGCTTGTTGGCATGTTTGCTTTTGCTATTTGGGATGCAGCTAAAGAGGAACTTTTTTTAGCGCGAGATCGTGCAGGTGAGAAGCCTCTTTACTACGCGCAGGCAGGTCAAAAGTTTGCTTTTGCTTCTGAAATTCAGGCGCTTACAACTTTAGATTGGGTGAATAGCAGCATAGATCAAGATGCTTTATCGCTTTACCTTAGCTTTCAGGCAGTACCTGCGCCTTACAGTATTTATCAAGGCATAAAAAAATTACCCCCTGCGCATGCCATGATTGTGACTAGAACCCAAACAAAAGCTTGGCGTTACTGGGATCCTGTTAAGTTTATTAGTCAAGCTCAACTAGATATTTCAACCGAAGATGCCTCAGAGCAACTAGAAGCTTTACTTAAAGAAGCCGTCAGAGGACAAATGATTGCAGATGTTCCCTTAGGTGCTTTTTTGTCAGGTGGCATAGACTCGAGTATTGTAGTTAGCTTTATGACTGAGTTGGCCTCTGCGCCAGTTAAGACGTTTACGATTGGTTTTGAAGAGGGCATTCGCGATGAGTCAAATCACGCGGCAGAAGTAGCTGCTTATTTAGGTACAGATCATACTTGTGAGTACTTAACAATGGATGACGCGCTGAAGCTTGTGTCAAACATTCCGACTATGTATGGTGAGCCTTTTGCCGATGCGAGTGCATTGCCTACTTACTTAGTTTCTAAGGTTGCTCGTCAGCATGTAACTGTGAGTTTATCTGGCGATGGGGGAGATGAAGCTTTTGGTGGTTATGATCGCTACTCACTGCTAGAAAAACTAGAACCGTGGATTAAGAATTTAGGCCCTTTTGGTGGTGCCATGCGCTCTGCTAGTAAAATTTTGCCGAGACGCGCAGCAATTTTAGCACCCTTTGTGGGTCGTGACTTAAGTGTTATGTACCAATCTTATGTGGGTCGTTTTGATAAAGAAGAAGTACTCGAGCTTACAGGGCATCATGTTTCTGCATTTGAGTTTGAGCGTGCTTGGCAGCTTGAAGGTGTTTCTAATCGTCGTAAAGCTATGCTTACTGACATGATGCTTTATATGCCTGAAGTTGTGCTAGCTAAAGTAGATAGGGCAGCTATGGCAGTTTCTTTAGAAACAAGAGCACCGCTTTTAGATCACCGTATTTTAGAGTTTGCCCTTCGTTTACCTGATCATTTGGTAAAAGATAAGTTTATTCTTAAAGAGCTGCTTTATAAGCGGGTACCGCGTAACATTTTGGAGCGACCTAAGCAAGGCTTTGGGGTGCCTTTAAGGCAGTGGATGACGCGTGACTTAAAAGATTTACTCATTGATACCGTGACACCAGCAGCTCTGCGTGATTTAGGTATTGAGAATTATAAGAAGGTGAATGAGCTTATAGCTAAGCAGCTTAACGAAGGTGCTTATTTTGAGCATCAACTCTGGAGCTTGTTGGTACTGTGTATGTGGCATAAGTCAGTCGGCCAAAGAGTAGCGGTAGGGGTCTAAGAAGCAGGCAGTAAGGACTAAGAAGCAGCAATCAGTAGTTAGATATGATTTATCTATTTTGAGCTGCTCACTGTTCCTTCTTTGCTAGCTAACGAGCTAGCTATGTCTCTAGTGCTAACATCTGATTGTGGGCAAAGTTGATTTACATATGCATAGCCATTACTCAGATGGCAAGGCGTCACCTGAGGAGCTGCTTAAGGCAGCTAAAGAACATGGCTTAGAAGCCATTGCTATAACGGATCATGATACAGCTGAGGGAAGTCGCGAAGCCAGCAAGCTTGCTGCAAGTTATGGTGTTGAGCTTGTTCCAGCCATAGAGCTTACGTGTTACTGGAATGACTACTCAGGTCACGGAGCTGGTCCTGATATTGATTTATTGGGTTACTTTATTGATTTAGATAGCCCTGTCTTAGCTGAAGTTGAACGCAGATTAGAAGAATACGCTCACAAAAGAGCAGCAGCTTGCTGTGAGATTTTGCAACGCATGGGTTACGCTATTAATTTAGAAGATGTTTTGCAGACCAACCCTCGGTACCCTGCTGTCATTGCGTTTATAACTACCCTGCTACGAAAACAGCTTGCCTCAGTTGAAGAAGCTACAAGTGTGGCAGAGCAAGCGTATTACTCAGCAGGGCGGTCACCTTTACCTATTCAAAATGGTATTAAACTCATTCATCAATTAGGTGGAGTAGCAGTCTTAGCGCACCCGACTATTATTCGCCGTGAAGCTGACGGAGAGCCCCTAAGTGAACGGGGTTTGATTGACTTAAAACAAGCAGGCTTAGATGGCATAGAAATTTATCATCATCGTTTAAGACGCCATCATAGGCAGCACTTTAGAATGCTGGCACAAATGGCAGGCCTTGTTATTTCAGGGGGGTCAGATGAACATGCTGCAGCAGCAAACTTTAAACGATTTGCAAGCCAACCCATAACAACAGAAATGCTCGAGTCTTTAAGGGCAAGGAAGAAACATGGCTGATGTTAGTAAGTTACCGCAAGGCTTGGCTGCACCTCAAGATGATGGTGCTTGCAAGCATTTAGTGGGTCTGCAGTTACCTGACTTGTCTTTGCAAGCAACTACTGAAAAGCTTGTATCTCTAAAAGAAATTTCAGCAGAACGCTTAGTCATTTATTGCTACCCGATGACCGGAAGACCCGACCGAAACTTACCTGAAAACTGGGACAGTATACCTGGAGCTAGAGGTTGCACACCGCAATCATGCAGTTTTAGAGATCATTATGAAGAACTAAAAAGTTATGGTGCTAAGGTTTATGGCTTAAGCACACAACCTACAAGCTATCAACAAGAAGCCAAAAAACGCTTGCACTTAGCTTTTGAACTTCTAAGTGATGAAAATCTAAGTTTTGCTAAAGCCATAAATCTACCCACCGTAGACTTAGCGCAAATTACTAAAGTAAGCCCTGACATTCCTACAACACTCATTAAACGCCTAACCTTAGTTGTTCATGAAGGCATTATAGAAAAAGTATTTTACCCTGTCTTTCCACCTGACCAAGATGCTCAAAATGTACTTAATTATTTGGAGCAAAACGCTTAAACCATGCAAAGTGCAGCGTACTGGATAGACGTCTTAAAGCTTAAACCTCACCCTGAAGGTGGCTACTACAGTCAAGTCTATAAAAGTAGCGATGAACTCCCTGAAGGCATCTTAAACAACCGCTACCCCAGTAAAAGACAAGTCTCAAGCTCTATTTATTTCTTACTTACAGCTCAAGAAAAATCACGCTTACACCGCATAAAATCAGATGAACTATGGCACTTCTACACAGGCTCGAGTCTTACGATTTATATGCTTAACGAGTCAGGGGAACGCTCTGAATTTTGTTTAGGCCCAAGCTTTGAAACAGGTGAGTGTTTTCAACAAGGTGTACCTGCAGGCGTTTGGTTTGGGGCATCTATAAATACAAATAATGGCTTTGCTCTAGTCGGCTGCACCGTGGCACCAGCCTTTGACTTTGAAGACTTTGAATTAGCCAAGCAAGAAGACCTGCTTAAACAATACCCGCAGCATGAAGCGTTTATTAAAGGATTAACTTAAGTAGTAATGAGCAATGAGTGGAAAGTTGAAAGATCCAATCTCTTAATTTTCTTTGACCTTAACCCTGTTACTCTGATACGCTTTTAGCCATGCAGTTAAGTGACGCTCGAGTGCTTGCTCATGACTTATTACAAACCCATAATTTAGAGCCTGACTGGTCTTTTCGGTTTGATCATGCCAAACGACGTTTTGGTTGTTGTAACTACACAAAAAAGGAAATTAGCTTATCTAAACATTTAACGCAATTAAACAGTAAAGAGCAAGTCACGGAAACACTACTACATGAAATAGCGCACGCTTTAACCCCAGGGGATCATCATGGTAAAAAATGGCAAGCCAAATGTCTTGAGTTGGGCATTACAGCAGAACGCTGCTACAAATTACAAGATGTAACAACACCCCAAGCCAACTTTTTACTTGTTTGCCCAAACTGTAATTTAGAAGTACCGCGTATGCGCAGAAGCCGAACCAAATATGTTTGTCGTGCCTGCTGCAAACGCTATAACAACGGTAAGCCAAGCAGTAAATACCAGCTCGAGTGGCGCTTAGCTTAAGTAAAAAGGGCGGTTTGTAGCAATCATCTGAAAGCAAAAAATGAGGATATTAGCTTATTCAAGGCAAAAAAAGATCCCCCTTACTAGAAGGGGGATGACCACCACACAGGTAGTTTAGAATAAGAAAAAAGCTTAGAAGGCGCAGTTGTCACAAATTCTTACAAAAAACTTACTCGAGTGTTTTTAGGGCTTTAAGATGTTCATTATGCTTACAGTGAAGTGAGCTTGTTTTGCCTACACTAGCTTTATGAATCATGTTCTTAGACAAACACTTATAATCGCATCACTCGGTATGGTTATTACGGTTAATGCACTGGCAAATATCTTGCCTATTAACAATATAACTACCGGTGAACTCTCCGACCAGTTCGCCATTTTATTTGTACCAGCTGGTTACGTATTTAGCATTTGGGGTGTCATTTACTTAGGGCTTTTGGCTTACGCTATTTTTCAGGCACTCCCGAAACAAAAAAGCAATGAGCGGCTTATAAAAATAGCGCCATGGTTTTTAGTCAATGCTATTGCTAATAGCCTCTGGATTTTTGCATGGCACTACGAAGCCGTAGCGCTATCTGTAATCATTATGCTAGTCATACTGGCATCTTTAATAAAAATATATCTTGATTTACGCTCGAGTGCTTTAAAGCCAAGTAACGCTGAACGCTGGGCGGTCTTTTTGCCTTTTAGTATTTATTTGGGTTGGATTACGGTTGCTACCGTTGCTAATGTGAGTGTTCTGCTGTTCAAATCAGGTTGGGCTGGTTTTGGCTTGAGTGACTTGTTTTGGGCTAGCTTACTTACCCTTATAGCTGTAGCTCTTGCAGTCTTTATGCTTTACGGTTTTAAGGATATTGCTTATGCTGGCGTACTCATTTGGGCATTTGCTGGTATAGCCATTAAGCACTGGCAAGTTTATAGTTTTGCAAATGTTGCGCTTCTTGCTACGCTCATTATTGCGGCACTTGTGCTATTCACTGTTATTAAGAAACCCAATAACCTTAAGCTAGCAGGTGCATGAAAACTGTAGTTCTGACAGGCGCGGCTCAAGGTATAGGTCGTGCTACAGCCAAAACGCTGCTCACTAAAGGCTACAACGTTATTGCGGCTGATAAAGATGCAGAGGCAGGCGCCGAGCTTATAAAAGCCTACCAAGATCTAGGCAAGATTCACTTTGTAAAAGCAGATATGAGTCAAGCTGCTGAGGTTGAGCAGCTCGCAACGCAAAGCTTAAACCTCTACGGACAGATAGGCGCAGTTATAAATAACGCTGGTATAGGCATTTCTAAACCTCTAAACGAACTAAGTTTAGAAGATTGGAATAAAGTACTAGCAACTAACCTAACAAGCATTTTCTTGCTCACTCGAGCGTTACTCGAGCCTCTTAAAA
>CAZWJZ010000210.1:0-8177 GCA_964634665.1 uncultured bacterium | reverse complement strand
CCCTCGCCTTGATTCAGGGAAGTAATTTCTGTACGGTCACTAAGTATCTCCAGGGCAGACAAAACCTTAGTTAATCTACACTTGCAACTGCGTAACCTAAACGCTGTAAGCTTGTACCAGGGTAGTAAAAACCAAGAATTTGAGTGAACTCATAACCGCTTTTAGCAAGCTCATTAGCACCATATTGGCTCATGCCCACCCCATGACCATAACCATTACCCTGAGCACTCAAATTAGCTGTCATGACAAACTTAGTTGACTTTAAACCCCAAGCTCGCGTAAATGCACGCAAGGTTCTTCCCTTAAGTACAGTTGAACCCGCACTACCAATAATTTGAAGCTCGAGTGCGCGACCTGAGGCACTTTGTCTTAGTACTTTTGCAGCACTTACTTGCCCAACAGTTTGACCTATGTTGTTTAGGGATTGAGCTATTAGGTTTGCGTCAAGGCTGACAACCCAGTTACGGTGGCCTGTGGTGTAACTTGTGTCGTTGTGTGCAACTAAGTAAGGAAAAGCATTTCCCCAGACTTCTTCACTTGATGCAATAATTCCGCCTGAATCTGCGTGGTAGTAGGTTTCAGCAAAATCTCCGTTATACATAACAACGACGCCTTGGGTTAATCGTACAGCTTCGTTACCTCTGGGGTGTTCTACGTCCATGCCGCCATAGTGTTGGCAACCAGGTGTTGCACAAATGTCGTAATTAGCACCAGAATTAAGGTGCGCTAAGACGTAAGTTCTTGAAGCTACAGCTTGGGCTTTGAGTGCGTCCATGGGCCAGTCTGCCTTCATTTCTACAGCTATGACACCTTTTAAGTAGTCTTCTATATCTACTATGTTTATAACTTGTGCTTTGCCTTCATGAAACAAAAACTCAATGGAGCCTCGGTATCGTTGATTATTCCAGCTGAAGTGTTGCTCGACGGGTTCGAATCTTAAACGACGCCCAATAGCTTGCCCATCAAAGTACAAGCTTTCTGATGAGGCTTGTAAACTGCGAGTATCTGCTACATTTTGGCTGTACCAAAACGCGCCATCAAGATAGGCGTTGTGTGCACTTAGCATTGAAATACTTACAGGGCCGCTAAGTTCATCTATTAAAATGCGTACTGAGGGTTCTGCAAAGGCAGAAGGGATCAGTGAAAAAAACAATAAACAATAAAACCAACGTACAAACATGTCTGCGCATTATGTCAAGAATAGCAACAAATTACTAGCTTTGAGCTTAATGTGTAAAAAGCTATAACGTGAATTCTTAGTTTTCGTTTGGTACTTTGAGTCTAAATACTCCTATGGTATCTTCATAAGTCATGCGCACAGTGTAGCGACCTTTACCTGAACGGTAGCTGTTAAAGAGGTTTATATTTTGCCCTGTATAGTATTCTTCTGAATAAACGAGTTTGGGTAGTTGTCCTGCTGTTCCTGCTTGAAAGCTGGGCGGGATTTCATGAAAAACTTCTACGAGTACGGTTCCTTCTCTGACTTTACCGCTTAACGACACATCAAAGCTATCGGCAAATAAAAGGTCACGTTGAACGTTAACAATTTTATCTTGCTTATAGAGGTACATGGGTGATTGCGGGGGCAAACCTACGTACCAGCCTTGTAATTCGCCGACAATAAAAAAAACTATAAAGCAGAAACCAGCGAATTGTAATAAGGGTCTCATAATATGAGTATAAACCTAATATATGAGTTAGATTACAAAAAACTTCATTTCAAGACTAAATACCTCCAGGGTTTGTTTCCTTTTTGCAAACAAACCCGAGTGGAACGAGAAAGGACAAATAAACTCAGTTATACCAAAGTGCCGATTTAATGTCACAATAGTGACTTAAATCCGCTCGTGAGAGCGTACCCTCCAGCAGATTGATACTATGCCATTATTCAAGCAAATTGGTATTATATTACAAACGTACTATGGATTAGCTTAGAACGAAAAAAGACCTACAATCAACCTAAAAATAACCGCGTACCTCAAAAGCACGCGGTTATATTCGTTTTTATTTAAGACTTAAGCAGATGCTTTTTCTTCTGCATGAATGTTTCTTAAAACGGTATGCAAAATACCACCATTGCGGTAGTAATCAATTTCTACAGGTGTATCAATACGGCAGATGGTTGAAAAGCTAAAGCTACTGCCATCTTCACGGCTAACATCAACTTTAACTTCTTGCGAAGGCCTAAGATTATCATCAACTTGAATACTAAACGTTTCTGTACCTGTTAAGCCTAGACTTGCAGCACTTTCGCCTGCTTTGTACTGTAACGGCAAAATACCCATACCAATAAGGTTACTACGGTGAATACGCTCATACGCTTCAGCAATGACTGCTTTTACACCTAACAGAAGCGTGCCTTTGGCTGCCCAGTCACGACTACTACCCATGCCATAATCTTTACCTGACAAGATAATAGTAGGGGTTGCTGCTTCTTTGTAATTAAGTGACGCTTCATAAATACTTTTCACTTGACCATCTGTAAAGTCAGTGGTCATGCCGCCTTCTGTACCGGGTGCAAGTTGGTTTCTAAGACGAATATTAGCAAACGTTCCGCGTGTCATGACACGATCATTACCACGGCGGCTACCGAAACTATTAAAATCACGACGCTCAACGCCATTCTCTTGCAAGTACTCTGCAGCAGGTGTATTTGCAGCAATATTACCCGCAGGGCTAATATGATCAGTCGTAATGCTGTCACCCACTTTAACCAACACTCGAGCGTTGTTTATGGGCTGAATGGGTGAGGGTTCGTCACTCATATCGACAAAGAAGGGGGGTTCTTGAATATAGGTTGAGTCTGGGTTCCAGTCGTAGAGTTCACCACCACGAATAGGAATTTCATTCCATTTTTCGTTTGATTCTTCAATACCTTTATAAATTTTTTCAAAAACTTCGGGTTTCATGGCTGCGCTCATGTGCTCAGCTATATCTTCCGTTGAAGGCCAAATATCGCGTAAGTAAACGTCGTTACCGTCTTTATCTTGAGCTATTGGGTCGGTAGCAAAATCAATGTTGACGGTGCCTGCAAGTGCGTAAGCCACAACAAGAGGTGGGCTTGCTAGGTAATTAGCTCGAGTGTGCGGGTTTACGCGTCCTTCAAAGTTTCGGTTACCTGAGGTTACACTTGCGGCAACAATATCGCCTTCATTAATAGCGCTTACAACGGGTTCTGGAAGTGGGCCTGAGTTACCAATGCAGGTTGTGCAGCCATAACCGACTACGCCAAAGCCAATTTGCTCTAGGTAAGGCAGTAAGCCTGTATCGGTTAGGTACTCAGTAACAACTTTAGAGCCGGGCGCTAAGCTTGTTTTGGTGTAAGGTTTTTGCTTTATGCCTTTTTCAACTGCTTTTTTAGCCACAATGCCCGCAGCTATTAGTACGCTTGGGTTAGAGGTATTGGTACAACTGGTTATAGCTGTAAGTACAACATCACCATGTTTAAGGGTAAAGTTACTCGTTTCACCATGACGCTCTATGCTGTTTGACGCTGTTACCTTGAGCTGCTCAGCACTTAAACCATGACCAGAGGGACCTACAGGACGCTCGAGTGATTGTTGCCATTCTGACTTCATGTCACTTAAGTTAATGCGGTCTTGAGGGCGCTTAGGGCCAGCGAGTGCTGGTTCTACCGTTGCAAGGTCAAGCTCTAAAGTATCAGCAAAGTCTGGGTCTGGCGTGTCATCTGTTCGGAACATGCCTTGCGCTTTGCTGTAAGCCTCAACAGCAGCAACTTCATCAGGTAAACGACCTGTTTGCTCTAAATACCGCAGCGTTTCAACATCGACAGGAAAGAAGCCCATGGTTGCGCCGTACTCAGGTGCCATGTTGGCAATAGTGGCGCGGTCAGGTAAGGTCATGCTGCTAAGCCCTGCACCATAAAACTCAACAAATTTACCAACCACACCTTTTTTACGAAGCATTTCTGTTACGCGAAGGGTAAGGTCAGTAGCAGTGACGCCTTCTTTGAGTTTGCCCACAATTTTAAAGCCAATAACTTCAGGCATTAGCATGTAAATAGGTTGGTTAAGCATAACCGCTTCAGCTTCAATACCACCCACACCCCAACCCACAACACCAAGGCCATTAATCATGGTGGTATGAGAATCTGTACCTACTAGAGAATCTGGGTAGAGTTCGTTGTTTTTACTAAGCTGAACACCCTTAGCTATATATTCAAGGTTTACTTGATGCACAATGCCACTTGCAGGGGGTACCACTCTAAAGTTATCAAAGGCACTTTGACCCCAACGTAAAAACTCGTAGCGTTCACGGTTGCGCTCAAACTCTATAGCAGAGTTATTTGCAAGCGCAAAAGGGCTATCGTACTCATCTACTTGAACACTATGGTCAATCACAAGATCAACAGGTACTTGCGGATTAATTTTGTTAGGGTCACCACCCATGCGCTGCATGGCACTACGCAAAGCAGCTAAATCAACAACTGCAGGTACACCCGTAAAGTCTTGCAGAATAACTCGAGCTGGCTTAAAGGGGATTTCCAGTTCGGCTGGCTTCGCTGGGTTGTAAGTGGCTAAGTTACGCACATCTTCTTCCGTAACGTCATAGCCGTTTTCGTTACGCAAAACAGACTCTAAAAGCACCTTAATAGAAAAAGGTAGCTTATCTACATTACCAACGCCATCTTCTTGTAATTTAGCCAAACGGTAGTAATGGTAACTATTACCACCCACTTGTAAACTCTCTTTGGTTGCAAAACTATTCTTCTGCGGATATTTTGCCATACTTACTCCTTTATCTTAATCTTAGTTTATATCCTTAAGGGCATGAAGCACTGTTAACTGTCAGAAACTCGAGCCTATTAGCAAAAGGATCATTGACGTAAAAACATTTTGTATTAAAAAGCTTATCACCCTAGCCTGCTCACGGTAATACTCGAGTTGTTCGTTAGTATAGTTTTCATGCTGCATCACTAAAGCTCTAAAATGTTGTAACTCTAGTTTTGCGCTATGCTACATGATATGAAAGAAGCAGAATCACTTAGTGTAAAAATCATCAGCAACTCAGAAGCCGCAGACATTCTCATTAACCCAAAAACCCTCAGACAACTCGAGCCTTTCTTAGGTAAGCCCAGCACCATAAGCCAAGCTGCTCAAGAAACCCAAGAAAAAGCCAACACCGTCCTTGCTCGCGTGAAACGCTTCTTAAAGCTCGAGCTTATCGAAGTCGTTAAAGAAGAAAAACGAGCTGGCCGCTCCATAAAGCACTACCAAAGTACCGCTACTACGTTTTTTGTGCCTTATGAAGCCACCACGGCAGAAACCTTAGAAGTCATGATGCAAGAACGTGACCTTTACTTCGCAAGCTTGCTAAGGCGTGGCGTGGTTCAAGCTAGAACTGAGGATATAGGTACTTGGGGCACACGTATTTATAAAGACAAACGTGGACGCCTGCAAATACAAACCGCGGTAACCCCTGACAAAAACTACACCATGCTAGATACTGACAGACCTGCAGTGTTAAGTGCATGGCGTGACAGCATCTATCTTGATTACCAAGATGCCAAAGCGCTTCAAAGAGAAATGTTTCAACTTTTACAAAAATACAACCAAAAAGAAGGCGCTCAACGCTACATAGTGCGTTTAGGCATGGCCGCCATTAACTCTTAGCTAAATTAAGCAAATTACGCAAACAAAACATGAGTAAGCCAACTCTTAAACTCCAAGCAAGAGTTCTTAACCAATTTGTTTGCAGCAAATTCCTGTGAGCCAACTCATTAAACCCCAACGTTAAAACACTATGAGCAGGCACCTGCAAAAAAGCCGTTGAAAACCAAATAACGCCAACCAAAGCCAAACCCAGCCAGGCTAGCCACAGAGGCATAAAGCTAGGACGCTGCCAAATCAGCATGACCGCAGTAATAAGCTCAATAAACATAGGCACAATCACCACATACGTCGTTAAGTTATTATGCTGAACTTCATAATTAACAAAACTACTCTGCCCCACCGCAGCAAATAATGGATAATGAACAAGCTGCACAAACCAAATAAGCCCCGTCATAAAAAACGTAGCCAATACATTCAGCAAAAAAACCATAAAGCGAGTCTAAAGCCTACACTCAGCTTCATTTTGCGAGCCAAACAACAAATATATTGCTTTGCAAACATATTGCGATGCTCGTAATACTTTTGAGCGAGAGCGTTTGCCCATAAAGGTACTCCGTTTACTCTCTACCTTTCTAAAACGCACTATAAAAGGTAAACTCTGACCCATGCCTTACGCACTCAGCCTCGACATTGGTGGCAGCCACATAACAGCAGCCCTCATCAACACTCAAACTCGAGCCCTACTCGAGTCTTCTATTTCACGGAAAGCTGTTAATGCAAATGCCTCTGCCACTGACCTTATTAAGACTTGGGCTAGTGCTGCACGTGAAAGCTTAAAAGATGATACTGCCTTAAGCCATATTGGTATTGCCATGCCAGGACCTTTTGACTATGCCACAGGCATATCAAAATTAGAACACAAATTTGCAGCCCTATTTGAGCTTAACGTAAAAGAGCTACTAGCCAATGAACTAGCTTTAACTACCCCTATTTACTTTGAAAATGATGCCAGCTTATTTGCCTTAGGTGAATACTGGGCAGGTGCAGCCAAAAACGCAGAGCGAATGATAGGCATTACGCTAGGTACAGGCTTAGGGGCAGGCTTTATAGAGAAGGGCAACATATTAACGCAAGACCCACGCATTCCACCCAAAGGTGAACTCTGGGATGTACCTTATCTAGATTCTATTGCTGAAGCGTACGCTAGTGGCACTGCCCTGCAAAACAGCTACCAGCAAGCTACAAATAAAATACTAACAGGCAAAGCCATTGCTGAACTAGCCTATCAAGGTGACACCGCTGCACAACAATGCTTCAACGATTTAAGCAAGCACCTCACAAGCATACTCGAGCCTTACCTAGCTTCATTTCAACCTGACTTTGTGGTCATTGGTGGCAATATAGCCAAAGCTTTTGACTTACTCTCAGCAAGCTTAGAAGAAAATACAACAACCCAATACCTACAAAGCAAACATTTTGAACAAGCAGGCTTACTAGGTGCAGCCGCACTCGAGCCTAGGTAGCATCAAGTTCACTCATTAATATAGATTAAAACTTTCTTCACGCAAAAACCCTACCAAGCTCATCTTAAAACGCTTCGCCAAATCAACTGCCAAACTTGAGGGCGCAGATACTGAGCAAAACAAAGGAATACCTGCACTTAAAGCTTTTTGTACCAGTTCGTAACTAGCACGCCCACTCACCAGCAAAATGACCTGATCTAAAGGTAACTTTTCTTCAAGTAAAGACCAACCTAAAAGCTTATCTAGCGCATTATGTCTACCGACATCTTCCCTACTAGCTATTAGTTCACCTGCTTGTGTAAACAAAGCAGCAGCGTGAAGACCACCTGTTTGATCAAAAAGACTTTGTGCCTTACGCAGTTTTTCTGGCAAGCCAAACAAAATGTCTTCATTTATTTCAATAGTGTTTTGTAAAGGCTCGAGTCCTCTTAGTTCTAAAGCTTCTAGACTGGCTTTGCCACATACACCACAAGCGCTCGTGGTAAAGAAATGGCGTTCTAAATTAGGTATGTCGGGCAGGCTTTGCGCTTTTAGATTTACATTAATGATGTTGTAGCGTTGTTCTTCGTTTATGTCTTTATCTATGCAATAGCTTATGCTTTTTATGTCTTTTGTTGACCTTATGACACCCTCGGCAAATAAAAAACCTGCTGCGAGTTCAAAGTCATTACCAGGTGTTCGCATGGTTATGGCAACACTCTGTTTTTTAGTAGCTGTCACAAGACGTATTTCCATGGGTTCTTCAGTAACCACATAATCACGCTGGCTTTTTGTTGTGCCTGTGTTTATTTTTTTTATTTGTACTGCTTTTTTGTTTTTACGAAGGGTCATGGCTTCTCAGTTCAACATTCATTACGAAAATATTTGTACCTAACAATGAGCAACGAGCATTTAGAAATCTACTCGTTGCTCATTGTTTTTAACTCGAGTTATACCCTTATGGGTAGCTTGTCTGGCGTTACATCTTTTAATTTAGCGAGTTTGCCTTTTACTTCTTTGTAAGCAGGTATGTTCGCTAAGGGTGAACGGGCATTGGGGTTTAGTAAAATGTTGCCTTCTGGCCAGAAGACTTGCAAACTCT
>CAZWJZ010000209.1:0-8186 GCA_964634665.1 uncultured bacterium | reverse complement strand
GAAGGCCCCTTTGTCAGTAAAAGGTAGGGGATTTCTAGGAACCTGTACTAGGTCGCAATTTCTCCTCTCGTAAAAAGCGATTCACTGCATCATAACTAAACCCTTCTGTATGATCAGCAAAGTTCGTCAACGTATAGTTAATCTGACTTACCAGCAGATATTGACAATAATCTAATCTTGTTACTCCCATTGTAAAACTTTACTACTCCTACACCGCTTACGTAAGTCCTAACAGAGTAAGTTTCTTGTAATTTAAGCGTCATAATTTTGTGATAGCTTAGCTTGTAATCTAGCAACTAGGCATTTAGCCAAACTTTCTCTTAGGACCTTATTGGAGGCCAACGTCATGGATAACCGTCAACTTGCGGACCTTTTAATTGATACCCCAAACTATATACCCACCATTCAACTTAGCGCTGAAGAAGAAGCAGAACTCAAAAGCATTAACTGGAATGAAATTTTTTTATTTGACGACGAAGACTAAGTCGTTTAATAAAATCCAAATCAATTAAATCCGCTACAAAAAAGATGTCCTTAACTTAAGGACATCTTTTTCATTTGGCTAAATAATCATCATGCGAAAAAGCTGGGAAACAAACACTCGAGCTTAAGTAGTTTACAATTTATGTAATTTACAAGACTTATCATCTACTTTCTTTCTTATTTACTTATGCTTATGGGTTTCATAGACTTTCTAAAACAACCATGGCCTTGGTACATTGCAGGCCCCCTCATTGGCTTAACCGTGCCTCTTCTACTGCTACTCGCTAATAAAGACTTTGGCATTTCTTCTAACTTACGTCACGCTTGCGCCATCATTCCTAACAAGATTGCTTTCTTTCAGCACAACTGGCGTAAAGAAGGTGGCTGGAACTTAGTATTTTTCTTAGGCGTAATAGTAGGCGGCTTTTTAGCAGCTATCGTTTTCGCCTATCCTAACGCTTTACAGTTAGCTAGCAGCACCACGCAAGATTTACAAGCTTTAGGCATAGAAGCAAACGGGAGCTTTGCGCCTGACATATTTAGCTGGGCAGGCTTACTTAGCCTAAAAGGCTTCCTTTTAATGGTAGGTGGCGGTTTTTTAATTGGATTTGGGAGTGCTTACGCTGGCGGCTGCACCTCAGGTCACAGCATCTTAGGGCTAGCCAACTTCCAACTCCCCTCCTTAATAGCAACCCTAGGCTTCTTTATAGGTGGCCTCATCAGCACGCACCTACTCCTTCCGCTCATTCTTAATTTTTAGGAGCTAATTATGGCAAGCATTCAAGCTAAACAAACAATCAAGAGCATCTCCATGCCATTAGCACAACTCAAATACCTATCAGCTGGCCTTTACTTCGGATTCATCTTAGTAAAAGCAGAAGTCCTAAGCTGGTACCGCATACAAGAAATGTTTCGCTTTCAAGCCTTTCATATGTACGGCGTCATAGGCTCCGCTGTTCTAGTAGCAGCCCTATCCTTATGGATTTTAAGACGCTTCAACATAAAAACACACAGCGGCGAAACCATAAGCCTAAAAGAAAAAGCACAAAGCTACCCTCGCTACATAATAGGTGGCATCTTATTTGGTTTAGGTTGGGCACTCACGGGCGCCTGCCCCGGCCCTATAGCCGCACTTATAGGCACAGGCTTAAGCGTTTTCACAGTAGTACTTATAAGCGCCATAGCAGGAACTTACCTATACGGCTACCTAAGACCCAAACTACCCCACTAAAAATAAGCCAACTCGAGTTGCTTCTAGCTAATATATCGCCAAACTCGAGCTTTTGCTTTATAAATCTTTTTGGTATTACTAGGTGAGGCTAGTCAAAGTCATACACTAAGCTGCATGGCAACCCTGAGCCGAAAGGCGCCCCTGACTGGTCTTAGCTTAGCAATTCTACTCACCTTATCTCACGCAGCCAATGATGCATTTACCAACGTCTTACCTGTTTTCTTACCCATTTTTCAAGAAAGATTTTCTGTTGGCGAAGCTTTACTTGCCACTCTAGTCGCGGTTATTTCTTTATCTTCAAATGTCATGCAGGTCTTTATGGGCGCTATTGCTGACCGTTGGGGAAAACGTCGTAGTGCAGCGCTAGGTCTAATCGTAGGCTCTATACTCATGAGCTTTTTAGCGGTAGTACCTAGTATTTGGATGCTCTTTATTTTACTTATTATAGGTGGCTTAGGCTCAGCCATTTTTCACCCTGCAGCCACAGCAATGGCGCGTAGTGCAGGTAAACGCAAAAGCTTAAGCATTGCTTTTTTTACTTCAGGTGGCCCTTTAGGTGCAGCCCTCATGCCTATTATTGTATTAGCCATCATAAGAAACTACGGCGCACAGTTTGTACCTTATTTAGCTATCATTGGTGTGCTGGTAGGCTTAACCCTTTTCTTTTTAGCACCCACCCAAACCAAATCTACAGGTGCAGGTAGAACAAAACTCTTTGATGCCAAGCTCTTTGTTGGCCCTGTTGGCTTACTCTCACTAGCAGGCATTATGCGCGCCGTTGCCTTTATTAGCTTTACAAGCGCCATTCCCTTATGGCTTGTAAATACTAAAGGCTTTGCTTTTGATGCACCCCTGATTGGCTTTTCACTCGCGACTTACAGTATTGCTTCTTCTATTGGCGTACTGACAGCAGGCGCACTCGAGCAGCGTTTTGGCAGGCGCTTACTAACCGTAGGCACTATGCTACTGGCAGTACCCCTACTCTTATTAGTCTTTTTTGTACCTACAGGCTCAGCTTTATACTTTTTAGTTGTAGCTCTAGCTGGTTTACTAACTAACGCCTCTATTCCTATGCTCATTGTAACAGCGCAAGATTTAGCACCCCACGCAATCGCAACCGCATCAGGCATGCTTATGGGCTTAACATGGGGAACTGCAGGGGTTCTATATATTAGTTTTGGTGCCCTGCAAGAAGCCATAGGTTTACAACAGGCCATGAGCCTAAGTTACTTTTTCTTAATTCCCGCAGCCTTCTTAACACTTTATGTTTTAAGAAAACACAACATTAGATCAAGTTAACTTTGCGCAAGTATTAAACTCGAGCTTGAATGATTCTTAATTGGATGAATAGAGACTTGTACAAAGTAAAGTATGCCCCTAGAACAATTAAGTTAATGGTGTTAGCGTTCTTATTATTTCTCCAACTACTGATTAGAATTGTCTGTATTTGCTGGGCAGATACTTAACTCACGCAAATAACATCTACTTCAAATACATCTTCACCTGATTCAGCTATCAATTCGTAATCCCCTTTTTCATGAAGGGTAAACCGAAACGGGCCATCACGCTCAAACAGTAACTCCGACATAATCAAATCATTACTCGAGTGCATTAGCACAAGACTTGTATCTTTAACTACACCATTACGCCTGCGGTAATAATTTCCTTGTAATACTGCACCAAAACGATTACCTGAAAACGCTAAATCAATACAAAAATCAGGAAAACGATAATGCCGTGACCATGTCTTTGTAAACACAAAACTACGCGTGTGCGGCAATGACTCTGGCTTAGCCGTAAGTAGTTTAAAGTAATTTGGTAAATGCTGCATCCATGCATCCTTTAAAACCACTGTAAAGAACTAGCTATTACGTTTTTCTTACAACAACTCAAATAATAATATCTATAAGTTCCTCCAAACGCCGAATTTCATGCGTAACACCAAGCTCGAGCTTGTTCTGCTTTTGCTGCGGGTTAAACCAGCAGGTATCAATTTGGTAGTTAATACCACCTTGCATATCTGAACTTAGGCTATCCCCTATGATGAGTACTTCTTTTTTCGCTGGATGATTTAGCATGTCAAAAGCAGCATCAAAAATACCAGCGTGGGGTTTAGCAATACCAAGTTCATCACTTACAATAATGCCTTCTAGGTAAGGCATTATTGGTGAATTACTGAAACGGGGACGCTGCACTTCTTTAAGGCCATTGGTCACAATTATCATGCGGCAATGCTTTTTTAATCCCTCAAGTACTTCTAAAGCACCGTCATACAAGAAATGCCCTTCAGCCAGACGACAAAGATACACTGTTGAGAGAAACTGAATATCTACTGAAAGCTCGAGCTTTTTAATAAGGCGTGAAAAGCGTTCTGCATTTATGCTAGCTTGACTTAGTTTGCCTTGTTCAAAGGCTTGCCATAAGTCATGGTTAATGCTTGCGTAAAGGTCATGATAGTGAGCTTTAAAAGCTAGCTTGGCATCTGCAAAGCACAGCTCTAAGGCGTTTGTTTGAGCTTTATCAAAATCAAAAAGCGTATTATCCGCATCAAAAATAAGGTGACTGTAAGGCATTATTTCTCCGTAATAAAAAAAGTTAAAATAACAAACATGGGTTAAGCTCGAGTTTGCCGTGTACTTTGTTAGTCTTTAAACAAATAAGCAAATTACCATATATAGAGTTTTACCTTACGAATACATTTACTTTTTTAAAGCAAACTGTTAGCTATGAAGCTAGTTATTTTTGGTGCGTCAGGCAAAACAGGAACTCATTTGGTTAAACAGGCTTTAGATGCAGGGCATTCGGTTACAGCGTTTGTTCGTGACCCACTAAAGCTAACCGTGAAACACGAGAAACTCGAGTTATCCACAGGAAACGTGATTTATCCACAAGCTGTGGATAACGCTGTGGCTGGGCATGATGCAGTTTTGGTAGCACTTGGCACCAGTTCTACTGCTAAAACAACTATTCGTTCTGAAGGTACTAAGCATATTATTGCTGCTATGAAAAAGCATAGTGTTAAGCGGCTTGTTGTCATGACAAGCATGGGCACGCATGAAAGCTGGCAGCAGTTGGCTTTTGCAGCAAAGGCTTTTTTTAAAGTTGCCTTAAAAAACGTGATTAAAGATCATGAGGTGCAAGAGGATTATGTGCGTGAAAGTGGTCTTGATTGGGTCATTGTTAGACCTAGTGGGCTAACAGATGCTGACAAAACAGGTAGCTACAAGCTTGCTTTAGCTAATGACGCGTCTTTTAAAGCAGGGCGTATAGCCAGAGCGGATGTTGCTGATTTTATGCTTAAGCACCTTGAGGATGACAGTTATATTGGCAAAGCTGTATCTGTCACTAACTAATGCCTAAAGGAACAGCACATCTTCTTTGCGGTTTGCCCAAGCTATACGGTCATCATATGTCTAGAGAGCTCTTTGATGAGCGGCTTAAGCTCTGCACGAAGCTCATTTTAGACTTAAGTGCTACCTTAACAGCGCAGCAGCTAGATGTTGTTTTAGATTTTGGTTTCTGGAAAAAAGCAGCCCGCGCTTATGCTACAAACTTTCTAAAAACCCACAAAATTCCTTTTAAATTTTACTACTTTGATATTCCTCAAGAAGAACTCTGGAGAAGACTCGAGCTTCGCAATAAGAATCTTCTTGAAGCTACGTTTGAAATTACGCAAGACATGCTCATGATGTTCTCAAAGCAGTTTGAAGAACCCAGCACAGATGAAGGATTTGAGATTATTCGCCTTTAAGTATCTCCATGGTTAATTTGCTTTTAGGCAAATTAACCTGAGCGGAGCGAATACGGACAAAGAAACTCAGTTATATTACAAATTCACTATGGATTAGCTTAAATCATTTCTTTAGTGCCCAAAAAGGCTTCTCAGCATCTTTCAGAATAACCCTTGCGGCATTACGGCCTGATGCGCCCATAATGCCACCTCCAGGATGAGTACTCGCCCCTGTTAAGTAAAGCCCTTTGAGGTGTGTTTTGTATTCAGCCATACCTAAAAAGGGCCGCATGGCGAACATCTGATCTAAACTCATTTCTAAATGCATGACATTACCCTTATGCAAGCCGAGTTCACGCTCGAGCCATAAAGGGTGCTGGAAGAGTTTTCCTACTATTTTATCTTTGGTGCCGGGTGCGTATTTTTCAAAAGTGTCAATAATGTTGTTACCGACAGCTTCTTCTATGTCATCCCAGTGTTTACCGCCACTTAGTTCATAGGGGTAGTACTGCGCCCAAAGCCATAAAACTTCAGCTCCTGCTGGTGCTAAGCTGTCATCAACAGCACTAAAGCTCATGGCAACAATAGGTGGGTCTTTGGTGGGTTCACCTCGCATATAATCACCATAGGCACTCAAGATTTGTTGCCTGTCACGACACACTAACTGCAAGGCGCGACGAGCGTCATCACCTGCAAAATCCTTGTATTTTATGGGTTCAGATAACGCGAGTCGAACAATGGCACCAAAGCCATTACCTACCCGCATTTTTTTGCTGTTATGAGGTCTGTGCTGCTCAGGTAAAAGCTTCTGAAAGGTTGTCACGGCATGGCAGCCTGCAACGACTTGGCTTGCGGTGTAGCTCTCTTGACCTACTCGAATGCCGGTAGCTTGTGTGCCTTCAACCAAAATTTCATCAACAGGGGCATTAAGAAAGATTTCACCGCCATGCGCTTCAATATGTTTTTGCAAGGCTTGCGTAAGCATGCCAGAGCCACCTCTAGGTCTAGCCATGCCGCCTTCATGATAAAGCGGATGCCATAACACAAACGGTCCACTCATCGTTTCGGTTGGTGGAGGGCCAGATTGAGCGGCCATCCAAACCAGAGGTGTTTTGACTTTTTCTTCTTTAAAGTAACTGTCTACCACTTCACCGTAAGGTTTTAAAATCATGGGTAAAGCTTTTTTCCAGTCTCGTTTAATGGCGTTACCAAAGATCATCTTCTGACCTAAATTAAGCGGGCTAGGTGTGCTTAAAAACAGGTCTTTAACAACCCGACCAAAAGGCCGCCAGTCATCCATAAACTTAATATAGGCATCTCCCTCACCCGGAAACAAGCTGTCTAAATGATGCGCTGTGCGCGCCTCATCACGATAAATAAAAACCGACTTATCATCTTCAAAAGGTGCAAAAAAAAGCGGATCAATATCGATATACTCGAGCCCGTAGTTTTCTAAACCAAGTTCTTCAACAATGGGCGTTAAACGAATGAGTATGTGGGCACTACCACCTAAATCAACTTGGTAACCCGGAAAGAGTTCTTTGGTACTTACGGCACCACCCACCCTATCTCTACTTTCAAATACGGCAACGCGTTTTCCTGCTTGCGCTAAGTAGGCTGCGCTTATAAGCGCATTATGACCTGCTCCAATAATAATGGCATCATAATCTGGCATTTTATTAGTCTACCTTGCAGACTTTGTTTGATTATGGGTGCTGTAAGCAAAAAGCGTTTGGGGTTCTTTAAGAAGCTTCCTTTATTTTCGTGAAATGCACGACAGTTTGCGTGTTTCTTAACGTTTCTTTTGATGTTTCATCTTATACTGAAGGTAGTTTTTGTAGCGAGGAAAAGGGCGTTCGTAACAGCATGATTGATTTACTTATTACCTATAAAGATATGTTTGTGGTGCTTCACACCATTAGTTTTGCCATTGGATTAGGCGCAGCAACCGTACATGATGTTGCTTTCTCAAATTACTTAAGCCAGTTTGATAAAGAACGCTGGAACAGTCTGGCTTACACTATTTGTTTTCAGCTTATTCGCAGCTCTTTATTATGGACACTCCTTAGTGGCTTGGCTTTATTTTTAACAGATATGAACAACTTAGCGCAATCTTCATTCTTTCAATTCAAAATACTATTGGTTGTTATCATTACGATCAATAGCTATGTTTTTCATCATCTTGTCATACCCAAATTAGCCAACAGTTTCTGGTATGACTCTTTCCCAAGCTTTGCCAAACAACAACAAGCCCGACGCTTACACAGATTAAGTTTTGCCTTAGGCGCAATATCCCTCACCTCATGGTATAGCGCTGCAAGCTTAGGTGGCTTACGCCATCTTGAAATTGGCTTTTTTGTACTTCTAATTATTTACCTTGCACTCATCGGCTTTAGCATAGGCAGTAGCTACCTAGCCGAATCACGCCTACGCAGCAAACTCGAGCTTTCTTCAAGGGAGTTACTTCGTTTGGTTGCAACTGAACTCTTAAAACAAAAACAGAGGTCAACAACAGTGCCTTTTAGTTTTTGGGAAGCCTATCGCTTAAGAAGTTCTCAAACGCAAGATGGCTCAGGAGACCGCGCTACCATAAACTGAGTAAAAAGCTTTAGGTATAAGAGCAATACGCTCATAGGTTTTTAAGTGCGCTCTACGCGTTAAGTTATTATGATTATTTTGACGCAATTTATGCAAAATAGCCTCATAGTTAAGCGCAGCGACCCCTACAGCCGTGGCAGCAAC
>CAZWJZ010000208.1:0-8191 GCA_964634665.1 uncultured bacterium | reverse complement strand
GTCTCAGACGCGAAATCTACGACATACTTTCAAAACTAAGGTGGTAGGTAGTTACCTTTTTAGTTTTAAGGCAACATCTTTACTAAAAGAAGGCAGTTTATTATCTTTTTCAGACACGATGACTTTCATTCCATTTACTATGGGCCATTCTATTCCGATTACTTGATCATTCCATTTGATACCACCTTCATCTTCAGGGTGATAGTAATCACTAAGCTTATAAGCAAATTCAGCCTCTTCAGAAAGAACTAAGAAACCATGCGCAAAACCTTCTGGGACATACAGCATGTTTTTCTTCTGAGCAGATAAGATAACGCCAAACCATTTCCCAAACGTTTTAGATCCTTCACGAATGTCAACTGCTACATCAAAAACTTCACCACTTACAACACGCACTAATTTTCCTTGCTGAAAGGTTTTTTGAAAGTGCAATCCTCTAATAACTCCCTGCTTAGACATAGATTGATTATCTTGAACAAAGTCCATATCAAGTCCAACGTCTTTAAACGCTTTAACATTATAGGTCTCTAAGTTATAGCCTCTTTCATCAGCAAAGAGGCTTGGTTCGACCAAATAGAGTCCTTCTATATCCAAGCATGTTTCAAATTTAAATTTCCCCATTTTTCACCTCTAATATTTGAATTTTTTGCTGTTTAAGTGTTTTACAAAAGCAGGCAGCCCGCTGCTTAGCTATTTTGTTCTAAGAAATGCTAATGACGACATCGCCAAACATGCTGCCATCTCCTAAATCCGTTAGGCGTTCATGGGTTAAGTCATTGAGTCCTTTTTTATCTGGCGCGAGTTTAGGCCACCATAAGCCTAAGGCAATGGCAGTGCCTTCTTTAGCTTTTTCACTCACCATAATCTGTCTTGAAATACTACCTTCTGGGCTTCGTAAGGTATAGCGTTCTTTATCTTTTAAGTTGAATCTTTGGGCATCTTTAGGGTGCACAAGTACTTGTGGTTCCCCGCCCATAGCTTTAAGAAGCTCAGGCATGTTGCCCATGCTGGTATTTACAAAATGAGAGCCCGGCGGCGAGATAAGCCTAAGAGGATAGCTTTCACTGGGTTGCTCTTGAGACTCGAGTTGTTTGGGTGCAGGTGTGAATCGTATTTTTTTGTCTTGAAAGTTACTGCCCTTAGCGTAAGGTCTGTGGTCTTTGGGTAAGGAGAGTTTTACGAAGCCTTTTTCTTTTAGTTCTTCGAAATTTATGTCTTTTAAGTAAGGATGCTCTGAGTTTAGTAAGTCTTTAGCTATTGCTTCTGAACTCCAGTTTAAAACTTCGTTGTTTAAGCCCATGCGTTTGGCTAGTTCTTTGAATACCCAACTGTTAGGCTTGCATTCTCCTTGAGGTTTTATAACGGGTTCTGCCCATTGTAAGTAATAATGCCCGTAGGCTGTGTAAAGGTCAGGGTGTTCTAAAAAAGTTGTGGCGGGTAAGAGGTAATCAGCGTAATCTGCGGTATCTGTCTGAAAATGCTCGAGTACCACGGTAAATAAGTCTTCACGGGCTAAGCCTTTGCGTATTTGACTGCTGTTGGGTGCAACGGCAGCTGGGTTTGAGTTGAATACAAACAGTGACTTTATGGGGTTTTCTGTCCAGTTGAGTGCTGTGGCTAAGTGATTCATATTAATCACTCGACGCTTGGCTGGCTTGACATTTAAGCCACTATAACGCCTTGTGTTTAAAGGAAACGCGCCACTGGTAGATAAGTGCGCACCGCCCCCTTTATGCTGCCATGCGCCTGTTAAAGCAGGTAGCAAAACAATGGCTTTGGTTGCGTTACCACCACCCTGATTTCGTGACATGCCGTAACCCACTCTAATAAAGCTCGAGTTTGTTTGGGCGTAGCGTTTGGCTATGTCTTCGATGCGCTCCGCATCTAAACCGCAGTACGCGGCTGCTCGTTCAGGTGTCCATTGGGCGCAAGCTTCACGGTAGTCAGTTAGATCATTAGCGTGTGCTTGCAGGTAAGCGCTGTCTTCTAAGCCATCGCGTAATATCACGTGTCCTATGGCTAGGGCTAAGGCTGCGTCGGTGCAGGGGTTTAACTGCCAGTGTTCATCTGCAAATTGGCTTGTTTCATTTTTGTAGGGGTCTATATGCAAAATGTAAGCCCCGTTTTTGCGTGCTTTTTTCAGAAAGGGGGTTAAGTGTGAGTTGCTACGCAAGCTGTTTATGCCCCATAGCATGATGAATTTGGCATGTTCTAGGTCTTCGCAGTCGGTGGCTAGTTTGTTGGGGCCGTAGACTTCTTCCCAGCCTGCTCCGCCTGTTGCTGCGCAAATGGTGCCGTACTGTAATTCACTGGCACCTAGGGTTCTAAAAAAAGCGTATGGGTAGTCTCTTTCTATAAAGCCCATTGTGCCTGCGTAGCTGTATTGGAAGACTGCTTCTGAACCAAATGTATCTATGGTGTTTTGTGTTTTTAAGGCTATGTCTGCTAGTGCTTCTTCCCATGAGACACGTTCAAACTTACCTTCGCCTTTTTTACCAATACGCTTCAGGGGGTACAAAAGCCTATCTTCATGATGAACACGTTTAGGGTACTGATAAGTTTTTACGCAAGCAAAACCTTGCGTTACAGGATGCTCGGGGTTACCCTCAAGCTTTGTTACTTTGCCATCTTCTACGGTAATGTGTAATGAGCAGGCATCAGGGCAGTCAAGAGCGCAAACACTACGATGTTTCATGCGTCAAAGGCTAGCATGATTTTGAATAAAGCGCATCAACGACTTATGCAGACGTATTACTCAGGCCCATTCAACCTCAAAGCCTAAATGTTTATCCCAACTCAAATGAAAACTTCTTGGATTAAGTAAGTCTTCTTTTTGTAACTCGAGTGTGTCTTTGCTGTCTTGTTCTCTTAGGCAAAGCATGCGTGCTTTGTCATTTATGCCTACTAGAATGTAGGTTTCTGGTTTTGCTGTGGCTTTTGTCTTGGGGTTTTCGTCTTGTAATTTGTAGGCTTCTAAGCTTGTGCAGTGATTTAGTAAAATGCTTGCAAATTGCTTCGGGTCGTATAAATCTCCGTAAGTCAAAATAATCTGCTTGTTGCCTTCATGCAAGGCTACCAAACTTTCAAGGGCTTCTTGCTCTGGCTTAGCTGCCAAAAATAGCTTATAGCGCTTCATCATTGACCATATCCTCAAAAGCAGGAAGGGGTAACTGTTGTGCTAAGAGGATGTTCATGTCCTTAGCCTATCATGCGGATAAGGCGAAACGTATATTTATCTTTGTGAAAGCTGTTAGGGTAACTTCGACTTCTTTGTCATAGGGCTTTCTCAACTGCCTTTTTAGGCTATTTGATTTTCTCATTTTTTTTCTTGCATTTGCTTAGCGTACAACCCATAAGCCTTCGCGCTCTAAAATGTCTTCTATTTCAAATAAATGCCCTATGCCGCATTGTTCTCTTAAGCGGTAGTTTTCGTAAAGCATGTGTGCTCTTTGGCAGCTGAATACCCATACATTTTCTGGGTGGTTGTCATGTTTATCGCCGTTATCATGATGTACAACTTCACCGTTAACTAAAGCTCTACCCAACTTCCATTCGGCAATGGCTCTATGCACGTAATAGAGTTCTTTGGTTCTTGGGTCTCTTCTGCGCTGGTAAGGATTATGCGGTCTGGCTTGGGCTCTTTCTTCTTCGTCATCTTCATCAGTGTCATCATCAACCAAATCAAAGCTAGGATCTCCTAATGACATGTCAGCTAGCTCTTCTAAGCTAAGAGAAAAAAGCTTCTCTCGTAAATCTGTTAAATCATCAAGCTGATTAGAAGAATTTTGCACTCGAGTGTTCCTATCGTAAGGTTAAAAATGTGTTTTTGTGTGCTTCCTATGTTGAGGAAAATAAACGTTGGGTTTTAGGGTCTTGGTAAAAGCTGCAAGAACGCTCTCGCATTGCTTGAATAGAGGCTTTAAAACAGTATTGAATGGTGCTCACCTTTCCTTATTATACCTTATTAAGTGACTGTGTGCGTCAGCTTATTATAACGAAGTTCGGTTGTGATTGGCTAGCGGCATGTTTTTCTGAGGTTATTTTTTCTTAAGCCCTTTAAATTGCTTAAAACAAGCTGCTAGTTTAAACCTTAGTTAGCTTCCTATGACTTCAAAAGCTTGACAAAGGCTATGTTTAGGACTATATTAACTGAATGAACGTTCAGCAAGTAAATAACAAAGGGACAAAACGAGATGCAGAACGCAGCAAAACCCAAATACTAGACGCGGCCGCACAGCTATTTGCCAAACACGGCTTTGACAACTCGAGTATGCAACAAATCGCCAAAGCAGCAGGCGTAGCTCGCGGCACACCCCACTACTTCTTTGAATCTAAAGAAGGCCTTTTTAAAGCCTGCTTTGAACGTGAAAATGAGACTGCCATACAAGTCATTCCCTCAGCCTTCGCTAAGCTAAAAGATGACCCTAGCCCCAAAGAAATCATTGATAGCCTCATAGATGTCTACCTTGATTTTTTAGAACAAAACCCTATTTTCTTTAGATTACTACAATG
Organism: uncultured bacterium; assembly: GCA_964634665.1. Lineage (GTDB taxonomy): Bacteria > Deinococcota > Deinococci > Deinococcales > Trueperaceae > JAHEBB01. Next base: position 3,679 of record CAZWJZ010000208.1, on the reverse strand, counting down.
GGCCAGCCTAGAAAACACACGTTTAATCGACGCAGTTTCAGCACACTGGCAAACCATACTCGCAGCCTCTTCTCTTGCCCAAGACCTAACAAAAGATAGTCAATGGGAAAACGAAGTACCTCAACTCGTTTACAGCATTATTGGGCTATGCACCGTGCATTACTCGTTCGGAAGCTGCCTCGGCAACCCCATGGGCGTAAGCCTAAACGAAGCCTTCTTAAAGGAACGAAAAACCCACATTAAAAAAGTCTTATACAGCCTCTTGGAGTTAGCATGAAGACAAAAAAAATCCTTATCATACAAGGCAACCCTAACCCGCAAAGCCTCTGCAACGCCCTCGCGAACGCCTACGAAAAGGGTGCCAAAGAAAACGGCGCACAGCTACAAAGACTCAACCTATTTGAACTCGAGTTCTCCCCTAATCTAAACTACGGTTACAAGCAACGCACAGAACTCGAGCCTGACCTACTTAAGTCACAAGAACTCATAAGCTGGGCTGAGCATATTGTTTTTATTTATCCGGTTTGGTGGGGTAACATGCCCGCTATTTTAAAAGGCTTTTTTGATCGGGTGTTCTTGCCAGGTTTTGCCTTTAAATACCGTGCGAATTCACCTTGGTGGGATAAGCTTTTAACAGGTCGTTCTGCTAGGCAAATTGTAACTTTAGGCATGCCAAACTGGTACTACTGGCTTTTTTATGGCGCTCCAAGTCACCGTGCCATGAAGCAAGTCACCTTAAACTTTTCAGGCATCAAACCCGTAAAAACTACGGTCTTTAGCCCTGTCAGGCAATCAAATGAAAAACAGCGAGAAAACTGGCTACAAAAATCATACAGCTTAGGAAAGCGTTTTGCTTAAAAAAGACAACACTAGCATTACCGACTTAGGCTGCCTATCAGCTTGTTACTCGAGTGCTTTTAGTAACGTTTCTTTGTATCTGTTTATGCCTTTGTAGTTAAGCATGCCCTCTGACATAGTCAGAATGGTTTCTTTTAAGTTTTGTTTTTGGTTTGGGTTTTTTAGTGTTTCACCTAAGGGTTCTTGATAAATGCGAATGGCAAACAAGCTTCTATTTAAGCTTGGAAAAGCGTGCATAGTTTGGCGTTCCATTCTGAACTGAAGTAAGTCAATTAGGCTTTCACTATCTTTGCTTTCTGCTAGGCTGACTAATCGGGGTTCTCTGGGTAAAAATACAGGGTTTTGTGCTAATAAGGGCGTGCTAGCCAAACTCCAGTTGTAGCGCACAAAAGGTCCTTTTTGGGTCATGGCTTTAAGCATATTGCCTTGCGCTTTCATAAGGGCTGCATTATCTGCGACTGGTTTATGAATGGCACCAAAATCAAGCCCACATTTTTCTTTTGGGTCCCAGTGGCTAGGTAAGCTCACCAACAAGCACTCTGCCCTATCTGCCGTAGCGGCATCCCCTGTTTTATGCATTATGACGAGGTCTTCTTGCACGCATAAGGCCAGAAAGTCGCACAGTTGTTCAAAGGGTTCTAGGCTTTCTAAATGCCTATGAATTTCGGCGGCTAAGTCAGGAAAAACAGCAGCACTAAACTCGAGTCCTAGGCCATGTTTTCTATCTAGGCTTAAGCCTAGCAGTTTAGAGCTTAAGCGTGTTTCTTGAAACTCAAAATATTTTTTTTGGTCTTCGGCTATTACGCGGGCTAGTTGCCATAGGCAGTCTTCTAAGTTTTTTAGGTCATCTTTAAGATAGCAGCGGGCATGCTTAGGGTTTTGTTTAAGCTGCTCGAGTTTTGCTGTTATGAATTTAGGGTAGCTGTCATCGAGGTGAAAAAGGTTTGTTTCGTTTTTCCCAATGAGGTTTGTACCCATTTTGTAAAGGTCAGCCTTTACTTTAAAGGGTGTGGGCATGAAAAAAGGCATAACGGTTTGAGCTAGTGTCACGCTAAGAGTTTACCGTTAAAGCTGTCTTTAGTAGGCAAGATGCTGAAACTTTTGAACTAATCAGCGCGTTATTTTCTTTCCTTAAAATCTTAAACCCCTACAATGCTTTCACTTTGACTTATTTGTGTTTTGTACACAGGTACAACGCTAAAGCTTGAAACGCAAACTTGCTACTCTGAACTTATCAGAACTCGAGCTTTTTTAACATCCTTAAGGTAAGCCTAAATTGTCTTTTTTTAACCTTCCGAGCATTTTATAACCCTAACGAAACTTCATCAAGTCGCAGCATTCTCGCATAAAGGAGACCCCTATGAGCGCTACTTTAGAAAAACCATCCAGCCTCTCTCAAGACATGCTTGACATGCTCAAAGACACTGTCAGGCGCTACGCACAAGAAAAAATAAAACCTCGCGCTGAAGAAATAGACGCCCTTGGCTTTATACCTAAAGACATCTGGTTAGAGCTAGGCAACTTAGGGCTTTTAGGTGTCACTGTAGCTGAGGCTTATGGCGGCGCCAACATGGGTTACCTTGCTCATATTATAGCTATGGAAGAAATAAGTAGAGCCAGTGGCTCTTTAGGCTTAAGCTACGTGGCGCACAGTAATCTTTGTGTCAATCAACTGCAATTAAACGGCAGCGAAGCCCAAAAACATCAGTACTTACCTAAACTCATTAGCGGTGAGCATTTGGGAGCTTTAGCCATGAGTGAACCGGGGGCAGGGTCAGATGTTGTCGGCATGAGCATGCGTGCCGAGAAACAAGGCAAGAACTATGTACTCAACGGCTCTAAACTATGGATTACCAACGGACCAGAAGCTGACATTGTCATTGTTTACGCTAAAACCAAGCCCGAGGCGCTCAGCAAAGGCATTACAAGCTTTATTGTTGAAACCAACACCGCAGGTTTCTCAACTGCCCAAAAGCTAGATAAGTTTGGCATGAGAGGCTCGAGTACGGGTGAGCTTGTCTTTGAGAATTGTGTTGTGCCTGAAGAGAATATTTTGGGTGAGCTGGATGCTGGTGTTAAGGTTTTAATGAGCGGGCTTGATTATGAGCGGGTTATTTTGGCGGCTGGTTCGGTGGGCATTATGCAGGCTTGCATGGATACCGTTATGCCTTATATTCATGAACGCAAGCAGTTTGGTAAAGCCATTGGTGAGTTTCAACTCATGCAAGGCAAAATTGCTGATATGTACACAAGGCTGAGTGCAGCTCGAGCTTATCTTTATGCGGTTGGGCGTGACTGTGATGAGAGAAGGGTTCAGCGTAAAGACGCGGCATCTTGTTTTTTGTTTGCCTCTGAAGCTGGTGTGCAAACGGCACTTGATGCCATGCAGTGCCTTGGGGGTAATGGTTATATAAATGAATACCCTACGGGTCGCTTTTTGAGGGATGCCAAACTTTATGATATTGGTGGGGGTACAATAGAGGTACGGCGCATGCTTATAGGTAGAGAGTTGTTTAATGAAACGACTTAACGCGTTACAATAACGTTTATGGAACTTACAAATATTCCTTTTGGCATTACAGATTGGTCAGGCATTGAAGTTACAGAGCATAAAGGTGATTCTGGTCTTGCCTACTGGAAAACACAGCAATTTGGCGCGATTAGGGTACGTATGGTTGAGTACTCAGCAAATTACTTAGCTGACCATTGGTGTTCTAAGGGGCATATTTTGCTTTGCCTTAAAGGTGAGTTACACACCGAGTTAGAAGATGGTCGTAGTTTTGTTCTTAAGGCTGGCATGAGTTATCAGGTGGCAGATAAA
>CAZWJZ010000207.1:0-8291 GCA_964634665.1 uncultured bacterium | reverse complement strand
AGCTTGACCTCGTTTGCTGCTGTGTTTAAAACAACGTACAACGGCTATAGGAACCGTGCAGTCACCATGCTCTTTTGAATGAAAAGTGTGTTCAGTCATATAACTCTTGCGTCCCTTACAGAGTGCGCGTGTACCTTTACCCTTGGGTTTCCCGCGGATAGGACAGGCAATCATGGCTGCTAGATTGTGCTTGATGAGCTAGTGATAAATTGAACTGGTGGCAAAGCCCCTATCTAAATACAAGCACCCGATGGCTAAACCCCTGGCTTTTGTTCTCTCAAGTAGGGCTGCCAGTGCCTCTACTAAACTCAAACCTGAATGCACAAAGACCACAGCTAACGTGACCCGTACACCCTTAAGCATCAAGTAGATACTGGCGATACGATAAAAATAGGTCGTGCCTGCTTTGGCTTTGCTGCGACTGGCGTAAGCTAAGAGCTGTTCATCCTTACCGTAAAAAGGCTGGTCATGCAGATCAATAGCTAAATCTTGTGCTTTGGCGAAAACTTTCCTGGGCAGCTCATGCGCCAGGGCAGCATTCACTTGAGTTTCTAAATCAGACAGTCTCTCAGCACAAAAGGCTTGATTGAGATAGTCACGAATGGTGTTGCTGTCAGCACTCTCTAGTTCCCCGCAGCTGGCTTCTATGCTTTGACCTGTACTGGCTGCGTGCATCATAATATCCAGCGCCATCTCTGTTCTTGCTTTAGTCCCTTGTATGTCCAGCTCAAGATGTTCTTTTAAACAGTTCAGCGTTGCCTGGCGCGTCATCTCATCACTTAATGCTTTATTATTCTTTCTGGGGGGAGTTGGTCTCATAACTTAGCTTCCCCCATTTTTTATTGTTTTTCTACTTTCCGTGATTCACTGATACTTTTTTAAAGAAGAATTTTTAATAATTTCAGGTCGCAGTTCAAGCCGCAGTAAAGTTTGGGCGGTGACATTAGGAATCAAAACACAGAAAAATACCAAAAACCCCAAAAAGAATTTGTATCTCAGATGGCTAGTCATAGTCTCAATTATAACCAGCTGGGAATCCAATTTGTAATAAAAAAGCCCGCATATTTAGGGGGCTCGAGCTTTGTTTAGTCTTAAGCCTTCACTACTTCTACTGATTCATTTAGTTAGTTGCCAGCTGGTTTAGATTCTATGTTGTTGTCAGCTAATGAAAGAGCGCTTCTAGTTGAGACTAATCAAGCAAGTAGGATGAGCTTTACCCACTATTAAATGAAATCACAGATGAAGTTTCACAAAGTGTACTAGTTGCGCTTTTTAACTCGCAATTTGGTAAATTGCTGGTTTGTATTTGGGTTCAGGGATGGCTTTGCTATTGCTTTTTGCGCTTTTCAACCATGCCTCTTTTGCTTTTTGTACTTCTTCTAGGGCTTCTTTTGGGGTTTCCCCAAAAGCTGAACAGTATTTTAAGTCAGGAATATCGGCAATATAGCCTTCATCATCTTCGCTATAAAAAATATTAATGTGATAATCCTTCATTTTTCACCTTCTATTTTTAGATTATAGCTCTCTACAAGCTTTAGCAGTTGACGAACCTGATACATTTTAGCTTGACTCTTTACGGTTTGAAGGTTGATAAGCTCATCGAGGTCTGGGTGGCTAAAAATATGATGACTTCCGTTTATGCGTTCTAAACGAAAGCCATAAGCTTCGACTAGACTCTTAAAGTCAGAGAAGCGAATATTTTTAGAGCCAGACAGAATTTTTGTAAGTGTTTTTTCTGGCTTCATAGCATTAGTCGGTTACTGCTCCTTTAGATGCACTTCCGACTAGTTTTGCGTATTTGGCTAGTACGCCACTTTTGTACTTTATGGGGGGTGCTACCCACGCTTCGCGTCTTGTTTGCATTTCTTCGTCACTTATGTTGACTTGTATTAGGTTTTGGCTGGCGTCTATGGTTATGCTGTCGCCTTCTTTTACGAGTGCTATGGGGCCGCCTACTTGGGCTTCGGGTGCTACGTGGCCTACGACAAGTCCGTAGGTTCCGCCGCTAAAGCGTCCGTCGGTTATTAGGCCTACGGTGTCGCCGAGTCCTTGACCGACTAGGGCGCTGGTGGGTGAGAGCATTTCGCGCATGCCGGGGCCACCTTTGGGGCCTTCGTAGCGTATTATCATGACGTCGCCTGATTTTATTTCGTTTTTCAAGATGGCGGTCATGCCTGCTTCTTCACTTTCGAAGATTTTGGCTGGGCCGGTGATGCTTGTTCTTTTTAGGCCGCTGGTTTTTGCGACTGCGCCTTCGGGGGCTAGGTTGCCTTTGAGTATGTTTAGGTGGCCTGTTGGGTATTTGGGTTTGTCGAAGGGGAGGATTACGTCTTGGGCTGGGTCGGGTTGGCTGGCTATGTCAGCTAGGTTTTCTGCGATGGTTTTGCCGGTTACGGTCATGCAGTCGCCGTGTAGTAGGCCTTGGTCTAGCAGCATTTTCATGACTAGGGGTATGCCGCCTGCTTCGTGTAGGTCGGTTGCAACGTATTTGCCGCTTGGTTTTAGGTCGGTGAAGTGGGGTACTTTGCGGCGGATGGTTTCGAAGTCCTCGAGGCTTAGGTCGATTTCTGCGGCGTGGGCTATGGCTAAGAAGTGCAAGACTGCGTTGGTGCTGCCGCCTAGTGCCATGATGACGGTGAGGGCATTTTCGATTGATTTTCTGGTGATGATTTGTCTTGCGGTAATGTTATTTTTAATGAGGTTGACGAGTGCGGTGCCGCTTTCGGCTGAGCTGTCTCGTTTTTCTACATCTATGTTACTCATAGTGCTCGAGTAGGGGAGGCTCATGCCCATGGCTTCGAAAGCGCTGCTCATGGTGTTGGCGGTGTACATGCCGCCGCAGCTGCCGCTTCCGGGGATGGCGGCGCATTCGACTTCGGTTAGGGTGTCTAGGGGTATTTTGTCAGCTGAGTATTGGCCTACAGCTTCGAATACACTGACGATGGTTAGGTCTTGGCCGTGTAGGTGGCCGGGTTTGATGGTGCCACCATAAACGAAGATGGCGGGTACATCTAGTCTGGCCATGGCGATCATTGCGCCGGGCATGTTTTTGTCGCAGCCGCCTACGGCGATGACGCCGTCCATCATTTGGCCTCTTACGACGGTTTCGATTGAGTCGGCGATGACTTCGCGGCTTACGAGGCTGCATTTCATGCCTTCGGTGCCCATGCTTATGCCGTCACTTATGGTGATGGTGCCGAACATTTGGGGCATGCCGCCGGCTTCTCTTATGGCGGTTTCTGCTGCTTCTGATAGGTTGTAGAGGCCGGAGTTGCAGGGGGTTATGGTGCTGTGTCCGTTGGCTACGCCTATGATGGGTTTGCCGAAGTCTGCGTCTGTGAAGCCGACAGCGCGCATCATGCTGCGGTTGGGTGCGCGGTGGTTTCCTTCCGTTATGGTTGCGCTGTTGCGGTTGAGTTTGTCGTTGCTCATGGGTTGTTTGCCTCCGAGGTTGAGTTGATGCTGTATTGTAACCAAGTTCACGCATTTTCATTTGGCTTGGTGAAACCAAATGAATCCCTGTGATGCTTCGGGGTTTGCTTAAGGAAGCTCTAAAATTCGAAGCTCGAGTTTTTCTAGTTTTAACTTAGTTGTTAGTTGTTCGTTGCTTTGTAGGTCTTTGCTTTGGTTTGCCTGGTAGTCTTGCAAGTTTATGCTGAGGGTTTTGTTGCCTAGGTTGGCGAGTATGAGTAGGGTTTGTTCGCCTGCTTGGCGTTTTAGGGCGATTAGGGTTCTGTCGTTTGTTTCTAAGATTTGGCTTTGGCCTGAGTTTAAGGCTGGGTTGTTTTTTCTTAACGCTATAAGTGTTTTGTAGTGATTAAGTATGGAGTTTGGGTCGGCTTGTTGTGCGCTTACGCTTATGTTTGGGTCGTTGGTACTGAAGTCATACCAAGCTGTGTTTTCGCTAAAGCCTGCGTTGTTGTTTGCCGTCCAGCGCATGGGTGTGCGTTTGGCTTCATCGTTGTCTTCTGCTCCGTTGGGCATGCCGATTTCTTCACCGTAGTAAAGAAAGGGCGTGCCGGGTAAGCTTAGTAGAAGGCCTGCTGCTAGTTTTATGCGCTCTTCATCTCGCCTTAAAAAGCCTAGGCTGGTGGCGGGTCTGACTTGGTCATGGTTAGATATGAAGCTTGCTCTTAGGGCACCTTGAGGGTAGCTGCGTTCATCTTGATTTAAGACGAAGGCTAAGTCAGTTGCGCTTCTTGATTGAATGGCGTTAATTGCAGCTAGGTAGAGTGGGTAGTTAAAAGACATATCCAGATTAGCTTCACTGTGGTACTTGGCTATGGTTTGGGTATCTGTCCAAGTTTCAGCGACAATAAAAGCATCTTGATTGATGGTTTTTATGAACGCCTGAAAGTTTTTGAGCCATTCAAAGGTTTCAGGTACATTACGAATATTACCGTCATTTGATTCAAAAATATGTTGAATGGCATCTACTCTGAAGCCGTCTACGCCAAGCTCGAGCCAGTATTTGGCGATTTGGTTTATGGTTTCTATAACTTTGGGGTTGTGAAAGTTTAGGTCGGGCATGCCGCTCCAGAAGAGCCCTAGGTAGAAGCCTGTTTCGCTTTGGTGCCATGCGGGGTTGCCGCTTACGCCTTTCCAGTTGGGGTTTTGGTCTTGCCACAGGTAATAGTCGCGGTAGGGTTGTTGATTGAGTTTGGCGCGGTTGAACCATGGGTGGCTATCGCTGCTGTGGTTTACAACTAAGTCAATAATTATTTTTATGTTTCTGGTGTGGGCTTCTTTGACTAGGGTTTTGAAGTCTTCTAGGCTGCCGTAGTCTGGGTTGACATCAAAGTAGTTGGTTACGTCGTAACCGTGGTAGCTGGGGCTTGGGTGTATGGGCATGAGCCAGATGCCTGTTATGCCTAGTTCGGCTAGGTAATCTAGACGTTGGGTAATGCCGTTAAAGTCGCCTATGCCGTCGCCATTTGAATCTTGAAAGCTGCGTACAAAAATTTCGTAGTAGATGTCTTGAGTGTGATTTGTTTGTGCTAAGCCTAAAGAAGAAATGCTTAACACTAAAATCAAGAGGATTAGCCATGGTTTAAGATATTGCTTCATTTAGCCTTTAACACCACCCGCGGTGTGTTGCCCTGTTAGTGAGCCTTGAAAAGAGTAAAAAATAAGCAAAATGGGAATGCTGCCTAGTACAGCACTTGCGGCCAGTGCGCCCCATTGGGTGTTAAACTGCCCATTGGTAAAGGCGCGTAAGCCAATGCCCACTGTCCATTTGTCTTCGCCAGTTAGTAAGATGTTAGCCATAATGAATTCACTGTAAGTACCAATGAATTGTAGCAAAAAGATAAATAGCAACATGGGTATGCTGACTGGTAAAATGATGCGCCAGAATGCACCCCAACGCGTTGCACCATCTACCAGTGCGGCTTCTTCTAAACTTGGACTAATGGAATCAAGGTAACCCTTAAAAATCCAAGCGGCAAATGAAATAGCGCCGCCTGAGTAAGCCAAGATGAGTCCTGCAAACGTATTATCTAAACCTAAGTAGCTCATGAGGTAAAAAATGGCAACTAACGCCATGAACCCTGGAAACATTTGTACAAAGACAAAGCCAAGGAGCGTGCGGTAGCGCCCTTCAAATTTCATGCGGGCAAACGCGTAGCCAGCCGTGGTACTAATAAGCACCGCAAAAATACCAGTTGCACCCGATACCAGCAAGGTATTCCTAATAAACAAAATGATTTTACGATTGGTACTCGAAGCAACCCGTTGACCTTCATCATTAATAAAGTAAAACTGACTTGGATTAATGCTAAGAACAAGAGCAGCAAGACTCAGAAACAAGACCCAACCTGCAAAACCACGATAACGCTCGAGTGTGTGTATATGCCCGCCGGTGCGTTCTCTTAGAATGGTTGCAATGATGACGATGAGGGAGATTATGAAGATGGCTATAAAGATCCATTGGTAGTTGAGTATGTGGGTTTGACCCAGTATTTTTTGGTATTGAATGAATGAGAATTTGTCTGGGTCGGGTAAGACGCCTGAGCGAAACAAGATGTTTCCTGTTTTGGGTAGGGCTGCGGTTATGGAGTCATTTTCGTTAAAAGAGAGGGCTAGTAAGTAAATGACAGGGTAAAAGGTGAGTAGAATAACGATCCATATAAAGATGTGTGTGGCTGCGGTTAGGGCATATTGAGCTGCTTTAGCGGGTCTGGTTGCTTTGCCATAGAAATAGGCTGCTATGGCTATGCTGCTAGTTATTGCAAAGAAGATAAGTAAAAACCATGCCCAGCCATTTTTTATGCGTACAAAGTCACCTTGGGCAAGGCTGATTGAGCTTAAGCAAATGCCCAGTAGTAAAATGAGTTTGTGAAGGTTGCGCCCTTTAAGTAGATTTGCAAGTTGAGTTAAAGATGCCTGAATCATGCGTTTGACTCCTCTTTAAGTGCGCCTGTTACCCTAAAGTTCATTAGGCTTATGGCGAGGGTAATCACAAAAATGAGTATGGATATGGCTGAACCTAAACCGTAGGCGTAGCCGCCTTGTGACCTGAACGCTTCGTTGTAGGCCCAGCTTATTAATATGTCAGTGCAGCGTGCGGTTGCCGTGCTGCCAGGGCAGGCAGGGCCGCCATCTGTTAATAGGTAAATGAGGTTGAAGTTGTTAAAGTTAAAGGCAAAGCCTGTGAGGGTTATGGGTATAAGGGCTGTTCGTAACAGGGGCGCAGTAACCCCCCAAAAGCCTTGCCATGCGTTTGCACCGTCCATTTTTACAGCCTCGTAGAGTTCTCTTGGAATGGCAGATAAAGCTCCGAGTACAGCTGTCATCATGAACGGAAGACCAAGCCATAGGTTGACTAATAAAATAGCTGCTTTGGGTGCAACTGCCCAGTAGGCTTGTGACCCTAGCCAGTCAAAGGTGGGTAAGTCAAGTAGGGCTAGCAGTCGATTAATGGCTCCAAAGTTTTCGTTTAGAAAGCCACGCCAAACCTGAATGGTAATTATGCCGGGTAGTGCCCAAGGTACAATAAGTAAAGTTCGGTATAGGTTTCTAAAGTGAAGGTTGGGGTTATTGAGGAGTAAGGCAATAAAAATGCCAATGATGGTATTAATGATAATGGTTGAAAAACCAAAGATGATGTTCCAAGTAAAAACAGGGAATAAAGACCGTGTGGCTTGTCGGGCTATAAGTGTGAAGTTATCTAAACCAACCCAACCAAAGGCGTTGTAACGGGCTAAACCTACAAATTCAAGGTCATTAGGTAAAGCTGCATTAAGCGTTACGGTATTTTCACTCACGGAAACTATGCGAACATCTAGTGGAACGCGGTCTAAACCTAATCGAATGGATGTTAGGTCTGCATCTGCTGGCGGGGCGCGGCCTAGGGTTATTTGATTTCCGTCAACACTTTCAATCGGAAATTGGGCGGCAAAGCCAACGCTAGGTAAGAGTATTTCAGCTGATATAACGGTTCTGTCAGCAGGTGGCGCAGGGTCAACCGTTAGTATTTGTCCCTCTAAGCTCAGACCTGTTGTAGCAAAGTTACCTGAGGCGTAAACAACGCCGCGAATGTTGTTACAGCCCGTTCTTGAACCAAGTAGCCTGTCGCAACGTAAAGTATCTGCATTTTGAATGAGAACATCACTACCCGTGACTGACACTATGGGTGTTTCAGTACTTACGCTTAGTTCACCATTGCGAATGCCTGCATAGTCAGTAAACGCTAAAATAATAGTCAGAATGACAGGAAAAAAGGTAAACGTTAATAAAAACAAAATAGCAGGTAGAAGGTAGTACCAAGGCATTAACCAGTCATAGCGATCTGCCATGAATCTTAAAATAATAATAAGCGCAAAAATAGCAAAAATAACTGCAAAAAATGGGGGTAAGCTCGGCATAAACTGCCGACCTAGCAAAAGGGCTGCAAATCCGACTGTGCCTGAAATGCTTAGCGCAATAAACAATAAAAGCAAAGACTGCCAAACGCTTCCATGACCTTTTGGTTTGGCAAGAAAATCGCTAGCAGGACGTGAGATATCCATTATTTCCCTTCTTTCCTTTTGAAATACTGCGCCTGAAGCATTGAGGGGAGCAGTCATTATAGTGCACATAGCTAAACACTTTGGCAAACGCATTGAATGAGGGTCGTTTTTTGGTCGAGATGTTTTACGGTTATCAATAAATACCGTTTAAGTGTGCAAATAGATTAGGTAAGCGCTGCTAAGTGACTCCATAAGAGGTTTGCAAAATACTGAATTGGTCTATCTGTACTCGCTCTGCTCGGGTGAATTTGCATTTTGCAAATTCACCCTGGAGATACTTAA
>CAZWJZ010000206.1:0-8350 GCA_964634665.1 uncultured bacterium | reverse complement strand
AGGGACTTGCGTATTCCATAAGTAAATTAGGGTTGGTAAGTAAGCTAGTGTCACTAGAATAACGGCAGCAAGGAACCAAATCCAGAATCTGTCTAGTAAAGCAATGATGCCTTGACGATGCAACCATTTGGTTTCGGCAAAAGGTACTTCTTCGACATCTTCATCTGCAACGTGTTTACCAAAAAGCGTGCCAAAGATAACCGTGAAGTAGCAAATAACCGCAATCAATAAGATGGCACCACTTATGCCTGTAAGCATTTGTGGAACAGCTGCGTTTGCGTAAGCCCCCTCTAAGTTAGCCGCTAGGTTAGATATATGTGCACGACGGGGTACTGCTAATATGCCTTGCCAGTGCATTCCTAAAGCAAAGACCATCATGCCTATAAACCACAGCCAGCTGCTGGCTAAAGCAAGACCATTTGAGAATAGTTTTTTCTTGACTAAGTGTGGCACTAACCAGAAGGTAATACCAAAGAAGGTCAGCGTAACAGCTGTACCAACCGTAAGGTGAAAGTGACCAGGTATCCAAGCTGTATTGTGAATCATTATGTTTAGGTTGAAACTTGCATTTACAATTCCGCCTGCCCCACCAAACACAAAGCCAATCATGGCTAACACTTGCGCTGTGAAAGTAGCTTTACCCCAAGGTAATTTAGGAATCCAGCCAAACATGCCTCTACCGCCTCGGTTTTTACCCGCTATTTCTAGCGAAGCCGCTACCGTAAAAGCCGTTAACATGCTTGGAATGCCCACAAACATAGTCAGCATGCTATGAATCATCTTCCAGCCTGCAGGAATGCTCGGGTCAGTAAATTGATGGTGAAAACCAACAGGTGTTGAAAAAAGTAAGAACATAATAAAAGCAAGGCGAGTTAGGGAGTCAGATGCAAGCTCTCCGCCTGCTTGTTTTGGTAAAAGCCCATACCAAGATATGTAAGCAGGTAAAAGCCAAAAGTAAACAATAGGGTGCCCTGTAAACCAGAAAAGGGTTCTGGCTATAAGAGGGTCTACCCCATCACGCAAACCAAGTGACCAAGGAATCAAAAACCATACTACTTCAACCACAATGCCTAAGGTTGAAAGTGACCACATAAGCATGGTAGCTACACTCATATAAGTAACAATTGGCGTTGCCTTATCAGGGTTAGCTTTCTTCCAAACTGCACGCATACGCACAACTTCAAACGCCACCATAAGACTAGCCACCACTACAATAGCTAGACCCACATAAAAAGACCAGTGCCCTTTTAAAGGAGGGTAAAAGGTGTACATGACATTAGAGGTATTACTCAAAATACCTACAGCAGCTAAGAGTAAACCTGCTGTCATAACGTAATAAGATGCCCATACCCACTTCATATTCGGTCGAATATTCATCTCTCGAGCTGGCAAATAAATAAGTAAGCCACTAATAAAGTAAGTCGTAAACACCAGCGCATTTAACACACCATGCAGCGTTAAACCTTGATAATAAGATTGCACAAGGGGTCTTAAAAAAGGATACAAATCTATACCCGCATAATTAAAGGCTTGAAAAGGTCCAAGAAGCGCACCTATAAGCAGCGCAAGCAAACCCGTAACAATATAGTAAAGCGCAACTTTTTTCTCAGGATGCCCAACAAAGACATCTGTCTTAGCTAAACTAATAGCCGCCATGATTATTCCTCCTGAATAGGCACCTAAGCTGCCTAGCAAAACACCCAAATACAACGCTCAAGTCATTTAAGAACAGCATCACTCGAGTCCTTTGCTTTGTCTGAGTTGATAGATGTCATTAGCACTAATGTCTTGACCTCTTAGTGCATTAATGTCTTGTGCTGTGTAGTCACTAAAGTTACTTAGGAGCGCGTCGTTACCCCAGCTTCTTAGTATGTAGTTTAGGGTTTCAGCAAGGTCTTCATCGCTCAGTTGTGCCCATGCTGGCATAACACCGTTATAGTTGGTACCAGAAACCCTTATGGTGCCTTGTAGACCGTAAAGAAGCAGGTTTGCAAGGTAGTCTCGGCCACCTTCAGCGTTATAAAGTTCTGCCGTGTGACCTTCTAAAGGCGGAAAGGCTCCTGTTAAGCCTTGACCATTGGCTTGGTGGCAAGATTGGCAATTAGCAGCATAAACAGCCTCACCTAGCTTGCCGTCTTGCGCTAAAGCAAGCGCTTCGTTTTGCCTATCTTGCACAGCTGATGAGAACTCCGCGGCCGAAACCACTTTGATATTACCCATCATATTTTGATGACTAATACCGCAATACTCATTGCAGGTTAAGCGGTAGTCGCCAGCTTTATCGAAGGTATATTGAAAATAAGATATTTCGCCCGGAATGGCCTCAACATTAATATTGGTATCTTCAATTTGATAACCATGCAAAACATCTCTGGCTGTTAAGTAAAAATCAACTTGCGCGCCTATAGGCAAAATAATTTCACTGGGTGTAAATACAAAGGCTTGCGCAACCGTTGCAACCTGATAGCGCCCTGGCCCGAGTGCTGTCACACCTGGCTGGGCAAATAACTCATGACTAGTTAGCTTATCTGGCGTGGTGCGGCTAGTTGTTTGAGCAATATGGGTTCCTTCTAATGCAAGAGAAATGGCAATAAAAATAACAAAGCCTAGCGACATGAGTGCTGAACCACTCAACCAACGCCGCTCCCACTTTGCTATGACTTCATGTTGTTTATGGTCCACGAACTAGCTCCTCAAAATATTAAGTAAATACATACTGAACCAAAGCACCAAAATGATGACCGCTAAGGTTGTGGTTACAAAAATTGCTCCCAGCGGCGTATCATCTCTTTCTTCACCTTCGTTTTGTGAATCATTAAGATTTTCACTCACGCGTTTACCTCCTTAAAAACCTGCTATGAGTTTATTTTGTCTACCGACAAACGCAGTCCTAAATGCTCTGACATCTTGTAAGAAAAAAGACTACAAGCTCATTCTTTTAGCAAAAGAACTACAGCCACTTAATTAGGACTGTAGTTCTTCAAAAAGCTAGCCCTTAGTTGTTTTGAAAGCAAAAAAACAACTAAGGGCTAAGAAAAAAATCTTCTACACCTTTAAAAACAGGCGTATTCTAAGGTTCGAGTACCCTAATGCTTAACCATACTTTGAGCTAAGTTTGCCTCAGGGCTGTTTGATTAATTAACTCTGCAAACGAATCAGCAAATCACAAACGCTTGTCACGCTACGAAAAGACTCGAGTTCTATGTCATCAAAATCTATGCTCACTGCAAAGCTATTTTCTAGTTCCATGATTAGACTAACAAGTGCTAATGAATCAAGCGTTCCTGTTTCAATCAGGTCAGTGTCATCCGTTGGGATTTCTACACCTGTTATGTCATGCACGATTTCTCGCAAACTTTGTTTTACGCTGCTTAACATGCCACTAAGCTTTCATCTATAGCTAGCTGATATACCTTTTGAATATCAAGTAGTTCTTCTTTAGTCTTAGGAATATCGGTAATAAAAATATCAAAGCCTAAGTCATAGTAACGCCTTAACTCGAGTGCGACTTGTTCGTAACTACCAACTAAGTACGGGCAAAAAGTTTGGTAGTTTTGAAAGGGGCTCATCCAGTATGGGTTTTCTTCACTTACGGGTTTTTTACTTAAGTCTGAGAGTTCCTGGTGCCACTGTGAGTCAGATACTTTCATGGCGAGCTTATGTGCCACATGCCCTTCGCGTGTTTCAGGAAAGCGCTCGTGTGCTTGCCGCCATGCTTCTCGGCTGGTTTCTTGCGCAATAATGCCTAAGCGCACACCTGGGGCAACTTGTTCTGTCATGTGTTGTTCTTGCCCTACTGGCTTTGGGTATCTAATGGCAGATGCAGCTATGTCTCTTGAAGCTTGCATACCTGCCTCTGAAGAACCAGATATGAGGATGCCGGGCAGCAAGTCTGAAGGCATGCTGGGTGTCATCTTGGCATTTTTGACTTGATAGTAGTCGCCCTCAAAACTAAAAGCAGCCTGTGATTCTAAAAGACCCCGAATGACTAAACTGTACTCTGTGGTGCGTTTATAGCGATCATCATGCGGTGTGCTGTCACCTAAAGCAGTCAAGTCATTTTTAAAACCACCTGCCAGCATGTTTAAGTAAACTTTACGACCATACAAATGCGCTAACGTTACAATACGTTTTGCCACCATGTAGGGATGCATGTAAATGGGTTGAATGGCAATAAGAGGAGCAATTCGCTCGGTATGCTCTAAAATAACTTGCGCGACTGCCCAGTTATCCAGCAAACCATTATCGGTATAAACCAAAATACCTTCAAAACCTGCCTCTTCAGCCCAACGAGCAACCTCAATCACCTGATCATAATAAAGCTCTAAAGGTACATCTTTAGACTGAGGGCAAGTAGTAAAAAGCTGAAACGCTCTTTTCTTAGAATCAAGTTCAACTTGCATAAAGTTATTCCTTTCACATAGCGCCAGATGCCCACCCAAACGCTTCATTTATGCTCAAAAGTTTAGAAGGCTCTGCTTTTCTTGTCTGTCAGTCTTTTTCTGACTTTATGTCGGTATTTTTCTAAATTTGAGGAATTTCATTATTAGCCTTAAAACCTTGTTCAAAAGTTTGCTGTGGGTCCGGCATTTGTGGCAAGCTGCCATGCAGATGCATTCTTGATTGCTTTATGAGTAAATTGACTTGCTAAGCTTAGCGCTTGTGTTTCTTCATACCCTTGCGCTAAATAAGCAGTTAGTGCCGCTGCAAAGGTATCCCCTGAGCCACTTAGATTATTTGTTTTTAATAAGGGTTTTTCTTCAAAAGCAAACAACTTACCGTCGTAATAACCATCTAGTAAAAAGCTAGCATCCGCTGTTTTTTGAACACCTTTTAAAGCAATTATGGCAGACTTAGCAAAATGCCTCGCATGATAGTCACGAAGCACTTTTTCAGATACCTCTGTAAGACCCCAAGGCTCGAGTTCACCCGAAACTAAATAGTTTAATTCTCGCAAATTCGGCGTAATAACGCTAGCTAGTGGGAACAAGTACTCCTCATAAGCCGCATTAAGCTCTTTAGGAAACATAGGCAAAGCTCGAGCGTTTACGAGTACAGGGTCAATAACGCATGTTTGAATGTTGTATTCTTTTATTTTTTCCGCAACTACTTTTAGGGTGTCGACACTACCCAAAAAGCCTGTTTTTAGGGCGTCTGCACCGTAGTCTTGCAAAACAGCATCAAGCTGCTTTGCCACAAACTCAGCAGGTAAAGCTTCCGCCCCGAACCAACCCAAGCTACTCTGCGCCGTTGCTACCGTGAGAACTGCCATGCCGTGGCAAGCTAGTGACGCAAAGGTTTTTATGTCAGCAGGCACGCCAAATGCACCACAAGGGTCCCAGCCTCCTACACTTAGAAGTTTTAAGGGTAAATCTTTAACCTCGAGCATAGGAGAGTGTAACGATTCTATTTAAAGGCGTGTGGTTGTTAAACACAAAAAAGAACGACCTCATAACAAGGTCGTTCTTGAAAAGGCTTTTTGGGCTTAACCCAAAACGTAATCGAGAAAAGATTTTTCTGAAATCTTGTGAAATGCTTGAATACTGTCTCTGAAAGCACTCCAGTCTTCCCATGCTTTTGCAAACATAGGGCTTGATTCTGCAGATTCAGCGTAAAGTTCGTTTGCAACATTTTGAAGCGCATCAAGGTATTCAGTTGGGAATGGTAAAACTTCAATGCCACCAGCAGCAATCATGCGTTGTAATGCAGGACCATTCTTCGCATCATAATCTGAAAGCATTTGCATATTGGCTGATTTAGAAGCTTGCTGAATGGCATTTTGAATGTCTTCAGGGAGGCTGTTATAAACATCTAAATTAACGTAAGTACCAAGTGTCGGGCCTGGCTCGTGCCAACCTGGACCATAGTAGTACTTAGCTACTTTGTTAAAGCCTAAAATTTCATCATCATAAGGACCAACCCACTCAGTCGCGTCAATGGCACCACGCTCTAACGCTAAGTAGATTTCGCCACCGGGAATCACCTGAACGTTGGCACCTGCGCGGCTCATGACTTGACCGCCAAGGCCCGGAATGCGCATGGTTAGACCTTGAAGATCATCAGCTGAGTTTATTTCTTTATTAAACCAACCACCCATTTGCACACCTGTGTTACCCGCAGCAAACGCAATGAGGTTATCAGGTGCGTTTAGTTCATCCCATAAGGCTTGACCATTACCGCCATACAACCAAGCATTTTGCTGTTGAGCATTAAGACCAAACGGTAATGAAGTAAAGATACCTTGTGCAGGGTCTTTACCAATATAGTAGTAAGAAGCAGTATGACCCATTTCGAAAGCGCCACTTGAAACCGCGTCATAAACTTCTAGACCGCCCACTTGGGCACCTGCAGGAAATACTTCTACTTCAACATCACCACTGGTTAATTCGTTTAGGTTTTTAGCCGTATTCAGTGCACCACCATAAATGGTATCTAGTGATGTGGGCCAACTAGTGACCATGCTAAATCTAAATGTACTTGCTTGCGCATTAGCAAACATAAGCGGTGAAAAGCCAGCGCCAGCTGCAACAACACCCGCCTTTTTAATGAAATCTCTACGCTTCATTTTTGCCTCCAAATTATTTTTTTGCACTCGAGTATAGGAATGTGAACATAAGCGTGAAGCTAGGTTCAGTAATGTTCTTATATCGAGTAACTTTGGTATATCCTCAGCAATTATACGTTTCGGTGCCTTAAAATACAAGGAAGCAACATCACCTATCCTTCATTTTCTCGTTTTTTGTATTTATACAAAAGCTTTTGGTACTTATGACCCCAATACAAACCGATCTAAGCTAAGTTCTCTAGAAGCGAGTCCTAAGCTAATTTCACTAAAAGCGAGTCCTACTTATGCCTCTGGCTCGAGGCTGTTTTGCTCGGCTTTCACTCTAGAGATACTTAGTGGGCCAGAAGGAGATAAGTTCAAAAAATCAAAATACAAGCATTTGATTGCAATGTCTTTTGACTAAAAACCTTTATTTTTAAGCTCAATCCATCTTGACATAAATTCAGTACTTCTATGCAAATGATGCTTAAGCATTGCGCCCGTAAAATTATGCGTGCGGTGAAGCTCGAGTTTTTCATGGATTTGCCTAATTGTAGTGATGAATGCCTTGGCATGGGGTTCAAACATGAATCGCTCAGTTAAAACAATGCTCGCTTGTTCTTGAGCAACTTGCCAAGCTGTTTCATCCTTATAAAGCTTAACGGCTGCTTCGGCAAACTCTGCAGCGTCATCTGTAACAAAACCAGCCCAAGCCAAATCGCCATGCATACCTTCAGCCCCAATAGAGCTAGTAACGCTGGGGGTTTGTGTAAGTAAAGCATCTATAAGCTTACCTTTTAAGCCTGCACCAAAACGCAAAGGGGCTAGTAACACTCGAGCTTCTTTGACAACTTCAAGGGCGTCGTTAGCGCGTCCTTTTATCAAAAAGCCTTGTTTTTCATTGTGTAACTGAACTACTTTTTCACCGCCATAAGCACCATAAACATGTAACTCTGCTTCGGGTAATTGCTGTCTTATGAGTGGCCATATGCTTTCTTTAAGGTACAAAACTGCGTCCCAGTTGGGTGCATGCAAAAAATTTCCTATGCTCACAAAATGCTTTCGCTCTTTAAAAGGCAAACCACCAACTTGCTCTGAAAGCTCGAGCATAAATGGCAGGTAATGTAGTAAGAAGGCTGGCATGCCAAAGTCTTTTTGTAGTAATTGTGTTTCAAATTCAGAGATAATCAAACTAAGATCAGAACGATAAATAGCTGCTAGTTCACGTTTTGCTAAGTCACTCTGTAGCAAATCTAGAGTTTCTAAGTCGCGCTTAGCTTTATCTGCTTTTTGTCTTGCTTCTCGCAAGAAATGCAGATCAACCGTATCAAGAATTTTAAGGGCTGTTGGGCAAGCTTCATCTACTCGCCAAGAGAATTGCTCTTCCATCATGAAGCGGTCAAACAAAACAATGTCGGGGTTTAGCTCAGCTACAAAGTCATTAAAAGAAGAACTATTAAGTTCAATAGTTACTGACTGAACAGCTAAGTCTTCTAAATCAGCTGCATGTTCAGAGTAAGTCGCAGGGCAAGCTACCGTTACCATCCAGCTTTGCTGCTGAAACGCTTTTATAAGCTGCATCATGCGACTACCTGCCGCTGAAGACGCAGGTTCAGGCCAAACATAAGCAATCACCAGCACTCGAGTCATGGCTTAACTGTATCTAGTTTTTATTCTTTGGCTTGTCTTTAGGCTTTAAGGGGAATAAAAAGGATGTTGTAAGCACTAAAGTGATGCTTACAACATCGCATCTAAGTATCTCCAGGGTGAATTTGCAAAATGCAAATTCACCCGAGCAGAGCGAGA
>CAZWJZ010000205.1:0-8353 GCA_964634665.1 uncultured bacterium | reverse complement strand
GATATCGGGGTGGAGACCTTTGAATTCTGGACACCACCGAGGCGTCCCGAGGGGCAAAACCTCGCGCTTTCCCTTAACTCGCCCCTGGACAGCTTTGCACCTGAAAATGTGCACAGCGGTATAGCACGACCACACACTGGCGTAAACGCTTGGGTAGCCGACTTTTCTGATGACAGACCTACCCTGCAGCTCGAGTGGGATAGTCCCCAAACTATCCGTGAACTGGTGCTAACTTTCGACACGGATTTTGACCACGCAATGGAAACGAGCCTTTTAGGACATCCTGAAAACGCCATGCCGTTTTGTGTAAAGCACTTCCGAGTTTTAGACGGTGAGGGGAATGTAATTGCAGAAAAATCGGACAATCACCAGACAGTAAACCGCTTAACGTTTGATTCTCTATGTACGACGGCTCTAAGTGTAGTGTTGTTGGAGAGTCATGGTGATGTTCCCGCTTCACTCTTCGATGTGAGGTGCTACTCATAGAAGAAGAGTCGGGTAGGCTTCTTCTGTCCCAGTAAGTAGGAGTGTTGCCCCACCCACTTCTGGTGCCTAACCCCGAATGTCAATTTATCGACACGAGGTTATTCAAAACATTAGCTCTTGTCATGAGTACCTCCATGAAGTGCATCATGGGATTTTTGGCACAACGCTCCAAAAGGTAAAGTCCAGAGCAAAAATTGGATTAACGAAAAGGTGGGTTTTTAATAATTTTTATTGAGAATGCCGTCTGGGACGGAGTAATCGGGGTTGTTGCTTCTCAAAACCCCTTCTCAAAATTCTAATGGCGCTTGCACCTTGCTTAGATGAGTTTTGAGAATGCTACAGAATCTAGTGTTGGGAGTAATTACCTACTATGTCTTAGTTCTTTTTTACTATGGACTCGTAATCGAAATGACTGGAATGTACTAAATTGGGCGTTGTGTCAAAAAACCCCAACTCACGCCTTGATCTAAACTAAGGGTATTTACTTTATTTGGAATTGGTATTGGTATTGGTAACAGAACTCCTTAGCGCTATTTTAATTCTTTGATTAAGATTCTATCTTGACATAAAAAAGCCGACAATGCTATAACATAAGGAAATCGTTTTTCATAAGATAGACAAAGCCTTTCTTTTTATTTATGCTGGTAAAATAGCATAAATACAGCAAAAAGTAAGCATTCGTGTATTTGTATGGCACTTTTAGGAAATCGATTTCCCAGAACTTTTAGAGGGTACAAATGGCTAAACGCGTTAGGAAAAAATCTGCTGTAACCATTAAGGATGTGGCAAGTTTTGCCGAGGTTGCACCTTCAACTGTTTCCAAAGTAATAAATAATGCTGGAAAACTTAGTGACGAGACTCGCCTAAAGGTTCAAGACGCCATTCGCAAACTAAATTACCGCCCAAATTCAATTGCGCGAAGCTTAAGGAAAAACCACACCCGAACTATAGGGATGATTAATAACTCACACAGCAATAAAAATACTTTTGTTTTGCAACTAATGGTAGGTGTAGAAGAAGCTGCTAGCACCGAAGGTTTTTCGGTCTTTTTGTGTAATTCAGGCGCAAGTCAAAGCAAAGAGAATAATTACCTTGAAGTCCTCTTAGATAAACAAGTTGATGGCATTATTTTTCTAGATAATGTAGTTAAAGAGCGGCCTCTACCTGCAATAGATCATCTTAATGTGCCACTGGTTTTTTTAAACCAGTATCCCCAAGAAGCCCTTATTCCAGCCGTTTTACCCAATGATTTTCAAGGTGCTAGGTTAGCAACAGAGCACCTTATTAGGCTTGGGCATAAACGAATTGCTTATATTAATGGTCGCCTGAAACATAAGGCATCCCATTTGCGGCTTGAAGGTTATCAGAAGGCCCTAAAAGATGGGGGCATAGCCTTTGATAGTCAGCTGGTACAAGGTAAAGATACATGGGACGAAGAAGGTGGTTACTTAAGTGTCAAAAGCTTGATGGCTCTAGCCTCACCACCAACAGCTATTTTTTGTGCCAATGATTCTTTGGCCATTGGTGCTTTAGATAGCCTACATCGCCTCGCATTAAAAGTACCTGAAGATGTTGCCCTTATCGGTTTTGACAATAGTTTAGCAGCCGCCCAAAAAAGGCCTGCTTTGAGTAGTATTGAAATGCCTTTTTTAGAAATGGGAAGGTTTGCCGTAAAACTCTTACTGGCCGCCTTAGAGGGCAAAGTTTCAACCGATATTCATCACCTTGGCTGCCACCTGATTCAACGAAGTTCGTGTGGAGCTGGTTTAGGCTCGAGTGTTTAGGATTCAGTTCATGAAAGGAGGTTTTTCGTTCAGTAGCCGTTTTCATTATTCATTCAGGTAAACACATTCAGTTTGACGGAAAGGAATTTATGTTAGCCCTAAAACGCATTTTTATTTGTATTGTTTTAAGTCTTTTTGTAGCGCTATCAAGTGCGCAAATCACGGAACTCACCTTTACTTATTGGGGTTCACCTTTTGAACGCGAAGCTGTTGAAAGAATGCTTAAATCGTTTAATGATGCCCACCCTAACATTCAAGTAAGAGGTCAGCATATTCCAGATGCCTATGTGGAAAAAATTAGTACGATGATTTCAGGGGGTACGCCACCTGACGTAGGTTATTTAGGGGAAGCACAAGCGTTACAATGGGCCCAAGAGGGCATCTTGCAGGATTTAAGCGCTTACTTCAAGGAAGATCCTGAAGCTAGTAGCCGGTTGCCTGCCACCTACTACAACTATGATGGCGATAAAACTATTGGAACCAATACGGCAGCTGAAACCATCATCATGTACTACAACAAGGATCTCTTTGACGCGGCTGGTCTTGCCTATCCCCCATCAAAAGCCTCAGAAGCATGGACATGGGATGAGTTTGTAGAAATCGCCAAGCAACTCACCGTTGACCGAAATGGCAACAATGCAACGAGTCCCGACTTTAACCCAGAGCAAATAGAAACCTACGGTATTTCTTTTCCCACCTGGTGGGGAGGCTATACGCCCCTAATCTATAGTAATAGTGGCAAGCTGGTAAGTGATGATGGCATGGAATTTTTATTGAACAGTCCCGAGGCTGTTGAAGTCTTGCAAGATATGCAGGACCTCATCTACGTTCATCATGTAGCCCCAACCCCAGCCCAGTCTGAATCTCTGCCCTCAGCAGATATTATGATGCAATCTCGCAAAGTTGCCATGAGCATCGATGGTCACTGGAAAGTACTAGATTACAGCAATCTTGGCTTTAACTGGGGCATGGCTGTGCTGCCTTATTACGATGAACCCACAACCATTCTTCTCGGTGCGCCTACCGTCATTTTTGCTGGAACCGAGCATCCCGATGAAGCCTTTGAATTTTACAAGTTCCACAATGATCCCAGTCAGGTTGATCTTTATGCAAAAGGTCTATGGATGCCACTACAACTGTCTTACTACACTGACCCAGCCAAAACTGCAGAGTGGTTAGATGCTATTCCGGGGGTTTATCCACCTGAAGCCAGAGATGTCCTGATCGATTACACTCTCAACAATACGCCCTATCAACCTATTCAGTATTGGCTCAAAAATGCTAACCAGATTTTTTCGGAAGCCATTGATCCTGCAATGAGTGCTATTTGGGCAAATGAGATGACAGCCCAGGAAGCTATGGATCAGGCTGCAGCAAATGCAGCTTCAATGATGCAAGGCCGCTGGTAAATGGTTATTGGGGTGGACGTTCGTCCACCCCTTAAACAACTGGAGGAATTAGACGTGGCGACCCTTCCAAGAAGCAAAAAAGTAAAAGCAAAACGGCTTAGTCAGCACCGACGCCGCGAAGCCTTATGGGGCATGATTTGTGTAGCCCCTGCCGTGCTAGGCTTCTTACTCTGGCAGCTGGGTCCAATCGTTGGAAGTTTGTTTATTGCCTTTACCGAATGGGGTATTGCAGGCTCTCCAGATTGGGTGGGCTTAGCCAACTTTGATCAAATTTTTACAGAAGATAGGCTTTTCAGAAAATCGCTTGGGGTTACCCTTTATTTCTCGCTTGCCAGTGTTCCTTTGCGCATGCTTCTAGCCTTCTTCTTAGCCGTTCTCTTAAATCAAAAAATCAAAGGATTGCCTATTTTTAGAACGATCTTTTACCTGCCTTCAATTGTGCCTGCAATTGCCAGTAGTGTCCTTTGGATATGGCTTTTTAATCCAGATTTTGGACTCTTAAATGCAATTCTACGACCCCTAGGTTTTCCCAAAATCCAATGGATATATGGTAGCGACTCAGTTATACCGTCTTTTATTTTAATGAGCCTTTGGGATATTGGGCCAATGATGATAATTTTCTTGGCAGGTTTACAAGGTGTACCCAGGCAACTTTATGAAGCCGTAGAAATTGATGGTGGTAATGCTTGGCATCGTTTAAAACATATAACGATACCGATGATTACCCCAACTATTTTGTTTAACCTTATTTTGAGCATCATAGGTGCTATGCAAACCTTTGTGCAACCATACGTTATGACTGACGGGGGGCCAAATAACAACAGTCTTATGTATGTTTTGTACCTGTATCAAAAAGCGTTTGAGCAGAGTCAGATGGGTTATGCGTCCGCACTGGCTTGGATCCTTTTTGTGATTATTGCTGCCATGAGCTTTTTTGTGTTTCGCACTTCTTCTAGTTGGGTTTATTACGAGGGAAGATAATGAGTAAAAAAACCAATGAACGTGTTCTTAAGCTTGTAGTTTATCTGCTTTGCCTTCTTGGAAGTGCGGTTATGCTATTACCCCTAGTCTGGTTGGTTCGAAGCTCCTTTATGGGCTTATCACAAATCTTCGTGTTTCCGCCGGAATGGCTTCCCAATCCCTGGCGTTTTGATAACTATCCGAAAGCGCTTACGACCATTCCGTTCTTTCGCTACTTTATAAATACCTTGATCATTCTGGTACCCTCAGTGATTGGCACGGTTGCTACCTCTGCTTTGGCAGCCTATGGTTTTGCACGTCTTCGTTGGCCGGGGCGGGACATCATCTTTAACATTCTTATGACGACGCTGATGCTACCTTACGCCGTAACGCTGATACCAACCTTTTTGGTTTGGGCAAGGCTTGGTCTCATCAATACGTATTGGCCCCTTATCTTACCTAGTTGGTTTGGTGGTGGAATCTTTTTTATTTTTTTGCTAAGGCAGTTTTTCATGAGTTTGCCTAAGGAACTTGATGAAGCAGCTACTATTGATGGTGCAAATCCCTTACAAATATTCTGGCATATTATAATCCCATTAAGTCGCCCGGCCCTTATTACCGTAGCAATATTTTCGACTTTAAATGCTTGGAATGATTTCTTGGGACCCCTCATTTACTTAAATGACTCTAGGCAATTCACTCTGGCTCTTGGCCTAGCTGAATTCACGGGTCTTTATACCTCACAGTGGCACTTACTTATGGCCGCTTCTACCGTTGTCTTGCTACCCGTGTTGATACTCTTTTTTGTTGCCCAGCGCTACTTCATTGAAGGAATTGCGCTTACTGGCAGTAAAGGTTAGGAGCCGTATGGATTATCCAATTAAACCAGTTGATTTTACAAACGTCACGTTTCAAGATGCGTTCTGGAAAGAACGCTTGAGGACCAATCAAACCAGTACTTTGAGTGCTAATTTTAGTAAATGTGAAGAAACAGGAAGAATAGATAATTTTGCCAAGGCTGCTGGTCAAATGGAGGGGCCACACGAAGGTATATACTTTAATGACTCCGATGTTTTTAAGGTCATGGAGGGGGCTTCCTATTCGCTTAGTGTCAACCCTGACCCAGAGCTAGATAGCTATATGGACAAATTAATTGCGCTGGTAGCTGCAGCTCAAGAAAAAGATGGCTATCTTTACACAGCTCGAACCATAAACCCTGATAGTGTAAAAACTGACCGAGAAGGTTTAGAGCGCTGGTCAAACCTCAAGATGAATCATGAGCTTTATAACGTGGGCCACATGTACGAAGCAGCCGTTGCACACTTTATAGCCACAGGCAAACGTAGTTTTCTTGAGGTTGCCCTAAAAAACGCCGACTTAATTGATAGCATATTTGGGCCAGATAAAAAACGTGACATTCCAGGTCATCAAGAGATTGAAATTGGCCTCGTTAAACTCTACCGAGTTACGGGTGAGACAAGATACCTTAATCTGGCAAAATTCTTTTTAGATGAACGTGGTCAATACCACAACCGTGAACCCTATAACCTTTTTAATGTCATTGGTTATTCACAAGATCATTTGCCTGTTACCAAGCAAACCGAGGTTGTAGGGCACGCTGTCCGCGCAGTTTATATGTACGCCGCTATGGCTGATATCGCTGCCTTAATGGCTGACAAAGACTACATCCAGGCATTAGATACCCTCTGGCATGATCTGGTTGATAAAAAGATTTACATTACTGGTGGTATCGGTTCTTCTCATCATGGTGAATCTTTTGGCAAGCCTTATGACTTGCCAAATGCCGAAGCCTATAATGAAACCTGCGCCGCCATTGCTGATATCTTTTGGAATCACCGCATGTTTCTCTTACATGGGGACGCAAAATACCAGGATGTGCTCGAGCGTACGCTCTATAACGGTTTTCTGGCAGGCGTCTCACTAACAGGTGATACCTTTTTTTATGCCAACCCATTGGCGTCTGATGGCA
Source organism: uncultured bacterium (assembly GCA_964634665.1). Lineage (GTDB taxonomy): Bacteria > Deinococcota > Deinococci > Deinococcales > Trueperaceae > JAHEBB01. Next base: position 1,724 of record CAZWJZ010000205.1, on the reverse strand, counting down.
ATTGGAAATTTAATGTTAATGTAGCTGCCACCCGGAGTCCCTGGTTTGACTGTTCTTGCTGCCCCACCAATATTGTCAGACTCATGCCCTCCTTACCAGGCTATCTCTATGCCCATACCACCGATAAACTATTTATAAATCACTATGTGGCAGGGTCTGCTAAGCTCGAGCTTGCAAACATCTCATTAGAACTCCTGCAGGAAAGCAACTACCCCTGGGAAGGCAAAATCAAAATTACTCTAAATCCTGAACAAGTCTGTAGCTTTAGCCTTGCACTGCGTATTCCAGGTTGGGCGCGAAATGAGCCTTTGCCCGGTGACCTCTATCATTATGTAAATTCTTCAGATGAACCCATTATCCTAAAGGTCAACGGTGAAACTCAGAATCTCGAGCTTGACAAAGGTTACGCAGTCCTAAACCGAACCTGGCAGCAAGGAGATCAAATTGAGTTAGATTTACCCATGCCGGTTCGTATGGTCGCCAGTAACGAAAAAGTTCAGGCCAATAAAGGCAAGCTGGCTGTTGAGCGTGGCCCCATTGTTTACTGCGCTGAAGCCTTTGATAACCAAGGAAAAGCACTGAACTTAAGCCTCCTGATTAAAGAGGTCTTTCAGACTGAGTTTAATCCTGATTTTCTTGGGGGAATGACCTTAATCAAACAGCGAGACCTTAGACTCATTCCCTATTACGCTTGGTCCCATAGAGGTGAAGGCGAGATGACTGTTTGGTTAAAAACAAACTAAAGCCTTAGCGATATTTCAATGCTAGTTGTTCGATAATAAAGGACTTTAAAATGAAAACAACGCTTAGCTCGGCACAAATTTCGCAGTTTCAAAGAGATGGGTTTGTTGTATTAGAAGGTTTACTAGATGAAAGTGAATTGCATACCTGGCGAGAGGTGGTAGAAGAAGCAGTAGATCAACGCCTGACCGAACGTAATGGTATGCAAAACCAGGACTCAGATGAGTTTTACAAGAATGTGTTTATTCAGTGTTTGCGTTTATCAGACACGCATGAAGGTATCAAAAAACTTGTGACTGATCCGAGGCTGGGGAAAATTGCCGCTCAACTTACCGAGGTAGAGGGTGTTCGTATCTGGCATGATCAAGCCCTTTTTAAACAACCCTACGGCAATCAAACAGCTTGGCACAGAGATACGCCTTACTGGGCAGTGCACAGCCGCAAAACTGTAAATATGTGGTTTGCACTAGATGACGCCACCCTTGAGAATGGGTGTTTATGGTATTTACCGGGCACACATTTGTTAGGTGATTATAGTCTGGTCAAAATTGGTAGCAATATGCTGGATTTATTTAAGGCTTATCCAGACTGGAAATCTATCAAAGCGGTGGCTGCTCCATGTTCAGCTGGTTCGGTCGTCATTCATAACGGTATGTTGGCTCATGCAGCGGGTGCAAACATGACCCCAAAACCTAGGCGGGCTATGACTAGTGTGTATTATCCCGATGGGGAGCTTTATGTAGGTCATCCAGATACGTTGCCGGAAGTATATTATCGCAATCTGAAAGCTGGGGATAAGCTTAATGATGACCACTATGTGCCTTTGGTTTGGCACCGTGACCACGGTTTATAGCCTGCTATTTACCCGACAGTAGGTATTGGTTTAGTTCTTTTTGAAGGAGCAAAAGCTGTTTGAAAGCCTTGTGATTGGTATTCTTATACCAAAGTGCCGATTTAATGTCACAATAGTGACTTAAATCCGC
>CAZWJZ010000204.1:0-8485 GCA_964634665.1 uncultured bacterium | reverse complement strand
ACGGTGAGTTTTTCCAGCATCTGGCCGCCTTTCTGGGCAGGATATTCGTTGGGATAGTCGCCGTGTAGAAATGGGACGTAACTTTAACAACAAACTCTGGAATGCTACCCGCTTTACCTTTATGCAGCTTGCTAATGAAGAGGGTGATTTGCCTTTAGATGAGGGTGCGCCTGAAACCCTAGCTGATCGTTGGATAATGAGTCGCTTACAACGCGCCACCAAAGAGGTAACGCATCATTTAGAAAACTATGATTTAGGTCTAGCAAACCGTGAAGCTTATGACTTTGTTTGGAGTGAGTTTTGTGACTGGTATTTAGAAGCTGCCAAGCCAGCTCTTAATAGTGGTAACGCACGCACAAGATATATTCTTAAAACGGTTTTGATTGATATTTTGAAGCTGCTTCACCCACTCATTCCGTTTGTAACTTCAGAAATCTATGAAGCTTTTGGCTTTGAAGAACAAATTGGCTTAGCAAACTGGCCTAGCATTACAGAAAGCCTTATAGATAGCGAAGCAGAAGCAGACTTTGAGCATCTTAAAAATGCTATTGCAGCGGTTCGTAACTTAAAATCAGAAGCAAGCCTTAGCCCTCAACAATCCATAAATATTTATGCGCAAGGTAACGCTATAGCTGTATTGCAAGATAATGCAAAAGTCTTTGAAGGTCTAGCCAAAGCTAAACTTGTAAAAGAAGCCCCCACAGGCGCTGCGCTAACCGAAATTGTACCTGATTTAGAACTCAAACTACCCTTTGAAGGGCTTATTGATGTTGATGACTGGAAGGCAAAGCAGGCTAAGCGTTTGTCTGATTTACAAAAAAATCTCATGATTAGTGAGAAGAAACTATCAAATGCTAAGTTTGTAGATAACGCGCCTGTGCAGGTAGTAGAAGAAGAACGTCGCCGCATGACTGAAGCTAAAGAACTGGTAGCGGGCATAGAGGCGAGTTTAGCGCAACTAAACTAATGAAGGAGCTGTGTGCCAAGGCAACTTGGCACACACAACTATGGCTATAGAAATAGAACGAAAATTCTTAGTGGCTAATGATAGTTGGCGTGAAGATGCTGTGGGTACTGCTTACAAGCAAGGTTATATCTTAAATTCTGCTATCAATACAGTGCGCGTGCGTGTTGCAGGAAATAAGGGTATTTTAACGATTAAAGGTCAAGGTAGTGACTTTGCTAGACCCGAATATGAGTATGAAATTCCTTTGAGTGACGCTGAGGAAATGCTGGCAGGTTTATGTCTAAAACCCCTAATTGAGAAAACGCGTTACAAACTTAGGGTAGCAAATCATGTTTGGGATTTAGATGTCTTTCATGCTGATAATCAAGGTCTTGTTTTGGCTGAAATAGAGCTATCTGAAGAGTATGAATTATTTGAAAAGCCAGACTGGCTCGGTAAAGAAGTTACGGGTGATGAGCGTTACTTTAATGCTTATCTTGTTCGGCATCCTTACAGTAGTTGGTAATGCTTATGCTTAATCGCCTAAAAGAAAGCCTTACCACTTTGCCTACCGCAGGAGAGTGGGGCTTTACGTTTGTGATCCTAATTTTTTATTGCCTTATTGCCCTAGCTATCAACTGGCGCTTTAAAGTATTTACATTGAAACTCACAAACTTGCCTTTGCCAAAAGCCTTTTTACTCGTAGCTATTGCGATTGTTACGCCTAGCTTACTAGAAGAAAGTATTTACAGGGCTTTGCTTGTACCAAGAGCCAGTGAAACCATGAGCTTTGCTGTAAATCAAAGTTGGATAGCGTTCTCGCTCTTGCTTTATGTGGGTTCACATCCTTTAATAGCTAAGTTTTTTTGGCCTTGGTGTAAACCCATATTTTATAATCCTGCATTTTTGCTCATTGTGCTTGTCTTAGGTATAGCCTGCACTACTGTGTATCAGTTCTCCCAATCACTTTACCCAGCCGTACTGATTCACTGGGTAACCATAGTAGCTTGGAAAATGCTCTTTGGAGGCCCTGACTTTAACTTGAGTAAAAAAGAACTAAGTGATTAGCTTATTGCTGCTCACTAAGTAAAGAACTATGATTCTTAATTTTAAGCTCGAGTTTGTGTTTTTTGCAGAAGGCATTAAAGCTTTGGGTACGCTTTTCACTATGAATGTTTACTGAACCGCTTTCTTTGTGTACTAGGTAGCAAACGCCTGGTGTAGTAATGGTGTGAACAGGATAGCCTGCATCTAGGACTCTGAGTATCCAATCCCAATCAAAGTAGCCGCCAATTATCTCATCAAACATTCCGAGTTCGTCATGAAACTGCTTCGGGTAAGCCATACTCGAGGTCAAAATACTGTTGTCTTTTCTTAGACTTTCGGGGGTTGCTGCTAAGTTAAAGACAGTCCATTTGCGCTCATCGTTATTCTCCTCGACAATCCAGCCGTGCCTATGCAGCAAAGCAGGCTTATCTGTTAAAGCTTTAACTACCTTTTCTAAGTGAAAAGGGTCATCAAACCAGTCATCATCATCTAATAGCGCAATGATGTTACCTTTAGCTTGCTTAAGTGCAAAATTTCGAGCGGGCGTTTGCCCTTTGTTTGGGTTCTGAAATGCCCTTATGCGCGGCTCGTTTAAACTATCACTAAAAGCTTTACCAGAGCCGTCCCCATCATCAATGACAAGATGCTCCCACTGAGAGTAGGTTTGCCCTCTAAGGCTAGCAATAGCCTTAGCTAAACGCTCAGCACGATTAAAGGTTGGGGTGACAATACTAATGAGCATACGCTCATGCTAAAGGGATTGCTTCAGAATAAGCGTATGCCAAAATAAGATTTTTAAAAACTGCAAAAAGTTAAGGCTAGAGAATTAGGCTTTAACCACATTAGGTTTATAGTCAAACTGACAGCCCTCAACAAAGCTTGCTAAATGCTCTCGTATTTCTGTGTGATTAGAGTTAAGAGCCGCATCTTGTAAATTAATAATGGTGCGCTCGAGTTTTTGTGAGTCGTAGGGTGGGCTTTTGGCTACGAATATTTTCTGGTGCTTGGTTGCTGATTCTAGGCGTTCTGCTTCGGTCATGAGTTCTTCGTAGAGTTTCTCGCCGGGACGCATGCCTGTAAAGACAATGGGTATGTCTACGTCTGGTTCTAAGCCTGATAGCTTAATAAGGTCACGTGCTAAGTCAACAATTTTGACAGGCTCACCCATATCTAAAATGTAAACTTCACCGTTTCGTCCTTGCCCTGAGGCTTGCAAAACAAGTTGTGAGGCTTCGGGTATCGTCATGAAGTAACGAACCATTTCAGGGTGCGTTACTGTAACAGGGCCACCTGCGGCAATTTGGCGTTTGAATAAAGGTATAACGCTACCACGGCTTCCTAAGACATTACCAAAGCGTACCGATACAAACTGTTGGTCATCTTTGGCTTTGCTTGAAGCTTCTTGCACCACGTACTCAACCATGCGTTTACTTGCACCCATAACTGAAGTGGGGTTTACAGCTTTATCAGTAGAGATATTTACAAAGTGTGAAACGTTATATTTTAAAGCTAAATTCACAAGGTTTTTGCCTGCCACTATGTTATTAAAGACAGCCTCTTCAGGGTTTAGTTCCATAAGCGGAACATGCTTATGTGCCGCTGTATGAAAGACAACTTGAGGCTTGTATTTTCTAAAGACATAGTCGAGCCTAACGCCGTTTTGCAGTGCGCCAATGACACTATGGTACTTAATATCCGGCCAGTCACGATCTAACTCACGCTCTAAAGTATAAATACTATTTTCGCCATGCCCAAACAAAATGAGTTCTTTAGGTCTAAAGCGACATATTTGCCTGACAATTTCAGAACCAATAGAGCCACCTGCACCTGTCACCATAACGGTTTTATTTTCGATATAACCCAAAATAGATGCGGTATCTAAAGCAATGCTAGGGCGGCGTAACAAATCTTCAATTTCAACATTGCGAATACGGTTAATACTTATTTTGCCACTCAGCAATTCATACACACCCGGAATAGTGCGGTAACTCACTCGAGCGTCAATGGCATTAATGCGGTTAATGATATCGCGAATGACTTTACCTTCAGCAGATGGAATGGCAATGATAACTTCGTCCACATCGTAATTTTTAATACTACTATCAAGATCAACAAGGCTACCTAAGACCGGAATACCTGATATTTGTTTACCTATTTTTCGCTTACTGTCATCAAGAAAACCAACAGGATTTAAACCCATTTCTGGATGCCTTGTCATTTCTCTAGCAACCAACGAACCTGCTTCACCTGCACCTAGAATAAGGATATTCCTCATTTTTTCAGGTCTTAATTTGTTACCTAAGCGTCTCTCATGCAAGTAACGACTTGCCGCTCTAACCCCAAACATAAAAATAAGGGTAAGCAGGGCGTCAAGCAGACCAATCGAACGAGGTACACCCCCAACAGGTCCAATGATTAGCAAAATGACGGTAGCAATAGCACCTACACTTGCAACTGCTTTAACCACGCTTGATAAATCATGAAAAGCAAACTTAGTCCAACTATGTACCCGTAAATTAAATAAGTAAAAAGCGCCAAGCTTAAGCAGAACCAGAACAAAGGTGGTTATAAGAATAGTTAAAGCAGGTACACCAGGGTTTAAAGACCAGTCGTAACGCATCCAAAAAGCAAACAAGGTAGCCAAAACCCATAAGCCTACATCAACAGCTAGCCTAGCTAAGCTCATTGAGACAAGAGGTGGGTTTATAGACTTATTTTCTTTCTCAGAAATCACTTAATGCCTTCTTTCAACCTAAAATCTAATAGAGTTCTATTTTTATATGTAAACGTGTTTAACTCTGTGATATTTGTCGCCCCAAGCCTATCTTGAGTCTAAAAACAAGTATGAACTTTAATTAACGTTCAGAGCTAAGTGACAAAGCACACACAGTCATTTACTGGCCAGTTAACGCACTCGAGTTTAGCATTTTACAAGCCTAGCTTAGCTTCATCTAGGGTTTATAGTTTGAGTGTGGTCTAGCTTGGTCTAGACTTCTTGTGAACTGATCATAAAGATCAATCGTTATTCATAGGTAATACACTAGGACAAAAGCATGAAAATAGTATTAGTTGCTGAAGAAGCAGCAGGTATTCAAACACTGAAACGCTTAGAACAAAGCCAACATCAGGTCATTGCGGTGCTAACCGCATCCTCTAAAGAAGTAGATACCAAAAGAGGCGCAACGGTAGCTGGTTTGGCAGCAAGTTTAGGCATTCCAACGTGGTCAGCAAAGCTCGTTAAGGAAGCTAGTTTTGCTAATACCCTTAAAGAACATGATGTGGATATTCTTTTAAATGTGCACTCGCTTTATATTATTCATGGCGATGTGGTTGCGGCACCGAAGATTGGTTCTTTTAACTTGCATCCGGGTGATTTACCTGAACATGCGGGTATGAACGCACCCAGTTGGGCTGTGCTTAATGCTCAGACTGAGCATGGTGTAAGTTTACACTGGATGACCGCAGGTATAGATACTGGCGATATCGCCTATCAAGAACGCTTTGCTTTAAGTGAAAAAGATACGGGTTTAAGCGTAAGTACAAAATGTGTGCGTTTAGGTGTGAAGCTGATAGAGCAACTCCTGAACGAAGATCCACAAGCTATTCCTAAAATAAAGCAAGATTTAAGCAAACGCGTTTACCATGGTTTTGAAGTTCCTTTTAAAGGAAAGATAGACTGGACTCAAGATGCGCAAAGGCTAGAGCGCTTTATAAGAGCTAGTGATTTTTACCCACTACCCTCACCTTGGGGTACACCCATAACAAACCTAAAAGGAAAAGAACTAGGCATTTTAAAAGTTGGCCTAACTGAAGAATCAAGTCAAGTAAAAGCCGGTAGCATAAAAATAAAAGACGAAAAAGTCTATGTAGCAACCACAAGCAACTGGCTCGAGCTTAAAAAAATTGTATTTGAAGATAAAGTACTTAACGCCCTAGAGGTGCTTACAGAGGCTGATATATTGGGGCTAGTAGAAAGTGAAAAGTGAAAAGTGGAAAGCTTTTTTTAAAACTGTATCCATACTATGTTCAACTAAGCATGTCTTTAGTTTAAAGCATGATATGCTTAAGCCCCGTGAATAAGGAAGGTGGTCTTAGTGGACACCAAGTACATTTTTATTACGGGCGGCGTTGTATCTAGCTTAGGCAAAGGCATTGCCACATCAAGCATAGGAGCACTCTTACGCGCTCGCGGCTACCAAGTTACAGCTGTCAAAATTGACCCTTACATTAACGTTGATGCAGGCACCATGCGCCCTTACGAACATGGTGAAGTTTTTGTAACGCAAGATGGTGCTGAAACGGACCTTGATATAGGTACTTACGAGCGTTTTTTAGATACCGATCTGTCTCGCGGTAATAACATAACAACAGGACAGGTTTACCAAACAGTCATCGAAAAAGAACGCCGTGGCGAGTACCTATCGCAAACCGTGCAAGTCATCCCACATGTAACCGATGAGATAAAGAACCGCATTTATCAAGCAGGCAAAGATGTGAATGCCGAACTTGTCTTAGTAGAAGTAGGCGGCACAGTTGGCGACATAGAGTCACTACCTTTTTTAGAAGCCATTCGCCAAATACGCTTTGAGGTAGGCTACAGCCACAGTCTTTACTTTCATGTCACCCTCTTACCTTACTTAGGAACTTCAGAAGAATTCAAAACCAAACCTACCCAGCACTCCGTAGCAACCCTGCGAGGTGTCGGTATACAACCTGACGGTCTAATCATTAGATCAAAAAGCCCCACACCCGAAGAAGTACGCAACAAAATAGCCCTCTTCACCAACGTAGAAGCCCGCAATGTCTTTAACTCACACGATACCGATTTTGTTTACGCCGTACCCGAAATCTTAGAGCAACAAGGCATAGGCCGCTTTATAGAAAGAAGACTCGAGCTTGAAAAAGTTACCCCTGAATTAAGAAGCTGGCAAGACGCAGTGCGGGTGCTGCGTAACCCTAGCCGCACCGTTAATATTGGCATTGTAGGTAAGTATGTCGCCATGCCAGACGCTTACCTAAGCCTGATGGAAGCCTTAAAACATGCGGGCATTGCCAATGACGCTGCAGTTGAAATGATATGGGTAAATGCCGAAGAACTCTCAGAGGGTGATATAGAGCGCCTAAAAGACTTCGATGGCATTTTGGTGCCTGGAGGCTTTGGTATAAGAGGTATAGAAGGCAAAGTTAAAGCCGCGCAATACGCCAGAGAAAACAACGTACCTTACCTGGGTATTTGTTTAGGCATGCAAATTGCTGTGATTGAATTTGCTAGAAACATAGCGGGGTTAGATAATGCCAACTCAACTGAGTTTGACCCTTATACCGCGTTTCCTGTGATTGACCTCATGCCAGAACAACTCGAAGTAGAAGGGATGGGGGGCACCATGCGCTTAGGCACATGGCCCATGCAAGTCTACCCAGATACTCTTTTAGAAAAGATTTATAAGCTCAACCCTGAAGGAAATCACGTTGTTCACGAGCGCCACCGCCACCGCTATGAAGTAAACCCAGCTTACGTAGATGCACTCAAAGCTGCAGGTTTAGTTGTTTCAGGTGTAACCCCCGGCATGCAAGGACGCGGCGAAGGACTGGTAGAAGCCATGGAATTAAAAGACCACCGCTTTTACGTTGGTTTACAATCACACCCAGAATTAAGCACCAGACTCATGCGCCCAAGCCCTCCCTTTAAAGGCTTTATACAAGCAGCTGTAGATTATAAGTTCGAAAAACTCGAGCTAGAAAGCAAAGCAAAAGCCTAATGGAAGCCCTAGTTATAGGACTGGCAGGCGGAACCGGCTCAGGCAAAACCACCATAGGAAAAGCCATCTTGAAAAATGCAGGCGCTAACTACGCCATAAGTCTGCCACAAGATGCCTACTACCGAGCCCAAAACGACCTGCCAGCCGAAGCTAGAGCCCTAACCAACTACGATGAACCCAGCGCCTTTGACACAGAACTCCTAATAGAACACTTAGACGCACTCATACGCGGTCAAAGTATAGAAAGACCCGTCTATGACTTCTCAGCCCACAACCGCTCGAGTGAGACGATTAGTCTAAAAGCCCTACCCATTATTTTGCTAGAAGGCATACTGGTTTTACATGACCCGCAGTTAAGAGAACGCATGAATTTAAAAGTTTTTGTTGATGCTGCTCCTGATGAGCGCTTTATTCGTCGTTTAGAACGCGATGTAAAAGAAAGAGGTCGAAGTGCTGAAAGCGTCATAAGTCAATACCGAAGAACCGTAAAACCCATGCATGACTTATTTATAGAACCAACCAAAAAATATGCAGACTTGATTGTGCCAGAAGGCGGCAAAAATAACGTTGCCTTAAATGTACTTAACGCCTATGTAACGCATTATTTGCAAGCTCATACCATTTCCGTTTAGTTCCTTAAAGAACTAAACGCGGTCTTGGACCGTTGAAACCAATACCAAGTCCGATGGGAGCGTATAAATCTCTTTAGAGTTTATTAAGCGTATTATCGGAC
>CAZWJZ010000203.1:0-8536 GCA_964634665.1 uncultured bacterium | reverse complement strand
ATAAAGGCGGATGCAAGAAATTTAGACCTACCTGAACATCTTGATTTAATAACGGTTGACCCGCCAAGAGCTGGTCTTAATAAAGAAGTACGCTCACTCATTACCGCGTCATCTAGCCCTATGCTTATTTATGTATCTTGCGACGTGGCGACTTGGGCTAGAGATGTTGCTGACTTTGTAGAGCAAGGCTGGAGCTTAACTAGTTTTGAAGGCTTTGACTTTTACCCGCACACGCATCATATTGAACTGCTATCCATTTTGACAAGATAAGTTTAACGAATGAGCGTAGTTTGATTAGCAGTAGCTTCATTAGCTAAACGCAGATCCAGCTCAAGCAAATACTGATAACACTCGAGCCAGTCTTTGGGGTCGTGTAAAATGATGGGTTTTTGCCAGCCTTTGCCCATTATGAAGAGGCAGGGCCAGCGTTTGTTTAGGTAGTGCTGGTGCCTTGAGAAAACATAAACCAGTTCATTATCTAGCTCACATTTAAAAAAGCCAAAGCCCGGGCGGCCTTCATTGAGTTTTTCAAGCATCCACTGAAAATTGAGCCTGTCAACAGGTTTTAAGGTTAACGTTTGATTGAGTAGCGGAATCGTCATTAGGTATTAGGATTAGCCAGTTGCTTAGTCGTCGTATTCGGTTCTAGCAACATACTGAGTTGAATTGTTCGCAAAGATTTGGCTGTTTGAAAAAATAAATCCTGCGATTAAGGTAATTAATAAAAAAACGGTTACTTTACGCATGCTGTTTTCCTTTCAGAAGCTTTGCTTTAGAGGTTTAGTTTCCGTAACTCACTATGCAAGAAAAAAGCTGCTTTTGAATGTAACTAGCTTACTAATTCTAGTTAAGGCGTTAAACTAGCTTAATGACTGATTTAACTCACCTAAGCTTTGATGATTCAGGATTAATTCCTGTGATTTGCCAAGATGCCGAAAGTGGCGAAGTACTCATGTTTGCTTACGCTAACCAAGAGGCAGTAACACGAACTTTAGAAACCAAACAAGCACACTACTGGAGTCGCTCACGGCAAGAACTCTGGCATAAAGGTGCCACCAGCGGGAACTACCAAGCTGTGCAAGAAGTCCGCTTTGACTGCGATGAAGACGCTCTACTCTACCGTGTAAAGCAAACAGGGGCCGCTTGCCATACGGGTGAAAGAAGTTGCTTTTACCGCCCCCTAACAGAACCCGCAGATGCATCTTTAGGTGAAACCATGGCACTTTTAGAGCGTGTTGTAACAGACCGACTCAGCCGCCTTCCTGAGGGTTCTTATGTAACCACCCTGCATACTAAAGGCATAGGCTATATGGCTCAAAAAGTCGTTGAAGAAGCAGGGGAGAGCATTGTCGCAGCACTCCAAGAAAAAGATGATGAATTCCTGAATGAAAGCGCAGACCTTTTATTTCACCTAACCGTATTACTAAAAGAACGCGGACTCAGCCTAAATCAAGTCATGAGCGTACTCGAGTCTCGTCATAAGGAACGCAGCTAAAAGCTGCTTAGCTAGTTCACATCTTTATTTGCTAGTTTATGTGCTTGATGTGGCGTTTTCTTATTCTTGTTTGCCTTATGGTGGCTTGTACACCAACCGTTCAACCTACACCTCATCATGTAACGATGCCTTTATCATCACGAGATATTAAGCCTATTGATGTAAACATAACCCCAATAGTTTTTGTTCAGCCTGCTCGTTCAATTAGTTTTGAAGCTAGCGTAGTAGTAAAGGCAAACTTACGCCCAAGTGATGCGCCTGATGTTGTGATTATTGGTTTTGCTGGGCACTGTGGGCCTTTTTGTCGTACTAAAGATACTTGGGCTTACCTAGATAAAGCAGGTGACGAAACAGGCTATGTTGAAACAGCTCAAAGTCTCATTCAAACCTTAGAAGCTCAAAATTTAAAGGTAGCTTACCTAAACGTTTCGTCTTTTGTAAGCTCACACTATAGTGCCATTAGCAAACAAGAAGAACTAGGCTACTTAGATGCCCAAAGCTACCTAAATGAAGTAAAAGAAAACTGGATTTCTGACTATATTAATCCTACAAAAATCATTTTACTTGCCCATTCTCACGGTACTGTCTGGGCAACCCTACTCGCCATGAATAACTTAGATGTGACCTTTGATTACTTTATTTACCTAGACGCTATTTGCTGGCAATTTTGGTCAAAACACAAAAGCTTTATTAGAGATGCTTATGCTGAACTAAATCAAGCTTTGCCCTTCCCATTAGACCAAGGTGACCCATGCTCGAGTTTTCAGATTCCGACTTACCGTTCAAGGCAAGATATTAGTGATGTTGTGCCTGCCAATGTTATTACGGCTTTAGAGGTGCGGAGTTCTTTAAATCTTATGAGCTTAAACCCAAATGTTGTCTTTGATAATCAAGCCAATATGCGTATTAATGGCACAAAATTAGGGGTTTTTAGTATTCAGTCCGCTCAGAGCCATAGTACTGTTAATCAGCGTTATGGTCTTGCAATGAGCTGGATTAATCGCATGATCAGTGTTTTGGATTTGCCTGACCATTCAGATTACCGTATGGAAGATTTTGTTTTGCCGCCCGCACCCGAAGGTTACGAATATTCACCAAATACATCTCTTTGAATCAATAACGACTCGGTGATTTTGAGATAAAGCGTTTTAAAGCTAAAACACCATTGAAATTTTCCTGAAAGCCATAACTCTATCTTTATAGCTTGCATCAGGATAAAATGTTTCTTATGAAAATTGAACAGGTTGAATTAAGAGAAGTCAAAGCAAAATTACGTTTTCGTTTTGAAACCAGTTTTGGGGTTGAGCAAGAATTACACAAAACAATTTTAATTTTACGTTCTGAAGGTATAGAAGCCTACGCTGAGGGAACCGCTAACAACGTACCTGGCTATAGCTACGAAACCTGTTCAACTGTTTGGGATGCACTTGAAAATCATATTTTACCTATCGTTATGGGTAAAGATTATGCAACGCCACAGCAAATGCTGCATGATGTTAGCAAAATTCGAGGTCATAACATGGCTGTTGCTACGCTTGAGACAGCCCTTTGGGATGCCCAAGCAAAAGCAGCTAATATACCCTTATGGGTGTTACTGGGTGGAAGCAGAACAGAACATCCTGTTGGGGCATCTTTAGGCATTCAAAAAAGCATTGAAGATACTGTAACTATTGCACAAAAACATGCTGAAGAAGGCTACAAACGCCTTAAATTTAAAATAAAACCAGGTTGGGATGTAAAACCTTTACAAGCAGTAAGAGCAGCCCTACCTGACATGCCATTAACAGTAGATGCTAACAGTGCTTACCGCTTAACAGACACTCGAGTGTTTCAGGAGCTTGATGAGTTGGGGCTTGATTATATTGAGCAGCCCTTAGCTTATGATGATTTGATTGATCATGCTAAGTTGCAGGCTATGCTTAAAACGCCGATTTGTTTAGATGAGTCTATTCACTCGCCTGAAGATTGCCGTAAGGCACTTCAGTTAGATTCTGGGCGTGTTATTAATTTGAAGTTAGGTCGGGTCAGGGGTCATCTCATGTCTCGTCGTGTGCATGATGTTGCTGTGAGTTTTGGTGCGCCGGTCTGGTGTGGTGGCATGCTCGAGCTTGGTATTGGTCGGGCGCATAATTTGCATCTTAGTTCTCTGGAGGGCTTTAGTTTGCCGGGTGATACTGCGAGTGCAAGCCGTTATTGGGAAGAAGATATTACTGAGTTTCTTGATGCTAAAGATGGTATTCAGAGTATTCCTGAGGGTGCAGGGCTTGGCGTTACGCTGAATAAAGATTTGTTAGAGCATATGACAGTTAGGAAAGCGGTTTTCTAGTTTTGGATTTTGTTATTCTTGAGCGTGTTAAGACAGAAATTGCGAGTTTAGCTAAGCTAGATGTTGAAGCGATTCAGGCGGATGCTTGGCTTATTGAGTATGGTCTTGATTCAGTAACAAGTGTTGATCTTATTATGAATTTAGAAGCAGAGCTAGACATTGAAATAGCTGATGAGGATTTAGCGAACCTTACGACAGTTGCAGATATTGTTGACTTAATAGAAGCAAAACTGGCGTTTGGTGCTGCTTGATTTCAACTATTTGCCTTGTATGCGCTAAACTAAGAGCTTATGTTAACGCGATTTGCAACGCTACCTGAAGCCCTTTATGCCGTAAGCAAAGTTGCACCCACGCATGGCTACAGTTTTTACAAAGATAATGCTTTTCAGAAGCTTAGTTACGCTGATTTACTTAGTCAAGCTAAAGGCGTAGCTGGGGCATTACAAGCTAAGGGAATAAAGAAAGGCAGCAGGGTTTTGTTACCCCTAGCTGTTTCAGAAGAGTTTGTATGCGTTTATTATGCTTTGTTTTTATGCGGCGCGGTTCCTTGTATAACTGCGCCGCTTAGTCGTTTGGGTAGTTCAGATGAGACAAACAAGAGTTTTTTTGCTTTAGCCAAACAAATAGATGCTACGTTTGTTATTTGTTTAGAAGCCGATGAAAAGCTGTTTGATAAACAAAGTTTAGACGTCATTAAGCTCGAGTGTGTTTTTGGCGTGCAGGCTGAGTTTGTTGAGCCTGTTATTACTGGTTCAGATGATGCTTTGATTCAGGCGTCATCTGGTTCTACGGGTGAGCCTAAAGCTGTTTTGTTGTCTCAGCAGAATGTGCTTGCTAATGTTCATATGTTTGGTGATCGTTTGTCGGCTAGACCAACGGATGTTGCGGTTACGTGGCTACCTTTGTTTCATGATATGGGCTTGGTTGGGTATTTGTTGGCCAGCATGTACTGGCAGATTAAGGGCTGTGTGCTTTTAACACCGTATCAGTTTTTGCGGCGTCCTATTTTTTGGTTGCAAACCATTTCTGATTTTAAGGCGACCTTATCTTCTGGACCTAATTTTTCATTTGCTTTAGCCACAGAAAAAATTTCTGAAGCGCAACTTGAGACGCTTGATTTGTCTTCGTGGCGTGCAGCGGTTTGTGGTGCTGAAAAAGTGGATATTGCTACGCTAAATGCCTTTGCAGCTAAGTTTAAAGCTTGTGGTTTTAGTCGAGATGCATTTGCACCATCTTATGGTTTAGCTGAAGCTACGCTTTGTGTGTCTATGCACCCTCATGGGCAGCCTATGAAGGTTTTAGAGGTATCTCGTAAAGCTTTAAGTAAAGCTAAGTTGAGTGAACCTGAATCATTGCAGGATAGTCTTAGTTTGGTGGCTTGTGGTTCGCCTGTTATGCATACAGAAATCTTTATTTTGGATGATAAAGCTCAGCCTTTAGCTGAAAATAAGGTGGGTAGCATTTGGGTTAAAAGCCCTTCTATTATGCAGTCTTACTTAAATAACTCAGCGGAGAATAAGCTTGTGTTGCAGCGTGGATTGCTTAATACTGGCGATATGGGCTTTTTAAAAGAGGGTCAGTTGTTTATTACGGGTCGTAAGAAAGAACTCATTATCATTCGGGGGCATAATTATGTGCCAACAGATTTTGAGTCGGTTGCTGCTGAACTAGAGGGCGTTACGAGAGATAAAGTGATTGCCTTTGGTTTATACAGCAAAGACGCCGCTACAGAGCAGCTTTATGTTGTGTTTGAGCGTGACAAAAAAGTGCGTTCAGATATAACGGATTTAGCGCTCGCTAACAAAGTCAAAGCCTATGTTGCTAAGCAGACAGGCGTACTACCCTATAGGGTTGAGGTGGTTGCAAAAAATACGATTAGTAAAACTACCAGTGGCAAACTACAACGAACCAAACTAAAGCAAGACTACCAAGCTAGAGAGTCGAAAAAAACGGCTCAGCAAGCCGCATGATTGCTAGTCTAGAAGCCCAAGAAACAAGCAGTTACGGGCGTTACTTAAAACCTAAGCTCGAGTCTTTACTAAGGTCAGCTGCTTTAGATAAAGTGTTTCACCGGGCGCAAGGAGATTATCTTTATTATTTTAGAGGCGCTCAAGAGCAGCAGGTAATTGATTTTTTAGGTGGTTATGGTGTGAATATCTTGGGGCATAACCATGCTGAACTTATAAGAACTGCCATGAATGTTTTAGTGCAAAAACAAGCTTTTTCGGCGCAAGCAAGCATTCGTTCTCAGGCAGGTTTATGTGCTGAAAAGCTTGCGGCTATGTTCGAAGCGCGCACAGGCGCAGCGTTTATGACAACCTTTGCCAATTCGGGCGCAGAGGCCGTAGAAGCAGCCTTAAAACACGCGGCACTCGAGCGTCAATTGCGTATTAAAACTATTCTTGAGACGATTACTAAAACAATTAAGAGTTTGCGTATTAAACAACGGCAAGGCTTTAGTATTCCGAAGTCTTTTTTTGAAACTGCTAAAGCACTACTTAACGCACCTATGCTAAGTAATTTAGATGAGCTCGAGTTTTCTTTGTTGGCGTATAACCAGCGGGTGTTTGGGTCTGATAGCTTCTTTTTAGCGCTGGAAGGTGCGTTTCATGGTAAGAGTAGCGGCGCGCTAAAACTAACCTTTAATGAAGTGTTTCGGGCACCTTGGGGGAACTTGGGTATTCAAACGCAGTTTGTTAGGCGTAATGATGAAGCTGCCTTGCAGCAATGTTTTGCTGATATGCAGACATCTTATATAGATCTTGAACTAAAGCGGGGCGGTAGTGTTGCTTTAGTTGAAAAGTCTTGGTCGCAGCTGATTGCTTGTTTCGCTGAACCCATTCAGGGTGAGGGAGGCATTCATGAATTAAGTCAAGCTTTTTTGCAAGCCTTGCGTAGCTTTAGTCAAGACCACAATGTGCCTTTGATTTTTGATGAAATTCAGTCGGGCATGGGGCGAACGGGTGCTTTTTTAGCATCAGAAGTAAGTGGGGTTGTTGCAGATTATTACTTACTTTCAAAAGCCCTTGGGGGTGGGCTAGCCAAAATTGCTGCCTTAGTTATAAACAAAAGAAACTATATAGAAGACTTTGCTTATTTGCATAGCTCAACCTTCGCAGAAGATGACTACTCGAGCGCCATTGCACTCAAAACACTCGAGCTTCTTGAAGAAAAAGCTATTTATAAGCAGTGTGCGCAGCAGGGTGCTTATTTAAAAGCGCAACTCGAGCAGCTTGTAAAAGCTTATCCTGATATTTTTAAAGAAGTTCGTGGTCGTGGGCTTATGCTTGGTTTGGAGCTTATTCCGCAAATAAATAGTAGCTCGAATTTAATTAAGGTTTGCTCAGAGCAGAATTTGCTTAGTTACTTATTTTGTGGTTACTTACTCAATGCCAAAGCGATTCGCTTAGCACCCACTTTATCCTCGGCTAGTACCCTAAGACTCGAGCCTTCAGCGTTTATTAATCATGCTGACATTCATAAACTTATAGATGCTTTAAGCGCCGTGGCTGAGATTTTAAGAAGGGGAGATGCGTTTGCTTTGGTGCGTAGCTTTTTTAAAAATCAAGCTGAACCTTTAAGCCTACCGGTAACCCCCCAAGCAAAAAAACTAGACTCTACGACATCTCCTGCTACGTATCGTGTTGCTTGTATAGCTCACTTTATGGAGCCAAGCGACTTACTACGTTGGGACCCAAGCTTAGCGCCGCTCAGTAACGAAGCCTGCAAAACCCTACTGGATAATCTAGAAGGCCTCTTAGACCCCTTTGTGGTAGATAAGCAAAGCTTTAGCTCTAGTTCAGGTGAAACGGTAGACTTGCACTTAATAGGTGTGCCCATAACAGCTGAGCAAATCATGCACGCTTTACGTACAGGCCGCATAAAAGAGGTTGCCAAGCAAATAGAAAAAGCTAGCCAAGTTGCCAAAAATCTAGGTGTAAGTCAACTAGGTTTAACAGGTTACAGCTCCATAGCTACCAACAACGGAACTGCGCTTATAGAAGATGACTTTGGTATAACCAGTGGAAATTCCCTTACCGCAGCCCTAAGTTTAGACACACTCGAGCGTGCTTTAAGTCACAGCAAATTAAAAGATGTGCATATGGCCATTGTGGGTGCAACCGGTAATATAGGGCGCATACTGGCTGAAATATTGGCTGAAACTATGCCTAAACTCACGCTTTTTGGTCGAGATGGCTCAGAAAAAAGACTCGAGCGTATCGCTGATAGTCTCTATGAGCAAGCATGGCAGCGTTTACAAGCTGGCGATAGGCAAGGTTTAGCGGGTGTTTTGGCTAAAGAAGCTATTAAGCTCAACAGTGATGAAGCTATAGCTAAGCAAATTAAAGCTCATTTTGCTAGCAACGCGCCTATAAAGATAAGTACCAATATGTTTGATTTAAAAAATTGTAACGCCATTATGACTGCCAGTAACGCACCTGAAAAGCTAATTCAAGCAGAGCACTTAAGCCATGAGACAACGATTATTTGTGATATCTCTGTCCCTGAAGATGTCGCTGAAAGCGTTACGAAGGAACGCCCCAAGGTCATCCTGTTAAAAGGCGGACGTGTAAGCTTACCTGAAAACCAGAAGCTCAGCTTACAAGGCCTATCTTTAGAACAAGGACAAGTCTACGCTTGCATGGCAGAAACCCTCATTTTAGGTTTAGCCGGTTACCGTCAACACTTCTCTTACGGTGCCCTAGAGAAAAACA
>CAZWJZ010000202.1:1904-8539 GCA_964634665.1 uncultured bacterium | reverse complement strand
GCTCGTGCACCGCTGCACTGCATCTCGGCCTGCTCGTCGCCGACATCGGACCCGGCGACGTCGTCTACACGACGCCAGTCACCTTCGCCGCAACCGTTCAGGTCATCCTCCACGTCGGCGCCCGACCCGTGCTCGTGGACGTCGAACCGGACACGCTGAACATGGACCCCGTGGCGCTGCGGAACGCCATCGAGCGAACCAAAGGCGGGCGACCGGCAGCAATCATGCCCGTTCACTTCGCCGGCCACCCCTGCGACATGGCTGCCGTGATCTCCATTGCTCAGGAGTTCGACCTGGCCATCGTCGAAGACGCAGCCCACGCCATCCCGGCGGCCGTTGGCGCCCAGATGATCGGAGCCGTCGACTCCAGCGGCCCACCCCATCTCGTCGCCTTCTCCTTCTACGCCACCAAGAACCTGGGCATCGGCGAGGGTGGCCTCCTGACCGGCACCACCGAGCTGATCGACCGGGCCCGCGTACTCAGCCTTCACGGGATGACCAAGGACGCATGGAAGCGCTATCAGGGCGGGCGCTGGCGCTACGACATCATTGCCGAGGGGTTCAAGTACAACTTCACGGACATACAGGCTGCGATCGGCCTTCATCAACTTCGTCGGCTACCGCAGTTCCAGCAGCGCCGACGGGCGATCGTCGACGCCTACGAGCTTGCCTTCGCGCCGGTCTCAGCGATTCGCACACCGATCGAACGGCCCGGGTACTCGTCTGCATGGCACCTCTACGTACTCCGGTTCCTGGAGGACGAGATGATGATCAGCCGAGACCAGATCATTGACGAACTCGAGGCGCGCATGATCGCGACGAGCGTGCACTTCATCCCTATTCACGAAATGACGCACTTCGCGCAACGCATCGAAGTTCCCGAAGGCTCGCTCACCGTCGCCGACGCCGAGGCTCGCCGATGCGTGTCGCTCCCGCTGTACCCGGCCATGACCGACCAGGACGTCCAAGACGTGATCGACGCAGTGCTCGACGTGGTTGGGCTTCACGCGACGAAACCGACGGCGCTCACCCATCGGACAGGATGACGACGCCCCGCTATCTGGGTGGGTAGAGGTGGTAACGCATTGCGTCGGCGAACTCGGGTGGTTCCCGAATAGTCGCCGTCCTTCGGCTGAGCTGTGCCGCCACGAGCCCCAGCGTCCGACCTATCACACGCAAGTCGGTACCCAACGAACAGTGCTCGACGTAGTGGAGATCGAGCGCAAGCTTCACTGCCAGAACCTTTGCGACGTAATCACCGACGGGATCCTCGGTGCCAATCATCTGCTCACCATGCGTCGTGCCCCACACCGATCCCGGAGAACTCAGTCCGGGTCGGACATCGAGCGTCCGTCGATGCTCGGGTGCATAGTGAGCATCGACGATGCCCACGTCCTCCGGACGTGGACCGACGATTGCCATGTCCCCCTTCACCACGTTCCACAGCTGCGGCAACTCGTCGATCTTGCACGAGCGCAACAGCCGACCGAAGGCGAAGACCCTTTCGTCACCCGCAGCCGTGATCGCGCTCGAGCCGGGAGACGCCACCCGCATCGTGCGGATCTTCACAATCGTGAATGGGCGACCGTCGCGACCGACGCGGGTCGCCCGATACAGGACCGGCCCTCTGCTCGACATCTTGACCCCGACTGCGGCCACCGCCACGACCGGTACGGCCACGACGGAGGCGAGCAGAGCGGCCGAGATGTCAAACAGTCGCTTGATCACGAGCCGATTCCAGCGACCGAATCACCGTCCAGTGCACATTCGCGAGCCGGACAGACCGGCCCACGTCGAATCCGAATCGATAGTGCGTCGATTCCGCCGCACTCGCCTCGACAGATCCTCGATCGTCCGGGGCGGCCTCATCGAGAGCCGACAGTAGGCCGTTCACCAACTCAGCGTCGAACTGCTTGGCGCCGACGTCCCACTTGAGGGGCTCACGCTGGCGACGCACGCGCACGGACCAGACCGCAGGTATCCGCAAGCGCATGCGAGCTTGATCCAGAAGGCGTCCGCCGAGGCGATGGTCGGGGACGGGCAGGTAGTGCATGCGCCGGAGTTGCAACTCGTCGATGCGCCCCCCTCGGCCGCACCCGGCGACCACCTCATCGGCAACGCGCTCATGAGCCCTACCATCCAGGGGACCGAACAACGAGTGGACGAGTTCGTTCACCCGCCGCGTCCCTCGCCCATACCCCGAAGCCAATCCATCATCGAGACGGCGCAACAGCTCATCAAGGTCCGAGCAGCTGTCCGACACAGCCTGCACCGCCTCGACGCATTCGCCCGGCACCCAGCCGGCAATCAGCGAGGGAACACCTGCGATCGCAGCCTCCACCCCCGTGGTGCAGTCGGCGGGCTGAATGGTGACCGACGCTCGGAGGATCCATCCCTCGACTAGCCCATCGCCGTTGATGTGCACGTTCGGCAAGGCCCCGAACGCCTCCTGGTAGGTCTCGATCCGCTCGAACGGGTGGGGCCGATAGACGAACGTGACGTCGGGCCGAGCCTGCGCCACGTCGCGGGTCAAGTCGATGAAGGCGGCGAGGCCGGCCTGGTCTTTGTCGAATTCACCCTGAACCAGGACGGGGTCGAGGCCAGTCGCCTCTACACGCAACCGAAACTGCTCCTCCGGAGTGCGAAATCGCGGGTTCGCGAATGGAAAGCTGCCACACACCAACGCGAGTGGACCGTCGGCCATATGGCGCGCCGGGGAAGTTGCTTCAGCTGCCTTTCGCCACGGGGACGAGTAGAAATCCATTCGAGGCGCACCGGTGACCCGGACCTGACTGTCTGAGTAGAAGTTGTGTTCGACGAGAAAACTCGCCATCGTTTGACCCCAGGCGCAGTAGCGCCAGAGCCGTGAGGTCACATCGCTCCGGCGGGACATCTTCGCCACCAATGCCTCGATGCGATGGAAGACCGCTCCCTCGGTGTCCGAGACAGACACTGCGATCCCGGCATCCATGAGCTTCCCCACGAAGGAGTCGTTCGTCGTGCGGAGGTAGTTGACGACGATGTGTTCGGGGGCGAGTGCAGGTAATTCACGCAACCGAAGGTTCATGGGCACGAGGAAGACTTCGTACCCACGAAGTACCAGCTCGCGGCCCAGCAACACCACACCTGAGAGGTCACGCCGAGGGTTGTCGACCACGATGGCGATGCGTCCGCCGTTCATGGCGGCCTCACGAGACTCAGCCGACCGCATAGTAACCACTTCCTTTCGCCCGTACCCTCGCCACGCACGAACCGCCGATCATCACACCACGCAGCCACCAAAGGATAGCGGCGTACGTCAAGACCACGCCCGAAGGCGTTCGAGACTCGCTGCGCCGCGCAGCCAACGAGAACGCCGACACCCCGGTTGCGCACACGATGGCTAGCATCTGTGAGGTGACAGCGCCGGTAGCGAAGGAAACCGAGCTCGTACGGGTTCGGCGCTCGGTCGTCGGTCCGCCGCGATCGAGACGCCCGACCCTCGATCTCGTGCCGCTCGCGTTCTTCGCCGCCCACATCCCGCTCGGCATCGCAATGAAGCAGTCGCCCGGATTGGCGACGGCGCACGGGATGCTCACCATCGCGGTTGTCTTCGCAGCGGCACTGGCACTCCAGCGGCCCGCACCGATCATCGTCGGCACGGCGTACATCGCAGTCGCAGACGTCTTCTGGCGCATGACCGAGGCGAGCGTTCCCTGGGAGATCTCCAAGCACAGCCTCACTGCTCTGTCGATCATCATCCTCTTCCGGTTCGCCAAGCGCCTCCCCGAGGCGCACAGCCTCTGGTACATCGCGCTTCTCCTTCCCGCAGCGCTCATCACCTTGATCGACAAGGGTGCAGACGCAGTCGATCCGATCAGCTTCAACCTCGGCGGCCCGGTAGCCCTGGCAATGGGCGCAGCGATGTTCTCCGTCGTCCGTCTCGAGGTACACGACTTCCGGCGCCTGACGTACATCGCTGTCGCCCCGATCATGGGTGTGTGGATCATTGCGTTGCAGGCCCTCCTGCGGACCGAGACCTTCAGCACGAACTCCAGCAAGGAGGCTGTAGGGGGGTTCGGCCCCAACCAGGTCTCGACCGTGCTCGGCTTCGGTGCGCTCCTGTGCCTGATGTGGGCGCTGAGAGAACCCAGCCGGTTGCACCGCATCGTCATGCTCGCCACGGGCCTTGCGCTGCTCATCCAGAGCTCGCTGACCTTCAGCCGTGGCGGTCTCTTCAATACGCTTGCAGCGCTGGTGGCCGTCGCTTTCCTCTACATCAAGAGGCCTAGCCGCATCGTGCTGGGCGCCGTCGTCCTTGCCGGCCTGCTGTTCGCGCTGAGCCCGCTACTCGCCGGAATCGACTCTTACACCGATGGCAACCTCAGCCAGCGATTCAGCGAGACGGGCACCACCGGACGCGATGAGATCGCTGCGGCCGATCTCGAATTGTTCCGTCAAGCACCGATCCTCGGTGTCGGCGTCGGCCAATCGAAGGAGCTGCGCGACTCGACCCACTTCCAGGGCGCTGCGGCACATACCGAGTTCACGCGCCTGCTCGCCGAACACGGCCTCCTGGGAGCTCTGGCGATCGCAACGCTCGCACTGCTCGCCATGAAGATCCTGAGCCGGCGCACGGAATTGTGGGAACAGGCCTGGGCGCTGTCGCTCATGGTCTGGACCGCAGCAGCAATGAGCAACGCCGCAATGCGAACCGGCGCAGGGTCTCTCGCCTTCGCTCTGGCTGCGGCCCGACTCGCCAGCCCCGGGCAGACCCAGACGGCGTCTGGAAAGAACGACGATGGTGCCGCCGCGAAAGGCGAGGCGCCTGCTCCTCAACCCGCATCGATCTGACGCGTGACCTGCCCGATTACAGCGCGTGTGACGCTGGCCGACAGACGACCCGCCTCGGTGAATTGCGTATCGGGATCCGGAGCGGTCGATCGGGCGTCCACGACCGCGACGCCGGCGGCTCGAAGCTCGTCGAGCAGCTCCTCCGGAAGTGGTCGCTCCGAGACAGACGGCATCGCCACCACGACCACCTGCACGCCTTCGAGAAGTGCCCTTGCGACCAGGGCTTCTGCGAATACATAGGTGACCTCGTCGGCCTCTTGACGAACACTGCGCGCCACGCTGGTCGACGACGGGACGATGGGGTCGGTCAGAGCGGAGAACATCCAGCGACGGTTGCCGACGATTGACGATGACCAGGACATCGCGAGCTCGAGTCTCTGAGTTGCGCTTGGCGCGGCGGCCATGCGGCGGCGGAGCGTCTCACGACTTGTGAACAGGTTCCCGATAGCCGACCAGTCGACCCGAACCGGGTCCTCCAGTTGGTCCTCGACGAACGGGAGGATGAGCACGCTCGGGAACGTTTCCGTCACCACGAACAGTTCGTCGAATGCCGTCTGCCAGAACGCCATACTCCCGTCGAGGCCGACGCTCCGCACCATCCACCGCCCATCACCGTCGAGCACCTCCTCGATCCAATCGGTGGGCAGGTGCTGCACGACCTGAGGCGCTCCGAGGACGAGCGCAGACGGGCCATCGTGGCCTGCGATCTCATCTCTCGCAGCGCGCGCATCATCCGCCTGAGCGATACGGCCATTCAAGCTTGCGGCCATGAGACCGACGACGATCTCCAAGACCAAGAGGACCACGATCGCAACCGCTAGCGTCCGGGTCCTCGCCGAGCTACCACCAACGATGCTCTCTGATCCGGCAACGTCGTCCTTCGACGCCCCATCGGCCCGATCCGCCTGGGGATCGACCGGCTCGTCGTCCGGGATCTTCATGACAGCCCCAACACTGAGCGATGCACGACAGGCGTGCTGCAGACGAGGGTCACTGCGATCAGAGTGCCGACGATGGCGCCACGAACGGCTCCCGAGTCGACGAGAGGTGACCGCCTCCCCGCGACCGCACGCGTGGGAATCATGATGCGTGCAACCTCATCGGTGATGACCAGAAGAACGAAGAATGCGATGGTGAGCGCTCCGGCCCCGACAGCGAACGACGTGAGTTCGAAGGACAGCGCATCTCGGTGCAATGCGAGTGAGCGATGCAACGACCCCGATCCGAACCAGATCCACGAATAGCTGACGAACCCAAGCGTGAAGATCGACTTTGCTGCAGCGCGCATCGCTCCTGGTCGAGGCGGACGGGCCCGTCGGATCACAGCCTGTAGCGAGACCGCAGCCAGGTGGAGCAAAGCCCACACCAGCATCGAAACGCTCTGCACGTACCACGCGAACATGGCCGCGAACGCAACGACGACAGGCAGCGCCGTCTGGGTTGACCCGGACATGCGCTCCAGGGGAATGGCAACCCTCCGCAGGAACCACTGGGTCACCGACCGGTTCCACCGATCCCAGAACTCGATCGGCGAGAGCGCCATGTATGGGCGTTCGACGTTGTCGATCCGCAACTCGACGCCGAACAGCAGTGCGACGGCCACGGCAAGAGCACTGAGACCTGCGAGATCGGCGACCACCCCGACCGAGTACGCAGCAGCGCCCACCACGATCTCGAAGCCCGTCGCCTGCGTGTTGGTGAAGACCGACTCACCGATCGGGAGCACATTGTCTGCGATGACCGACCAGAGGAAGCCAAACACCACCCAGATCGCCGCCCGATCCACATGACCCCAA
Source organism: uncultured bacterium (assembly GCA_964634665.1). Lineage (GTDB taxonomy): Bacteria > Deinococcota > Deinococci > Deinococcales > Trueperaceae > JAHEBB01. The sequence continues at coordinate 1,910 of CAZWJZ010000202.1, read as the reverse complement.
CCAACG
>CAZWJZ010000202.1:0-1894 GCA_964634665.1 uncultured bacterium | reverse complement strand
ACGAGCCTCGGCTGCATCAGCTGCTCTCGCAGGCCTCGATACCGCGGCACCGGGCCGACAAAAGCGGTCGGAAGAAACGACACCACCAGCAGATGGTCGGCGAAACGCCGCTCTGATCGGTCGACCGGAGACTGATACATCCCTTCCCAGGCCAACAGCAAGATGAAGGCCAACCCTACGGGAGCAAAGAACCCGGCGTCGAACGCATCGTCGCGCCCGAACGCCAGCGCTGACGCCCACTCAACCGAGTCGAGGACGTCGTTCCCGAAACGCAGAACGACGAGCGGTGCCGCTGCGATCGCCACCATCACAAGCCGGAGGAAGCGAATCGTGTGGACGTCATCGGTGAAATCGCTGACGCGAATTCCGAACCACGTGAACGTGGCGATCAGCAAGAGCGGGACCAACAAGCGTCCATCGAGACTCGCGTAGCTGGCGAGTCCCGCCAAGAGGAGCAGCCATCGCTGAAGGCGGCCTCCGGCTCGAGAATGCACGAAGGCCAGCGAGCAGATCGCGGACCAGAACTGGAGACTGTAGAGATGCACAGCGTGTCACCAGCCACGGAGTCGACGAAGAGCGTCGGACGTCTCGCCCGCCCGCCGTCAGCGCAGCGTAACCGCCCCACCTGATCCGCACACTCGGCGCCCCTGATGCAGGCACCCGAGCGGCCACAAGGATTAACAGTCATGCGGTTGCATAGAGGACGGCGGGACACCGCCATGCGATGAGGTCTGCGGCGGGCCATCTCGCCCTACCATGATGCCGAGGTTGCCGTTCACACTGATCACCGACCGGGCGACCCAGCACAGCAATAACCTGCCGCCGCGACATACCGTCGAGACCAACGATGACCTCTGACCTCTCCGATGCCCCCCAGCCGCAGGCGATCGCCGCGCGTCGCTGGTTGCGTCCGCTGCACGCGATCGTCGTGCTCTTGTCGATCGGGCTCGTGGGTGTGTCACCCGACGGGCATGAGCGCGCTCTCGGTGCCGAGACCGCAGTTGACGCGAGTTCGCCGCAATCGACCAGGTCGGCGCCATCGAACATCGACTTCCCAACCCCGAGTTCCACCCGACTGCAGCCCGTCGGTGCGCGAAGCGCAGCCGCGCGGGCATCGAACCTGCCGTCGGCGGGCGCCGGCGTGCTCCTCGTCACCGACGCTGCCGGCGTCACAAGACCGCTTCACGGCGCCACCCTCGACGGACCGGTGCGCATCTGGCTGGACCCGACCCTGAACGCAGAGCGAGCCCGTTTCTACCTCGGGCGCCGCACCGCCACGAACCGTGTGCGGGTCGACCGCAGCGCCCCATTCGACCTGGCGAACGACGTCGGCCGTCGCCGACCCGGCACCATCCGACCGTCGGAACTGAAGAACAGGATCGTCGTGAGCTACCGCGTCGACGGCCGTTGGCGCCACGTCGCACACCGCTTTGTTCGACGCACGGGAGGCGACAACTCCGTTCCGGGAACAGACGTACCTCCTGCGGACTCGACCGAGGCGCGCCCTGCGCCGGGCGACCTTGTCGCTACACCTGACGGTGCCGGCCCAGGAACGGTTGCGGACCCGTCATCACTCGGCGCAGCGCTAGCCGCCGTTCGGCCTGGACAGACCATCTGGCTTCGAGCAGGTGTCTACACCGATGGCCCGTACGACTCGGAGGTCGACGGCCGCGCCAACGCTCGGATAACGGTCCGTCCCTACCCGGGGGAGGACGTCGTGATCGACGGTGACGATGAGTACGGCTTGGGCTCGACGATCACCATCAGCGGCGACTGGCAAACCTGGCGTGATCTCGAGATCACGAACACTGCCGGCGTCCGAAGACTCTCCCGACCGGGCTCGATCGGGCGTCCCGCAAACGTATCGATCCTCGGGCGGGGCGTCGCCCTCATC
>CAZWJZ010000201.1:5982-8615 GCA_964634665.1 uncultured bacterium | reverse complement strand
TTAGTTTGTTTTATGGCGGTGTGTTATATCCGTTAGCGGCTATAGCGGGTTGGCGGGCAAGTGTTGAGCATCAAGCGCAGCTAGATTCACGTAGTCAACAATGGGTGGTTAAAGTTGTGCTTGCGAGTGTTGATTTTGCTGTTATGTACCTTCTTTTGTTACTTGCTACTAGGCTTTTTCAAGCTTTAGGATACGGCTCAATTGGTGTGCCTCAGAGTCTAATTTACGCTTTGTTATTGTGGCCAGCTATGGCTTGGCGTGAAGGGCTTTATCCTGCTTATGGTATTAGTGCTGCTCAAGAATTAAAAAAGCAAGTATCAGCAGCCTTTTATGCAGCCTTGGTACTTGCAGCTGGGACCTTACTTTTTGAACAGCTAGCCTTACCTAGATTTGTTCTTTTGGTTCTTAGTGTAGGTGCAATTTTTTTACTTCCCTTAGGTCGCTTTATGGCAAAAAGCTTGCTTTTGAGTTTAGATTTGTGGGGTAAAGCAGTTATTATTTTGGGGGCAAATACTTTAGGGCAACGCGTAGCCTCTGCGCTTATTAATAACCGTTATAATGGCTTTAATCCTTTAGCTGTCTTTGATGATGATAAAAATAAGCAAAATGCCATTATTGCAGGCTTACCTGTGCTTGGTTATTTTTCAGATGTAGAATCTTTTGCTAAAGAAAACAATATTTATCATGCTATTATTGCCGTGAATTCCAACCTGCAAGCCCTCCCAAATTTCCATTCAGGCTCGAGTATTAAAACAGTGCAGTATGTGCCTAATTTTGAGGTGATGCCGAGTGAAGGGGTTGTGGCAAGTAGTTTAGATGGCTTGCTTGCTTTAGAGGTTAGATTAGGTTTGCAATCTAGCGTGAACCGGTGGGTTAAGCGAATGCTGGATTTGATGTGTAGTATGCTTCTCATTTTGCTTTTGAGTCCTGTTTTTCTTGGGCTTTATATTTGGGTGCGGCTTGATAGTAAAGGACCTGCTTTTTATAAAAGTAAGCGGGTGGGGCAATATGGTGAGTCGTTTGACTGTATTAAGTTTCGTACTATGCATCTTGATGCTGATGAAAAACTAGATGCTATTTTGAAGGCAAACCCTGAAATGAAGCGTGAATACGAGCTTTACCATAAGCTTGAAGATGACCCAAGAGTTACAACTGTTGGGCCCCTTTTAAGAAAATTTAGTTTGGATGAATTTCCTCAACTCTTTAATGTCTTAAAGGGTCAGATGAGCCTTATTGGTCCTAGGCCTTATCTTGAGTCAGAAAAGGAAGTCATGGGCCAAGTTCAAGAAACAATTCTGGCAGCTAAGCCTGGCATGACGGGCTACTGGCAGATTTCTGCTCGCAATACGGTGAGTTTTGAAGAGCGGCTTCACATGGAAGCTTATTATGTGCGTAACTGGTCAATCTGGTGGGATATTATTATTTTGATGAATACGCCCTTAGCGGTTTTGAAAAAAAGAGGGCAGTAGTCACTGCTTAAAAAGCTAGCTTTGTTTACCCTTAAGGCTATGCAGCAACTTCACCTTAAGCAACCATTTAGCCTGCGTAAAGCCCTTAGTCGCTCAGTGCGACAGTCTCAGTGTTTTGTGTTCGTGGCTGATTCGCCGTATTGGTCTGAATTAGGACCTTTCTTGAACGCCAATATTGTCTTTGCTAAAACTATCGAAGATTTACGAAAACAAGATGATACTGCTGTCATTGTTATTGACCTAGATCTAAGCTACTCAGCTGAGATGATTAACTACTTAACTCTGCAGGCTGCTAACGGTGTGAGCATTGTTAGTGCCATGACTTTATTTGAGTCATTATCTGGTCAAATGGCGTTTCATGTTCTAGAAAAAGATGCTGAGAACCTAACTACAATCCCGCTTTATACGACTTATGGCTTTGCGCAAAACAGCTATTTAAAGCTAAGAAGAGTTGCAGATGTGCTTATTATTTTGATGCTAAGCCCACTTATCTTATGCCTTATCTTCGCGATTGCCAGCATCATTGCTCTAAAAATGGGTGGCCCTGTGTTCTTTTTGCAAAAAAGAACAGGTAAGCATAATAAAGTTTTCACCATGTTTAAATTCAGAACGATGCAGGTAACCCAAGCAAGCGCTCATCATGCTAAATTTGCGACCCAAGAAAGCCAAAGAATAACACCTTTAGGCGCTTTCTTAAGAAAATACCGTCTAGATGAATTGCCGCAACTCTGGAATGTCTTAAAAGGTGAAATGAGTATTATTGGTCCTAGGCCAGAACAAGAAGCCATGGTTGCCTTATATAGTAAGTCAATACCGAGTTACTCTTTGAGGCACAGTATATGTCCGGGCATTACTGGCTGGGCTCAAGTGACCCAAGGCTACACTGCAACTACCTCTGAAACCAAAACCAAACTTCTTTATGACGCTTACTATATAAAGCATTTATCACCGAGTTTAGATTTAAAAATCATCTTTAAAACTATTCAGACTATTTTGACAGGATTTGGCTCAAAATAAATAAATTTGAACTCCTATTGTATTTTTGCGAGCTGCTGCTTTTATAGCTAGCAAAACCGCGAAGCTTAATTTCTACTTTTGTTTCAGTGATCCAAGTAGTTTGCTTGATATCCGATTCAAGGCATTCCGATAACATCCGATTCAAGG
>CAZWJZ010000201.1:376-5882 GCA_964634665.1 uncultured bacterium | reverse complement strand
CAAGTAGTTTGCTTGATATCCGATTCAAGGCATTCCGATAACATCCGATTCAAGGTCACAGGATTTAGCTTTGCAAAGATAAACCATAAAAATGCTACGCGAAGAGATTTAAACTCGAGTTTTTCATCTTTAGTTTAAGTGCTTGAATTTCTACATCTGCTCATCTTTATTTTTGTTAGACTGCGTTTATGAGTACGCTTGCAAGCAGTAAAACGAAGCCTAGTGCTAAACAGCTTTTGTCATTATGGGATACGCTTAATAAGCCGCTTTACTGGTTTTATGAGCGTCATTTGTTTCAGAGGATTGTGACTGCGGGTAAGTTGCCGAACCATATTGGTATTATTATGGATGGTAATCGGCGCTATGCTAAAACAATTGGCCTTGATGTTAGAACAGGTCATAATTATGGTGCTAGTAAAGCTAGAGAAGTTTTAGATTGGTGCTTGGAACTGGATATCCAGCATGTTACCTTGTGGGGCTTTAGTAGTGACAATAAAGGCCGCAAGCCTGAAGAAGTAAAGCATTTACATAGTTTGTTTGCACAACAAGCCAGAGATTTACTTGCTGATGAACGCTTGCATAAAAATAAAGTAAAAGTTCGTGTTATTGGTGACATTAACGATTTTCCTGCTGATACTAAGCAAGCACTTTCAGACATGGAGCATGCTACTGAGCATTATGATGGCATGTGTTTGAACATAGCGCTTGGCTATGGGGGCAGGGAAGAAATTGTTGATGCTATTAAGAGTTGCTTGCAAGATAAAGCTAAAGCTGGTGCTAGCTTAGAAAATATTGCTGAGGCGTTATCGGTTGAAGATATTCAAAAGTATTTATATACCGCGGGTATGCCTGATCCTGATTTTGTGATTCGTACCAGTGGTGAGGTGCGCTTGTCTGGCTTTTTGTTGTGGCAGACGGCTTATAGTGAGTTTCATTTTTGTGACGCGTTTTGGCCTAGTTTTCGTAAGCTTGATTTTTTGAGGGCGATTCGTAGTTTTCAAGATCGTAATAGGCGTTTTGGTAAATAACTTGTCTATAGTGATAAATTCACAGAGGTGATTGTAATAATTGTGTAATGATTCAGCGTCAAACTTACGGATGGAGTTGCTAAATATGACGAAGTTTGTTGCAGTAATTATGGCTGGGGGGAAAGGTCAACGATTCTGGCCTTTATCAACAGAGAGTAGACCTAAGCAGTTTCTTGATCTAGAGCGCTGTGGTCGTAGTTTGTTACAAAGTACCTTTGATCGCTTGTTGCCTTTGACAGGTGGTGCGCAGAGTATTTTTGTGGCGACAGGTGCGAACTATGTTGAGCTTATAAAAGAACAGTTACCTGAACTTCCTGAAGAAAACCTCATTATTGAACCTGTAGGTCGAGATTCTGGACCTGCTGTAGCTTATGCGAGTCTGGTTATTCAAGAAAAGTTTGGTGACGCAATCATAGGTATTTTTTCAAGTGATCACCGTATTGGTAAGCCAGATGCTTTTAGGGCAACGGTTGCGCAAGCCATTAATCTAGCAGATAAAACAAGGGGCTTAATAACAATTGGTATTCAACCAGATAGACCTGCCACAGGTTATGGTTATATTCAAGCAGGTGGTGAAGTTGGTGACGGCTTTCATGTGCTTAAATTTGCTGAAAAACCAAATCTTGAAAAAGCAAAGTCGTATATAGAAGAAGGTCATTTTTCTTGGAATGCGGGTATTTTTGTGTGGCATACAAACGCTATTCTTTCTGAACTAGATGAATACGCACCTTATTTGACGCAACCTTTACGTGCTGCTATGCAAGTAAAAGAAAATAAGCGAGAGGCAATTGAACGGGTTTTTCCTAGCCTTAAAAAAATAAGTATTGATTTTGCCGTAATGGAGCATACCCAAAAAGCCTATGTGGTTCCTGGTGATTTTGATTGGGATGATATTGGTGATTGGGTTGCTTTAGAGCGTCTACTAAGTCAAGATAAATCTGAAGATGCAACCAACACCGTTATTGGTCAGCATGTTGGTTTAGAAACTGACGGCAATATTATTTATACGGAAAATACAGATGATGTCATTGTTACCCTAGGCGTTAAAGATCTTATTGTGGTGAAGCGAGGCAATACTATTTTGCTTATGCATAAAGATAAGGTGCAAGACATCAAGAAGCTTTTAGAAGATGATCGTATTGCTGAATTGACGGTACTGTAAATGGATAAACTCGTTTTTGGAACAGATGGCTGGCGGGACATTATTGGTGACAAGTTTACCTTTGAAAACGTAACTCGAGCTGCTCAAGCTTATGCGAATTACTTAAAGCGTGAGGGTGTTTATAAGGTTCTGGTTGGTCATGATACGCGGTTTAATGGGGATAGGTTTGCTATGTGTGCAGCGCAAGTGTTGGCTGCTAACGGTTTGCAGGTGCTTGTTTCAGAAACCTACTTGCCGACACCTGCCTTATCTTTTGCGGTTAAGCATTTGAAGGCTGGGGGTGGCATTATGTTGACAGCTTCGCATAATCCGCCTGCCTATCATGGTTTTAAATTAAAAGGTCCTTATGGTGGCACAGCTACCCAAGCTATTTATCAAGAAGCAACTAAAGATGTTCCTAACATTGCCCCTGAAGATGTAAAGCCTTTTGATGCTAAGTTACACACCATTGAGCGTTTTGATATAAGAGAAGCTTATTATGAAGCTCTGAGCAAACTGGTTGATGTAAAAGCAATTGAAAATGTGCAAGGGGAAATTATTCATGAAGCTATGGGTGGGGCAGGTACAGCGTGGCTAAGTGGCTTCTTTGAATATGCAGGCATTAAAAAAGAAATCATGGATTTTCATCCTCAGCCAGACCCTATGTTTTATGGTGTAAATCCTGAACCTATTGCTAATAACTTAGCTAAAGCCATGACCTATATGCAAACTAAAACTGAAGGCATTGTCTTGGCTACAGATGGTGATGCTGATCGTATAGGGGCCGTGGTGCCAGGTGGTAAATTCTTTAACTCACATCAAATTTACGCAGTTTTATTGCAAGTCTTAAGTCAAAAGCAAGTTCCGGGTAAAGTTGTTAAGACCTTTACGGTTTCACGAGTTGTAGAGCGCTTAGCAGCCTTACGAGGCTATGATGTTGTAGAGACACCTGTAGGCTTTAAATACATTGTTGACGCCATGCTCGAGCTTGATGTGGTGATTGGTGGGGAAGAGTCTGGTGGTATTGGCGTAGCTGGGCATATTCCTGAGCGTGATGGTATTGCGAATAGTTTGTTACTGCTTGAAGCTATGGCTTTGTCAGGCAAGAGTATGTCTGAGTTGTTTGCCGAAATTGAGACTGAAGTAGGCTGGAAGCATGCTTATGATAGGCTTGATTTGCACTTAAGTGGTAATGAACTTAAAGATGCTGTCATGACTGCCTTAGAGTCACCGCCGAGTATTATTGCGAATCGTAAGATTGAAAGTGTTGAGCGTCTTGACGGTGTGAAGCTCAATCTAAGTGGGAATGCCTGGCTTATGTTTAGAGCAAGTGGTACGGAACCTGTTTTAAGAATTTATTGTGAAGCTGCGAGTGAAGAAGAAGTAAAAGCTATTCTTAGTGCCGCAGAAGTATTTGTGAATCAGGCTGATAAAGTTTTAGCTTAATTTAAAATTTTTTAGTCGTCTTTTTAGAGTATTGCTTGTTAGCTAAGCTTTGGAAAGGCGGCTTTTTTGTGTCTTCAAACATGATGGTAATTTGTGTTGCCCCCACGGTTTGAAGAGTTTGAATGTTGCTTGCAGTTCCATGCGTCATTTTACCAGCGACTGAGTGAGTTGCTTTTACTCGCCTAGAATTCAGGTACATCTTGTTCAGGGACCTACACCATGGACCATTCGTGTAAATGCTATAGGTATCAATCGAGAATGTGCACTCTTAAGGCAATGGCAAACTTAGCTGAAAATAAATAGAAACAAGCTATTTTATGGAACAGTCTGAAACGTAAAAAGCTTGTTACACTACGAAAAAGAAAAGAGGCAAATAATGATAGTCGTTACCGGCTCGAGTGGCAAAGCAGGCAAAGCCATAATCAAAGATTTAATTGATCATGGCTATAAAACCCTTGGTGTAGACTTGCTCCACAACTTAGATAACTCAGCAAAATACCTACAAGCAGACCTAACCCAACTAGGTGACTGCTATGAAATACTCAAAGATGCCAGCACGCTCATACACATGGCAAACATACCAGCACCAGACATTCACCCTAAGGCCAAAACCTTTGTTGATAACACAACTATGAACTACAATATGTTTCAAGCAGCAACAGAGCTAAAACTCGAGCGTGTCATTTGGGCAAGTAGTGAAACAACGCTGGGTTTACCTTTTGACACACCACCTTTATACGCTCCTATTGATGAGCATCACTTTCCACATCCAGAAAGTAGCTATGCACTCTCAAAAGTAGTTACGGAACAAATGGCAGAACAGTTTAGCCGCTGGTCAGGTATACCGTTTATAGGCTTCCGCTTATCAAACATACTGAATCCAGAGAGATACAAAACCTTTCCTGAAGGCTGCTGGAAAGATGCTCAAGCACGCAAATGGAACTTGTGGGGTTACATAGATGAACGTGATGTGGCAGGTGTTTGCCGAGCAAGTTTAAAAGCAAACGTCACAGGTTCAAATAATTACATTATTGCTGCTAATGATACGGTTATGAATAGACCCTCAAAAGAACTCATGCAAGAAGTCTTTCCTGATGTTCCCTTAAAGGAACTCGAGCATGAATATGCTACTTTGCTTGCAAATAAAAAAGCCAAAGACGAACTCAATTTTAACCCAATTCATAGTTGGCGGGATACTCTAGAATTATAAATAGTTTAGGCTTACAGAAGGTTCTTACAGTAGGTTTATGTTTTAATGAAACAAGACCAAAAAAATCTAAAAATAAATTAAAAGCGTTTTTAGAAAAGCGAAAGCTGAAAGTGAGAAGGCACAAAAAAAGCCGCTTGATTAGCGACTGATAAACAATAGTATAGCAGAATATAAGATATTCGTCAAGACTATGCATAAAAAACGGGCTATGCAAGCAAAAACTAGCCCTAAACTGCACCTAAAATAAGGAAGAACATTATGAATACCAGACCCAGCTACGAAGCAAACCCTAATCGTTACGACAGTATGAAATATAACCGAACAGGCAAAAGTGGATTAAAGCTACCCGCAGTGTCCTTAGGTTTATGGCAAAACTTTGGTACCAGCCAAGTTCAAGAAAATGCTAGAAAGATGCTAAGAACCGCCTTTGATAACGGCATAACTCACTTTGACTTAGCCAACAACTACGGTCCACCCTACGGCAGTGCCGAAGAAACCTTCGGACAGATATACAGCCAAGATTTCAAACCCTACCGAGATGAACTTATACTCAGCAGCAAAGCAGGCTACGACATGTGGCCCGGCCCCTACGGCAACTACGGCTCACGTAAATACCTACTCTCAAGCCTAGATCAAAGCCTGAAGCGCATGAAAGTCGACTATGTAGATATTTTCTACCAT
>CAZWJZ010000201.1:0-366 GCA_964634665.1 uncultured bacterium | reverse complement strand
ATCACCGACCTGACCCAGAAACCCCCCTAGAAGAAACCATGGGTGCACTTGCCAGTGCCGTGCAGCAAGGCAAAGCGCTCTACGCAGGCATATCTAATTACCAACCAAAACAAGCTAAAGAAGCCGCTATCATTCTAAAAAGTCTAAGAGTACCCTTACTCATACATCAACCCAGCTACTCCATGTTTAACCGCTGGATAGAAGATGAAGGACTTTTAGATACCCTAGAAGAAACAGGAACCGGCAGCATTGTATTTTCACCCTTAGCCCAAGGCTTACTCACCAACAAATACCTAAACGGAATACCAGAAAACTCACGCATGACCCGCCAAGGCTCACTCAAAGAAACAGCCCTAACCCCAGCAA
>CAZWJZ010000200.1:0-8730 GCA_964634665.1 uncultured bacterium | reverse complement strand
TTACTTTGGCTTCAGATATGTTGGTTATATGCATGAACATCAGCACCTCTCGGCTTAACTCTCTAACAGTATGGTCTGGTTTGGTCTGGTTTGCAAGCTTTTCGTAAGTCAACAATGCTTGAGGTGTTTAAGTTGAGTTCTGAAATGGAGTGGGACATGCTTACCTCACTTAGCTTTCCCACTAAAAAATAGCATGTTCTAGCCCTATTTTATGGCTAGTTTAGTGGAGATTTTCAATTACAAATGCTGCTGGACTAAGAATCAGCTTATTGCTATAAGACTGGAGCTTGAGTAAAGCCTTATCCCCTGTTACTAAACACTCCACTTGAGGGTGTTCAAGCATTGCAAAGAGGTAGTTGTCTTCTGGATCTGGTGCTTCTGGATAAGGTTCATTAATCTCTATGGTAATAGCAAAGTCATAAAGCTCATCAATACGTTCTTGGCGTTCATTGTCTTTAAAGTATCTAGTTAAGTGCTTGTAGCCGGTAACTCTACTGTATTCAGCTATGAGCTCTTCAGTTATAGCGATCTCGATAGTGCCTGTTAGCCATGCTTCTCTAATGAGCTTTATGGGCGGGTGATTCGTTATTGAAAACGTAATCAGAATATTGGTATCAAGAATAACAAGCACAGAAGTTTATTTTGGCAGTGGTTCTTTACGAGCTTCTTTGGTGCTGCTAACAATGCCATCCAACAACTCATCAACGCCTGTACCTTCTTTATTAAGAAGGGCTTGATTTCGATCTGCTTGAGCTGTGAGTTTAGTTAGTGCTTGTTTGCGTCGTTTCTCCCATGCTTCAAAGCGTGCTACTGAGACCATAACGGCTTTTGGTTTACCATCTCGTTCAATTACAATATTTGCACCTGATAAATCTACTTCGTTGAGAAGGGTGCCAAATTGCTGTCTTGCTTTTACTGCAGGTACCGTCTTAGTCATAAAATCATAATAGCATATTGATCATGCTGGTCAGTATGATTGTAATGATAATTTATTTGACTTGCTCAGTGCCTACTCCGCCAGATAAATCAGGCGGAGTAGGCATAGTGATTTGCACATGCCGTATCAAAGGGAAGTCGCTGAGTTTGAAAACTAAGTTCAATACTTATCACAAGTAAATAAACGATTATCCTTGCAAATCATCCATAGCATGGTTAAAATGCAAGGATAATATGACATTAATCCCAAGAATCATCAGTAAGCAGTTAGATCAAGCCTTAAAACGACAAGCTGCTGTAGCACTAATTGGCCCAAGACAAGTAGGGAAAACAACCCTAGCGTTTGAATTAACTCAAGACACCCAAACTTTATACCTTGACTTAGAAAACTCAGCAGATAAAAACAAACTAACCGACGCACACAGATTTCTCAAACAATACGAAGATCAACTTGTCATTCTCGATGAAATCCACCGCACCCCAGAACTCTTCCAAACCCTAAGAGGCCTAATAGACGAAGGTAGACGCAAAGGCAAACGAACAGGTCGCTTCCTACTACTAGGTTCAGCCTCAATAGACTTACTAAGACAAAGCAGTGAAACCCTAGCAGGACGCATTAGCTACCTAAATATGACACCACTTACCACTTTAGAACTCGAGCCAAGCAGTAAAACCCAAACCAAGCATTGGCTTAGAGGCGGATTTCCAGATAGTTTTTTAAGTAACAATGATGAAGATAGCTTTTTATGGCGCAACGACTTTATTCGTACCTACTTAGAAAGAGATGTTGCTATGTTTGGCCCAAGAATACCTGCAGAAACACTCGAGCGGCTCTGGACTATGTTGGCACATAATCAAGCACAACTTCTTAATAGTTCACAGTTAGCACAAAGCCTTATGGTTAGCGCTCAGACGGTTAACCGCTATATCGACTTACTGGTTGACCTGCTTCTTGTTAGGCGACTTAAACCTTTTCAGGCTAACATCTCTAAACGCCTTGTTAAATCACCAAAAACCTATGTGAGGGACAGCGGGCTTGTACATGCACTTTTAAGAATAGAGAATCACGAAAGCCTTTCAGGTCATCCTATTATGGGTTCAAGTTGGGAAGCTTTTGTGATTGAAAACCTTTTGGCAGCCGCTCCACCAAGAACCCAAGCAAGCTTCTACCGAACAGCAGCTGGCGCTGAAATAGATTTAATTTTGGAATTAACATCTCAAGAAACATGGGCCATAGAAATAAAGTTAAGTAGTTCACCTAAAACCACAAAAGGATTTACGCAAGCTTTAGAAGACATAAAGCCATCTAAAAGCTTTATTGTTTACTCAGGTTTTGAACGCTACCCTATTAATGACTCAACGGAAATAATTGGCTTATGGCAGCTTGCTCAATTACTAAGAGATTTCTAAGCCACTAGTTTAGGCATGCTGAATATTCTATTTTGAGTCTGCCTGAGGGTATTAGATTGCTTGAAGAGATTAGACGCTTGTTTAAACAAGTAACGGGTGATCCTGATTTGCCTTTACAGAGAGTTATGAGATGTATCAAAAAATAACAAACTATGGCAAACATCGAAAATATCTACCTAAACTGCAGAGATTTCAGCCTTCTGCTGATACTCGAGCCACAACCTTTCGTTGCTGTGAATAGTGGTGAACTAGATGTGTTGTGGTCTTCTTTGACTAAAGAGAAAAAGTTGAAGCTGTTAGTTAAGTAATTTTGATTTAGCTTAAAATGGGCTATACTTAGGCTATACATTGGAGGTTTGATATGACAACCAAAATACAAGCTTGGGGTAACAGTCAAGGCTTAAGATTAAGCAAAGAACTTTTACTTCAAGCTAAATTAGAAGTAGGTGATGAGGTTAGTATCGACACAAGTAACGATGCTATCATCATTAAAAAAGTAAAGAAATTTAGTCTAGAAGAAATGGTTAAACAAATACCTGAAGACTACGAATCAGAAGAAGTCGATTTTGGTGCACCCATGGGTAATGAAGCCTGGTGACTTACATTCCTAAAAAAGGAGACTTCATCTCTTTAACGTTTAACCCACAAGCAGGACACGAACAAAAAGGAAGACGACCTGCACTTGTTATTAGCAATACGCTATTCAACAAGGCAACAAACCTTGCTATGGTCTGCCCATTAACCCATACAGATCGTAACTATCCTTTTCACCTTGCTGTTCCAAAGCAGTCTTCCCTAAAAGGATTTGTAATGGTTGAGCAACTAAAATCCTATGATTACAAAGCAAGAAAAGCTGAATTTATAGAACAAGCACCCCAAGCTTTACTTGATGATGTTCAAGCTATTCTGGATGAATGTTTGAATTAAGCAAAACATCCGACCGCAAACTTGTGAATTGTCGATTTGGTTCTTTAAGCATGCATTAACAATCGTTTAGATGATTTATAGCTGAAGCTGCTAGCAAGATAATTAATGACCGCAATGCTTATGGTATCAATTTTCCTCTCGAAACAAAATACCTTCATCATTTTCAAGATGACTAATAAGAGAATACATACTCATAAAGTACTTTACTTCTCGAGTCCTAATATTCTTAAGACTCCCCTGCCAATCCTGATCATCATCACTCCACAATCTAAGTAGAAAAACAGATTCTTTACCTTCTTTAACATCACTCATCTGACAGCCCTCACTACTCACTCTTATCTCTTACCAAACGGCCCTTAAAAACTAATTACATAAACAAATACCATCTATCATTCGTATGACGTTCGTATGACTATTAGAACGCGCTTACTGCTATGATTAAAGTCTTAATGAGTAACGATTTCCTACAATTTCTAGGCTCAGCTACACAAAAGAATGCAGCTTCATTTAGTCAATTTGAATTACTACTCTTAGCGTACATTCACAGCCAAAAAAAAGTCTCAAAATCATTCCTCATAGATGTCATATGGCCTCATGTTGAAGATATTAAAAATAAGCAAAAATTAGCTTCTTACTACCTCAATAAACTAAGAAAAAAACTACCCAATCATGTTCTTATAACTGCAACTCATGTGGAATTAAGGAATACTGATTCAGATTTAAGTCGCTTAACTAAAGCAGCTGAAGCAAAAAAATATAAAGTTGTTTTCAAGGAATACAAAGGTTTATTTCTTGAAGGAATTGAACGAAATCGACGCATAAAGCTAAGTGAAGAACTCAAAATATGGCTGTTTGAAACAAGAGAAGAAGTACAATCACGAGTCATAGAAGCATCCTTACAACTAGCAGAAGCAAGCATGAAGCAAAACAACTTCGAAAAAGCTAAGGAGCTTGCTTTAAATGCGTTTGAATTACCCAAAGCAATTTCTTACCCCACTCCCAGTGATTACAAACAAATGCACACTATACTTCTAGCTGTAGGAGCTGTAGAGGAAAGAACTGTTAGAGAAGAAGCTAAAGACTTTATGATTGAAGGCTTCTTTAGTACGCAAAGAGAAGCTTTAAGGAGCCTCTTAACAGGAAACTCGAACCTTAATTTAAGTACGAGTATCATTGGGCGAAACAAAGACATAGATTCCTTAAGCAAGCTATTACACGAGAAAAAATGGCGACTTATTAACCTAGTAGGTATAGCAGGCATAGGTAAAACGGTAGTAGCAAAACAACTTGCGGTAAACACAGAATCACTGTTCACAGGAATGCAATTCATTAGCCTTGAAAACCAGCCCTCGTCAAGTGCTGAAGATTTACTTTTAAGAATAGCTGATGCTTTTGGCTTAAAAAGCAACAAAATGACTGCCTTTAAGCAACTAAGCTGGTTCATTGATACGCAGTCTTACCTCTTAACTCTGGATTACTTTGATTTAGAAGTACAACATAAGCACGTGTTAATACAGTTAGTTGAAGCTTGCCCTAACTTACGTATTATCGTTACCAGTCAAGAGCAACTTAACTTAGAAGCCGTGTTTACCTATAAACTCAAAGGCTTAAGTTATGAAGCTGAAGCACTAAGCGAAATAAACAGTCCTAACAACACAGCGTATGAATTACTCAATCATTACTTAACAGCTCAAGGACTACAAATAAATGAAAGCAATTTTGAAAGTGCAAAGCAGCTTATACAGTTAACCCAAGGTCATCCTTTAGCTTTACAATTGCTCAGTTCCTTTGCCATGCAGTTATCCCTTAATGACATTGCAAATCAATTCACAAAGCAAACTAATGCCAGTAATCCCTTAAACTCAGTTCATGCCGCACTAGACAAAAGTTTTAGCTTTTCATTTAAACAGCTAAACAGCAGCGACAAAAAAGCATTGACTGCATTAACCGTATTTGCAGAAGAATTTGATTACGAAGCTGCAGAAGCCATAACAAACGTAGCTATAAGCACCCTAATGAACTTATGTAGCAAATCCATCCTAACGTTTAATGAGCATTCAAAACGATACGCCTTACCTAAATTACTAAAAAGCTACGCACAAGAAAAACAAACTAAAATAACCAGCACCACTTACATAACCTACTTCTTTGACCGCCTGAACCTCATTGAGCAAGAAAGCTCAGCACGCGCACAAGTCATAAAAGTATTAAAACCAGAAATCCAAGATATAACTCAAGCATGGCAATTAGCCGCAAAAAACCAGCAAGATAAACTCATAAGTCACAGCAGAGCACTAAGAATTTTATGTGACCAAAGCAATCAAGCTTTAACAGGCATAAAGCTACTAAACCTAATCAACCAAAAAGACCCCTCTGTACTCGTGAATCTAGCCTGGCTACAAATGAAAGCCAATCTAAAAGACTGCGAAATTACAGCACAAAAAATACTAAGCTTAAAAGCCAACACAAAAGATCAAACAACAGTCCTAACGATACTACTCGCACGTGCTGAACTACGTGGTGCCTACAAAGAAGCACTCACCTACGCAGATAAAACCCTAATCCTAAATGAAGCCGCATCAGCACCTACAGCAACCGCTTTAACAAACAAAGCCATGATTCTGATTCGGTTAGGAGACTACCTAACAGCCGAAACCTTACTCATAGAAGCAACAGCAATATTTCTAAACTTAGCCCGCCATGACAAGCTAATCTGGCTAAACTACATAAGAGTAACGCTAGAAGATGCAAGACAAAATCATTCTAGAGCATACCACTTAGCAGTAGAAACCCTCAAAGAAGCAGAAAAACTAAATTTAAGTAATCAAGTCAAAAACCTAAGCTTAATGGCAGGCTTTAGCTTAATAGCTTTAAGCAAAAGCAAAGAAGCAGAAGCATTCCTAGAAAAGCTAAATGAAGGCAGTCACTGGTTTAATGCAAAATACCACTTACTACACAGCAAAATACTAAACCAAAAAGGTGAACAAGAAAAAGCTCGAGTTGTCATTACCAAAGCTATTAAAAGCATGTTTCTTGCTAGTGATCTATCAGGAATGCTGGGTTTACTGGTAGAGTTTTGTTCCTTATTTCCTCTGGATTCAAAAAGAGAATCTGTTGTTCATTTTTTAATGCGTGAAGATATTTATCAACTATTATCTGAAAAATACAAGGTTTTGTTAACTCAGAGTGCTTCCCTTCTTCAGGCTGCACCTAGGGATGAGGAGAGACATCTTTTGGATGTCGCCCCTCTTAATTTTGCTTTATGGTTACTGAATTAAGTGAGTTGCGGAGCTAGCCGTCATCAACATCGTTATCGCCACCATCAGCTACACTGAGGGTTTGTGGCGTTAGGATTGTAGCAGTTGTAAGCGTGAGGCAGCTTAAACTAAGAATAACAAGTAGGTACTTTAGTGATTTGCGCATTGCAAAATCCTTTCTTGTGGTGGTTTAAGAAGGTTTTGGTGCGCTTTAAGGCCTTAAAGCATGGTTTTGTTCGTAATGCTTACGTGTGATACACCTTTCTAGGATGCTGCGTCTTAACTTGATGACGTTAAGACAGGGTTCATCAAACCCTCGGGAGCTATTAATAGACTTCGTACTCTTAGGAATCCTGAACCTTTGAGTCCTATGAGTAGTTTAGGTTTGAGCTTAAACATGCTCGAACATGCTCGAACACAACTAATGTATTTCAGAATTTAGTCATTTAAGCTTAGATTCAAGATGAGTCTTAAACATTCAATTTTGCTTAAGTGTTTTGGTGAAATCTCTTTCACTAATGCTGATTTAACTGCAAAACCAAGGCTACTTTTGGCTTTCTTGCTGCTTGAGTCAAGAGTTCCTTTACAGACATTCCGCGTGTCACAAGGGGATGGTATTTTTGATTCTAAAGGCTTAGCAGAGCTCTTTTTTAAAGGTAGTACTGATGCTTTAACAAGGAGTTTAGGGTTCATTAGAAAAGAACTTCCTGACTTAAAGGTTGTGCGTACAAAGGAAAAAACAAAGCTACCCACTGAGTTGTTAAGCAGCACAAGAACAGAATTAGATTTATTTCTTAAACCTATTCGTGATTTGGATGCAGCAATAGCCATAGCTAAGCAAGGGTCTTTTTTGGCTGAGAGTGATCTTTACTCCGAATTACATGCTGACTTACGCAACTGGATTGATGATATTCGTTTTTTTGTTTACCAAACTTTATGGGACGCAGTTATTGAGCTTTTACCCGAAACCACTGAATACTCAAACGTTCATTTTGAATACTTGACAGATGTCTTCTTAATTACCCAGTTAAGTAGTGGTATAGATGAGATTGATAAGTCTCTTTTGACATTTCTAGAAGACAGTAACGAACTTTTATTCCTTAAATATCAGAGTCTACTTAATGCAGATCAGTCTATTCAGGACGTCAAACGAATTGAATTTAGCTTACCTGATGTTCTTAAAAACACAATTTCTGAAGTGGTTAGTCAACAAATAAATTCGTATTTTGATGCTGCGATAGTCACGCCTAGTTCACCTGAAAGGCAAGTTCTAGGGTTTAGCCTTAGGTTAGGTTTTTTTGAAGGTCGAAAAAGTGCCCTGAGGAAAATAAGAAAGGCTCTTTATGATAAGAAACTACCTCTGGTTCAGATTTGTGGACCTGTGGGTATGGGTAAGTCAGCATTGGCAACAAAAGTTATAAATGAGGATGAGGCGTTTAATGTAATTGTTTTTTACTCTTTTATAATGAATACCTCTGCTTCGTTAGAAGAAATATTGCGTTTATTACGTCAAGCGTTAAGTACTGAAAAGCAAGTCTTGTTCGACAAGGTTTTAGCTCGTCCTGTAAGACTTGATGAGGTACTTAATGCCTTATTAGTGGAAGTTTTTGCTCAACAGAGAATTCTGATTGTATTAGATAATGTTGAGGTGCTTCTTGATGAAGGTGAATTTAAGTCAGCGTATAAAGATATTGCATTGTTTATCTCTAAAGTTTGTGCACTGACTCATCATGCTTGCCAGCTGTTACTTACGTCCCGTGAGGCAATTGATCTATCTGTTTTAGATCGTGATTTGGGTGGTTTGAATAGTAGTTTGTTTTTTCAATTAAATACTGGCCTTAACCCGCATGAGAGTTTAGCTTTATTTAAACATTATGCTGAACTGAATAATGATATAGCTTTAGCTTCTTATAAGGATTTACTTTTGCTTGCTGATGAACTTGAGGGTGTACCAATGAGCCTAAATGCTGCAGCAATAGCATTGAAGAGTAAACCAACCCTGAGCGTTGATTCTTTACTAGCTAATAAACCTGCTTTGGAGCGTTTAAAGCTTAAACCTGTTGAAGCCTTAGTTTCTGCACTTAATGTTGACGAACGAACTGTGCTGCAGGTACTAGCTGTTTTTGCAGAACCTGTTCCATTGGAAGCTCTGGAGTTTGTTACTGACGAAGTAAATATAGCGTCTAGTTTGTCTCAGCTT
>CAZWJZ010000199.1:0-8758 GCA_964634665.1 uncultured bacterium | reverse complement strand
ATCCCCCGGCAGGCGCAGGAAGGACGAGTGCGGCACGACCGTGCGCCCCTTGGCGTGCTCGACGTACGTCTTTCGTACGCAGTCGAGGACGGCCTGGTCGGCGCCGTCGAGCACCTCGCGGACGTCGTGGCGGCCCAGGATCAACATGGAACCGCTCCCATCGTGAGGCTTGGGATGGCGCCGAAGTGCTGGAGCACCCAGGGGTCGGAGTAAACGGTCTGCAGATAGCGCTCTCCGCGATCGGCGAGGACGAGGACACAGCGAGCGCCGTGAGGCATGTCCGCCAGCCGCCGACCGACCGCCGCCACGACGGCTCCGGAGGATCCGCCGGCGAGTACTGCCTCGGACTGGACGAGGTGCCGGCATCCCGCGATGCACTCGCGGTCGCTGACCTGGACGACGGAGTCGGCCATCCCCTCCGTGTAGAGGGCCGGCCGGATCGCCGCTCCGTGGCCGGGGACCAACCTGGCGCAGCCGGGGGCGCCGAAGACCGCGCTGCCCTCGGCATCGACGGCCACGATGTGGGTGTCGAGGCCGAGTTCGACGACGACCGCTGAGCAGCCGCGTATCGTGCCGCAGGAACCGGTCGCGATGAACAGGAAGTCGACCCTGACCAGTGCGGCGAGCACCTCTCGCATGACCTGGCCCTGGCCCTGGGCGTTGCGGATGTTCGCGTACTGGTTCGGCCAGTAGGCGTCGGGAAGCTCGCGCACCAGCTGGCGCACCCTAGCCAGCCTGGCGGCCAGGTAGTCGCCCTGTTCGTTGTCGCACTCGGTGACCATCTCGACTCGCGCGCCGTAGGCCTCCAACACCGCGAGGTTCTGTGCAGTGATCTTCGGGTCGACGACACAGATCAGTTGCAGGTCGAACCATCGACATACCTGGGCCAACCCGATGCCGAGATTGCCCGAGCTCGATTCGACGACCGTGGAACGACCAGGAACGACGGTCCCCTCGCGGATGGCCCCGACGAGCATGCTGAGCGCTGCCCGGTCCTTGCCGCTGCCGCCGGGGTTGGCGTTCTCGAGTTTGGCCCACAGGTGCGCGCCTGACTCGGGGAACAGCCGCTCCAGACGGATGAGAGGGGTAGCGCCGATCGTCGACAGGACGCCACGGCCCTCCTCCCGGATCATCTTCAACCGCTCCCTTCCGAACAGGTCCGCTCAGGTCTGTCGAGGTCCTGCCGACGCTCAGACCCGAGGGGCCCCCGCCGAGTCGGCCCCCTCCGTGCCGCCGACGCCCTGGTCGTCGAGGACGACCACCACGTAGTCGGCCAGGTCCCGGAACTCCTGGCCCTGAAAGCCTTCCATGGCCTCCAACAGTTTGATATGCATGGAGTTCTCGATCTCGAGGAGCACCTGGACCATCGAAAAGGAGTCGAGGTCGACCAACGACGAGGGCTCCGGTACTTCCGGCTGCTCCGCGCAGATGTCCTTGGCAATCTTCCGGATGATCTCTTCCATCTCATCGACCAGACCAGGGTCAATCTGCTCGCCGCGGCGCGGGGGGGCGCCCTCTGTCGTCGTCATGGCATCAAGCCCTTTCGCAGTTGATTGCTCGGCTGGGTTCGTCATGGACGCCAGACGACATGGTGAGTTTCAACGAACCCCGCCGCGTGCATGCCGGAGTCGCACCGATAATGAGGGGCACGAAAGAAGACGATAGCCAGAGGTCCTTTTTGCGGTCAACCGGTGCAGGCTCGACTTGAGAGGCGACATCTCGGCGGCAACGCGTAGGCCTTTCGCCGACCAGTCGTTGTCCGTCGGCACCGCCGGTGCCTAGCGTCGGTGCGAGAAGTCGGCCCGCTCCCCGTCACGCCCCGCGTGGCATGTCAGTTCCCGGATCCGTCCCGCCGGCGGGACGGTCGTCACTCTTGGAGGTCACTGTGCTCTTTCCTCATGTCACAGGGCGGCGGGTGGCGCTGCGACCCGCCGCGGCCGCCGACGCCAAGATCGTCCACGACATGAAAATGCTGGCAGGGACCGGTGTGGTGCCTCTGCTGGACCTGTTCGCCGCGACCTTCACCGCGGGGGCCGCAGCGGCTTTCGTCGTCACCGATCGGGAGTCCGGCAACGACGTGGCCCACACGGCGTTGCTCGACTTCGCGCCTGCCGGGCACGTCCGCGTCGAGCTCGTCGCGCCGCCGGGCATCGAGCGGGAAGCGGTAGCCGACGCCGCCGCGCTGACGATCAACTTCGCGTTCGCGATGTGGCCCCTGCAGAAGGTGTACTGGCACGCCACCGACCACGATCTCCCGGCCTTCGGATGGTCACAGACCCACGCGGCGATGGTGCGACCACAGGCCGTTCTCGCCCAACACGCCTACTTCCACGGCCGACTCTGGGACGTCTCGGTACTTGCGGTCAGCCGCGACGATTGGGATATTCATGGAGTCGATCTCGTCAAGCAGATCGTCTGAATCCGGCTCGCAGCGTCGGAACCTCGGTACGCCCGCAGGAACTCCTCTCCTGGAGGTCATCATTCCCGTGACGCAGCACGTGTGGACATATTTGCCCGAGTACCAGAAGGAGCGCGACGACATCCTCGATGCCGTCGAGACTGTCTTCCGCTCCGGGCGCCTGATTCTGGGACCGAGCGTGCAGGCGTTCGAGGAGGAGTTCGCCGAGTATTGCGGCGTCGCCCACGGTGTGGGCGTCGACAATGGGACGAATGCCCTCGTGCTGGCCCTGCGGGCGCTCGGCGTCGGTCCGGGCGATGAAGTCGTGACCGTCTCCAACACGGCGGCCCCCACCGTCCTTGCCATCGACGCCGTCGGAGCCGTGCCTGTCTTCACCGACGTGGACCCCTCGAGCTACCTCATGGACGTCTCGCAGGTGGAATCGGTGCTGACACGTCGGACCCGCTGCCTGTTGCCGGTCCACCTCTACGGGCAGTGCGTCGACATGGCCCCCCTGCAGGCGCTCGCCCGTCAGCACGGGCTCGCTCTGCTGGAGGACTGCGCGCAGGCTCACGGCGCCCGCCAGCACGGTCGGCGAGCAGGCTCCCACGGCGACGCCGCGGCCTTCTCCTTCTACCCGACGAAGGTGCTCGGGGCCTACGGCGACGGCGGCGCGGCCATCACCGACGATTCCGAGGTCGCCGCTCGGCTGCGCCGCCTGCGCTACTACGGCATGGAGGACCGCTACTACGTCACACAGACGCCGGGCCACAACAGCCGCTTGGACGAGGTCCAGGCCGAGATCCTGCGCCGCAAGCTCACCCGGCTGGACGACTACATCGACCGGCGCCGCTCGATAGCCAAGCGCTACGAGGAGGCCTTCGCCGATACCGACCTGGTCACGCCGGTCACGGTGAAAGGCAACGACCACGTGTATTACGTGTACGTCGTGCGCGTGCAACAGCGCGACAAGGTGCTCCACGAGCTGCGCACCCATGGGATTCAGCTCAACATCAGCTATCCGTGGCCGGTCCACACCCAGTCCGGATTCGCCCATCTCGGGTACGGCGAGGGATCGCTGCCGCACACCGAACGACTCGCCCAGGAGATCTTCTCGTTGCCCATGTACCCGTCGCTGACCGATGGGGAGCAGGAGCGGGTCATCGACCGGCTCCGCGACGTGTTGGGGGTATCATGATCAGGTACCCGGCCGAGAGCCGGGCGGAGACCGAGTCGTGAGCTCCCGTGCGGGTCTGCGAGTCGAGCGTCGTGCCGCGGCTTCCGGTGGCCCGTGGGTCGTCCCCCAGCGGGGGGCGGAGCCCCACGCGGTCACGTCCATGCCGGATTTCTGGTCCTGGTGGGACGAAAGGGGACGAGCGGGGGCGTTCTGCGTGGAGAGCCTGCCCTGGTCGCGCCTGGACCGGTGGTCCTTCGATCCGACGACCGGGAACCTGGGTCACGACAGCGGCCGCTTCTTCACCGTCGAAGGACTGCGTGCGCGCCGGCCCGGTCTCCCCGATTTCACCCAGCCGGTCATTCACCAACCGGAGATCGGCATCCTCGGAATCCTCTTCAAGGAGTTCGACGGCGTCCTCCACTGTCTGATGCAGGCGAAGATGGAGCCGGGCAACATCAACACGCTGCAGCTCTCCCCGACGGTCCAGGCGACGCGCAGCAACTACACGCAGGTGCATCGTGGCGCTCCGACCCGCCATCTGGAGCACTTCGTCCGACCGGGCCATGGCGAGGTCCTCGTCGACGTCCTGCAGTCCGAGCAGGGGGGATGGTTCTGGCGCAAGCGCAATCGGAACATGGTCGTGCTCGCGACACGGGAAGTGACACCGTCCGAGGACCACATCTGGCTCAGTCTCGGGCAGGTCTACGAGCTGCTGCAGGTGGAGAACCTCGTCAACATGGACGCCCGCACGGTGTTGTCCTGCCTTCCCTTGGCGCTGCCGGATGAGCACGAGGTGACGGGGGACGGGTACGCGGAAGCACTCGCGCGGTCCTACGGAGACCTCGCCGATGGTCGCGAGGGCGGGGCGCTGCGGCGTGCCGGTGAGGTCCGCAGTTGGCTCACTGACGCGAAGACCCGCTGCGACTGGGATGCCCGGCTCGTGCCGCTCTCCAAGGTCACGGGATGGAGCTGTACCGACGACGAGATCTCCGACGACACCGGCTCCCGCTTCCGGATCGTCGCAGTCCAGGTCGAGGCTCGCACGCGTGAGGTCACCCGGTGGAGCCAACCGCTCCTCGCCCCGCGGGAACCGGCAGAGGCGGTCCTGGTCACCCGGATCGTCGACGGGGTGCTCCACGCCCTGGTTCGGGCCAAGCCCGAGTACGGCCTCGTCGACTTGGTCGAGATGGCGCCGACGGTCCACCGTCGCTCCGGAGCCGAAGAGCCGGGCGAACTGGACGAAGCCCTGGTCGGTGTCGGCGCGACGCGCTTCGATTCGGTGCTCTCGGAGGAGGGCGGCCGTTTCTGGCGTGCGCTCACCCGCTACCGCATCACCGAGGTCGGCGAGGAGGTGCCGGTCGACCTGCCACCCGACTACTGCTGGGTGACCGCCCGGCAGGTGACGAACCTCCTGCGTCACGGCCATTACCTCAACGTCGAGGCCCGGACTCTCATGGCGTGCTTGCACAGCCTGTGGTGACGGCCCGGATGACGCAGCTCGCCGACCCGACTACCCGATGGATGTTGACGTGACGACAATCACCGCCACCCGAATCCCGGGGGCCTACCGGATCGTGCCAGAGCCGCACCCGGACCGACGGGGGCGCTTCTTCGAGCACCTCCGCACCAGCGAGCTCAATGCCGCCATCGGACATCCCTTTCCGGTCGGTCAGGTCAACTACTCGGTCAGCAGGCGGAACACCGTGCGCGGGATCCACGCGACGACCCTGCCTCCCGGCCAGGCGAAGCTCGTCACCTGCGTGCGTGGCGCGGCCATGGATGTCGTCGTGGACCTCCGGGTCGGTTCGCCGACCTTCGGCGAATACGAGATCACCGAGCAGGATCAGGACTCCCAGATCGGTGTGTACATTGCCGACGGCTTGGGGCATGCCTTCGTCGCCCGTACCGATGACGCCTGCATGAGCTACCTGTGCTCTGCGGCGTACGTGCCCGGGAGCATGATCGAAGTCGACCCCTTCGACCCCGATATCGGTATCCCGTGGAACCTCACGGCCGAGGCCGTGATGTCCGACAAGGACGCTGCGGCGCCCCCGCTGGCCGACGTCGTGGCCTCCGGTCGGCTACCGACGTACAAGGAGTGCCTCGCGCACTACGACCGGTTGGCGTCGCGGCAGACGGACCTGGTCTGACGTGGCACTGACCTCCGCACCCGCGGCCGGTCCACGCTTGCGGGTCGGTGTACTCGGGTGCGCCGACATCGCCTGGCGTCGCACGCTGCCGGCCATGGTGGGCGATCCCCGGGTCGAGATCGTCGCTCTCGCCAGCCGGGACCTGGCGCGGGCGTCGGTCTTCGGCCAGCGCTTCGGCGGTGAGCCTGTGCAGGGGTACGACCGGTTGTTGGAACGCGACGACGTCGACGCCGTGTACGTGCCCCTGCCCGCGCGGATGCACGCCGCGTGGGTCGGGCGCTCACTGGACTCCGGGCGCCACGTCCTCGTCGAGAAGCCGCTGACCGATGACCCGGCCGCGACACGGGCCCTCCTCGCACGTGCCCGCTCCCTGGGCCTCGTGCTGCAGGAGAACTACATGTTCCTGCACCACTCGCAGCACGCCGCGGTCCGCAAGATGCTCGCCGACGGCGTGGTCGGCGAGGTGCGCGGATTCACCAGCGCCTTCACGATCCCGCCCAAGCCAGCCGGGGACATCCGTTGGTCGGACGACATCGGTGGCGGGGCTTTCGTCGACTTCGGCGGGTACCCACTGCGCGCCGCCCTGCATCTGCTGAGCGAGGACCTCGACGTCGTTGGGGCCGTCTTCCGTCGGCTGCGCGACCCAGGCGTCGTCGTCTCGGGCGACGTGTTGCTGTGCGACGCCCGCGGGGTGCCGGCGCACCTGCGCTTCGGCATGGAGCACTCGTACTCGAACTGTTACGCGATCGCCGGGAGTACGGGACGGCTGTCGCTCGACCTGGTCTTCACCCCAACGGAGTCGTACCGGCCACTGGTGCGCATCGAACGGCAGGACCACAGGGAAGAGCTCTTGCTCGCCGCCGACCACCAGTTCGCCAACGTCGTGGCCGCCTTCGCCCAGTCCGTCCTCGACGGCGGTGACCGCCGCCCGGCCGATGCCGGCGTCCAGCGCCAGGCCGACCTCGTGGCGGCGGTGCTGTCCACCGCACGGGTGATCGACGCATGACGGCGGCCGGGTCCGCGGGGACGATGTCGTGTCCGCGGCTGCCGCCACTGGCCCAGCTCAGTGCCGAGCCGGCCCACCTAGCCGCATCCGCGGCTCTGATGCGTGGCCGCTGCCTGATCGGCGGCCGGGATGTCGCGGTCGTCACCGACCCCGATCTCGTGCGGCAGGTGCTCACCGACCACGTCACCTGGTCGTCGGCACACGGCCCTGGTCTGGCGCACGCCCGCCCGGGCGGTGTCCTGACGAGCAGCGACCCTCCGGCGCACACCGAGCACCGGGCACTGCTGAGCCGGGTCCTTCGTGCTGCGGGCACGGGGGACGGCGCTGATCTGTTGCGTCGGGAGGCGGCGGCGGCGGCGGCTCGGCTGCGCCAGCGCGGGCGCGCTGATGTCGTCGCTGACCTGGCGGGGCCGCTGGCTGCGGGGGTCGTCGCCCGCCTACTCGGATTGCGGCCCGAGCGGGCACGGACGTACTGGACCTGGGCGCTGCACCTGGCAGAGGGGCTGTCCGGTCCTGCGGGTTCCCTGACGGCCGGAGTCGTCGACACCTACCGCGCGTTCCATGCCGATGTGAGTGAGCAGATCCGGAACCGGCGCGACCGGGTCGCCATGGCCGACGACGCTGCTGGGGACCTCCTGACCCGGCTGCTACGCGCGCGCCTCGGGGGTCGGGCGCTGACGCCGGGCGAGGTTCTCGGCTTCAGCCAGTTCATGCTCGTCGGCGGCAGCGTCACCACGGCACTGCTGGCGGGCAACGTCATCGACCGGCTCCTGGACAGGCCGGAGCAGCTCGAGGCTGTCCGCAGCGGACGCATCCGGGTGGCCGACGCAGTCGAGGAGAGCCTGCGCCTGGACGCCCCTCTCATCGGATTCTTCCGGACCAGCCCCGCGCCCGCCGATGTGGCCGGGATGCCGTTGGCCGCCCGGGAGAAGCTGCTCGTCCTGTTCGCGACCGAGGGACTGCGCGGCCGGGACGATCCGCTGGTCTTCGACGCGGGGCGAGCGGCGTCGCGACACCTGGCTTTCGGGCACGGCGTGCACTACTGCCTCGGTGCTGCTCTCGCCCGTGCGCAGGCTACGGCAATGGTCGACGCCGTACTCGAGCACTGGACCGAGTTGCGCCGTGACGGTCCTGCCCGTCGAGTACGCGCCGAGCTGCTGCACGGTCCGGAGTCCCTTCCCGTCGCCTGGCCGATGCCAGGTGATCGTTGAGGTGATCATCAATGGCAGCCGGCGTCCCGGCCCGTCCCGCCGGCGGGACGGGCTTAAGACTGCGTCGCGTCGACCGGCATTGCGCCGCAATCAGGGCGTCCGGACATTGCCTCACCGGGCCTCCTGTGAAACCTTCTCAGCATCAGATGGGACGCATCCTGATCGCACGCCCTTGCCATCCCTCAAACTCGTCTCGCTGAGTCAGGAGTCAGCTGTGCCCGATGCCCCTCACTATCCCGAGCCGCTGTGTCGCGTGTGCGCCGGCACTGTCACAGAATTCTTCGACTTCGGCCGCCAGCCGCTCTCGGATGCTTTCCTCTCGCCGAGAACGGTGATCGGCGACGAGCGCTTCTTTCGGCTCGTCATCGGCTGTTGCGGGGCCTGCGGGATGGTGCAGCTGACCGAGGAGGTCCCACGAGCGGAGATGTTCCACGAGGGCTACCCCTATTACTCGTCCGGATCTGCTGTGATGCGCACGCACTTCGAGTCCACCGCCAAGTATTTCCTGGCCACCGAACTCGTCGGCCCGGACCCGTTCGCCGTCGAAATCGGCTGCAACGACGGTGTCATGCTCTCCACGTTGGCCGATGCGGGCGTGCGTCACCTGGGCGTCGAGCCGTCCGGTGGTGTCGCCGAAGTTGCGGCGTCGCGTGGGGTGCGAGTACGGAAGTGCTTCTTCGAGCGTTCGGTCGCTGCGGAGATCAGGGAATCCGACGGTCCCGCCGACCTCGTCTTCGCGGCCAACACGCTGTGCCACGTCCCGTACGTCGATTCGGTGCTCGAGGGGGTGGCCGGGCTGCTGTCACCGAACGGGGT
>CAZWJZ010000198.1:4131-8862 GCA_964634665.1 uncultured bacterium | reverse complement strand
AAAGTGAATTATTCCACATCTCAGTGAGGTTTAACAAGTCACCAGACTTCATAAAGCAAAAGGCTAGGAGAAAAGCATGCAAAGACTAAACGATCCGGTACTCAGCCAAGAATGGATGGCTGTAGCAAAAATAGATGAACTAAGTGACATACATAAAGTACAAGTAATGGGTGAAGATGTTGTTTTATGGCGAAATGAAGAAGGACTACACGCCTTCAGGGATATTTGTATTCATAGAGGAACAGCCTTATCATTAGGTCGTATTGAGCAAGGAGAACTGGTTTGCCCTTACCACGGTTGGCGCTACAACCAAACAGGACAATGCACTCACATACCCGCACAGCCTGACTTAGCCATACCCACAAAAGCTCGAGCTTTTCGTTATGACTGCCAAGAGAAGTACGGTTTGGTTTGGCTTAGGTTTGAAGCTTCAGAGAACGATCCACCGTGTTTTACGGAGGCAGATGACCCTGCTTTTCATACGATTATTTGTGGCCCGTATGAGGTGAACGCAGAAGCCCCACGTGTTATTGAAAACTTTTTAGATGTCTCGCATTTAATGTGGGTGCATGAAGGTTTTTTGGGCGTACCTGAACACTCAGTAATTCCTGAATATCATGTGCATAAACAAGAGGGTGGCTTGGTAGCTGATGAAATAACAGTGTTTCAACCTGACCCTGACGGGCGAGGAAAAGACGTCAATAATAGTTATATTTATAGTGCCTTAAGACCCATGACTGTAAAATTCAGCAAGACAGATGATCAAGGTAGTGATGCTTTTGCAATTATGCTTCATACAACACCTGTTGCCTATAGAAAAACCAGAGCCTACGCTATCTTAAGTCGAAATTATGGGTTTGATATGGATGACCAAATCTTTGAAGATTTTCAAGACAAAATATTTGCTCAAGATGAAACTATTCTTTTAAGTCAAAGACCTGAAGACTTGCCTTTAGACTTAGCCGCAGAGCTACATATAAAATCCGATAGGCTAGCCATCGCCTATCGGAAGTGGTTAAAAGAACTTGGCGTTCAGGTAGGGGTTAGTTAAGGTTCGCGTTAACGTTCCAACTACAGCCTGTCCAGTTAAAGGTAGCCTTAAACGTACCTTCGCCTCTGGTCGTATTACCTGTTAAGACTTCGGTAGCACTGCCCCGCCACGTACCTTCCCATGTGGCAGAATTAGCACTTTCAGACTTTTTGGTTGTGCTGTAACTCCAGCTACCAAGTCTATAAACACCAGAGTACTTAACTTTAGCTTTTCTCAATTCTGCATCAATTTTTCGGTCAAGAGCAGACTTTAATGACCCAAAATTAGGTTCGCTAGGCACACAAGGGCCAACGTCATTATTGGCATTAAACTGCGCTATGGGTGAAGTATCTGGGGGACTGGTCTCAATAAAAAAGGTGTAACCAATGGTTAAACTAGCGGTTGGCAGAACTTCTAGACCACCATTTAGGCCTGTATCTAAGGCAACACCAGCTTCTAGCGTAGCTCTAAAAGGACTGGTTATACCAAAGGGAATCTGTGCGCCCATAGTAACCGTTCCAACAGGGGAATCTGAGAAAAAGCCACCACCAACACTAGCAAAAGTAGGTACTGGAATGGGAATAGGCAAAAAATACCGTCCTGCTAAGTGAACATAGGGTCCGGCTTCTGTAATAGAGCCTTTTAAGTTAACACCAAAAGAATCCTTCTGAAAGCCAGCATTAATGTTGTAAAGCTGATAGCCAGGCCAGCCTGTACCCAACGCGACTTCTGTCAAAATAAGAAACTCACTACCTTCACCTGTCAATTCTGAAGACTCATCTGCAGGAACATCTGTTGTTGTTTCTTGAGCAAAACTCATGCAACATGCTAAGAAAAAACAAACGATTAAAGGTTTAAAAATATTCATAATCATCACCAGGCACAATCTAACAACTCCTTGAACCCCATTACGTCAAAAGGTTCACAGCTGAACTAAGGTTTTTGCTTGAAATGCTGACAGCAAAACATCTAAGTTTACTTAAGCAAACATGAATACTATGAAGCAAACAAAAGCTCGAGCTGTTCTTTAAGCTTGATGTGCTTCATACCCATTGTTTTAGCAGGTTCATTAATGAATGAAATTTTGCCATTTTGCCAGCTGTCTTCAGCGTCTCCAATTCGGCAACTTTGAGCATCTAGCATGGCTGCAGCTATATTAAACCTCTCAAGCTGATTTAGCGCGGCAATGCCCGCATTGTCTTTACCGATACCTGCATCATTAAAAACAACGAGTTTAGGGCTGTATTTGAGTGCGTAACGACCTGAAGCTAGCCCACCATGAGAGCCAGATACAATTATAAAGCCGCTGTGTTCTGCTGTAATATGTGAAATAGAATCAAGCAGGCAAAGCTTTTCTCTGCCTATATCAAAGACGCTCATGAGCAAAGCATAGCTTAATTTTCTTGCCCATAGCACTTTATAGCAAACCCGACACTACGCTTAATAAACGCTAGCGAGGTTTTGTCGCTCCTAACGGGTTTGCTATTGGTTTCTAGGGTCTAAGACCGCGTTTTATTCATTAATGAATAAAACGGAAAGGCCATTAGCAGCACAGATGAATACCTAAAGCTTAAGACAAATGGTCTAAACAGGCCTTAAAGTCGGTGGCCAAATCAGAATTTGTAGTAATGCCTAAAACGCTAATTGAGGATGCGTGGAGCATCTGACGAGAACAATTAGCTATAACTGAGGTATTTTGATTATAAATTCCATCACCTAAAACAGGATGGCCAATATGAGCCATCATGACTCTAATTTGATGTAAAAATCCGCTTCCTAATTCAATTTCTAATAGGCTTAGTTCTTTATAGGCTTCAAGACTACGCCAAGACAAATCACAAAGCCTAGCACCTTTATGCTCAGCATCAACAACGCTTACCTTGGCAGGGCTATGCTGAGTAACCGTCAGGTGTTCCTTTAAACTCCCTTCCCCCTTTAAGTACCCTTGAACAAGCACATGATAGATTTTGCTTGTCTTATGAGTCTTAAAAGCTGTGCGAAGCTTATGCCACGCTTCATCCTGTCTAGCTACAACAAGAACACCTGAAGTATTATTATCTAATCTATGCACAACACCACTACGTAAGCCAGCCTCACCAACACCCTGAATTTCAGGAAAGCGATAAACCAAATCATTTAGCACCGTATTAGATTCTAAATGATATAGAGGCATAACCGGCATGTCAGCTGGCTTATCAACAACAACAAAGCCTGCTTCTTCATGTAAAAGCTTAAGATTCAGATTGTTAGGCTTAATTATCTCCAAATCACTAAGATTCACTTCGAATAATTCGACCCTGTCCCCAAGCTTGAGTATTCTGCCTTTAGCTTTTAAATTAACTGTTTGCCTATTTACTTTAATAAAGCCATGCTCTAGTAAACTGAGAGATTTTGAGCGACTTAGCTCTAATGAGTTCATTAAAAACTTATCTAAACGAACTGACTCTTTAACCTTGAATGCAGACATTAATAGTAATTAGCGTGCGCCAGAAATATCTAAGTGAGCACCTGAAGTGTAACTTGCCTCATCTGAAGCTAACCAAAGAATAGCGCCTGCAACTTCTTCAGGGCTACCATTTCTTTTCATGGGTACCGTTTTTGCTACCGCCTCAGCCCGATTAGCTAAGCCTGTATCTTTATGAATGTCAGTATCAATAAAGCCGGGTCTAACTGCATTTACGCGAACCCCTTCTGTGGCTAGCTCCTGCGCTAAACCATAGGTAAAGGTATCTAATGCAGCTTTACTTGCTGCATAATCAACATAAGTGCCAGCAGAGCCCGTACGGCTAGCAGCCGACGCGACATTGATGATACAGCCGCCTTTCCCCCCATATTTTGTTGACATGCGTTTAATGGCTTCTTTGGCACACAAAAAATAATTCGTGATATTGGTTTGAAACAAAAGATTAAGCCGCTCTGCCGTCATTTCATCCACTCGAGCGGCCTTGGGTAATATGCCAGCGTTATTCACTAGCACATCAACTGTACCTAAACTTTTGTCTAAACGTTCAAACAGGCTAATGATTTCTTTTTCTTGACTTACGTTTGCCTGAAGCGCAACGGCTGTAACACCATAAGTCTCTATACTCTCAACCAGACTAAGAGCAGCCTGCTCATTTTTTAAGTAATTTATTCCTAAGTTATAGCCTCTAGTTGCAGCAAGTAAAGCAGTAGCTCTACCAATACCCCTACTTGCTCCCGTAATGAGCATAACTTTAGGCATGCTTAGACTAACGCGACAGCTTCAATCTCAATAAGAACATCTTTAGGTAAACGAGCAACTTCAACTGCGCTTCTAGCAGGAGGATTCTCGGTGAAGAAAGAACCATAAACTTCGTTCATTGCCACAAAATGATTCATATCACTCAAAAAACAAGTACATTTCACAACATTAGCCAAGCTCGAGCCACTCGCTTCAAGTACAGCTTTAAGGTTTTCTAGAACCTGAGTTGTTTGTTCTTTTATGTCACCTTCATTAAGACTACCGTCAGGTCGCAACGGGATTTGCCCACTCGTAAAAATGAATTGCTCAGTACGAATCGCCTGACTATAAGGCCCTATGGCTGCGGGTGCAGTTTTTGTTTCAATAATGGTTTTAGGCATGTATTTCTCCTTATTAAGTACTTCTTACAACAGTAAATATAACAATAAGCAAAACAAGGTAAAGAGACCCAACAATCCAAAGCCTATAAGGATACCAA
>CAZWJZ010000198.1:0-4121 GCA_964634665.1 uncultured bacterium | reverse complement strand
TACCAAGCTTGTCTGCGTAACTTTGATACCGTGTCTTGCCTAGGGTAAGCAGATTCAATTTGACTAATACCCGTTAGTGTCTGCGTAATGGTGACAGAATTAGGTTCAATTTGCGTTTCTGGCAAAGCGTAGCTTTTGGTTTGCGGTTCAATGCCCTCAACTTCTATGACTAAGGCTGTAATATTATCTGGACTACCACGCTTATTTGCTTCTGCTATAAGTGCCCTGACAGCATCTTCTGGAGCATTATCAACAAGAATATCGCGCATGTAATCATCGCTCATAAGCATACTAATGCCATCACTACATAGTAACAACTTATCACCTTGCTTAACATCAAAATGCTGAATGTCAAGCTTAACCTCAGCATTGGAACCAAGCGCATTCGTAATCACATTTCTTAACCTGTGCCGCTTAGCTTCTTCTTCTGTAAGCACGCCCTGCCTTACACGCTCAGCTACCCAACTATGATCATGCGTTAGCTGATCAATCTTATTATCACGAACAAGATAAGCCCTTGAATCACCAACATGCGCAATCAAACCAACCTGATCATCAATAAGCACAGTTGTTAAGGTTGTACCCATACCCTCATGCTCAGGATTTTCACTAGCATAATCAAAAATCTCTAAATTAGCAGACTGCACCGCTTTAGCCAAAGCTGTAGGAGGATGATTTTTGCGCTTAAGTAACTCCCGCCTTAAACTCTCAATAGCCTTCTGGCTTGCCACTTCACCCGTCTTATGACCCCCCATGCCATCAGCAACCGTAGCAAGATAATAAGGCTCGAGTTCTCCAATAAAGAAGCTATCTTGATTGATACTACGAACACGACCTGCCTCACTCGCTCCACTAAAGCGTATTTGAGTTTTATTTTTTTCAGTCGTGGACATTTGCAGTAGTTTACCTAAGTTTTAGCTCGAGTGAAACGATTGGCGTTTCATAATGCTTTTACTCTACTCTCGAAGTCATAATCATTTCTGTGATTAAAAATAAAAACTATGGGCTTTGCTGACATTCAGGTTTTGAGTCATAGCTTCCATTTTGGTTCGTAAATCGGGTTTCATTGCCTAAATTTGTGGCGTTAAGCTAATCCATAGTACGTTTGCAATATAACTGAGTATATTAGTCTTTACTCGTACCCCTAGGGGTACTTAGATTTTTAAAAAGTATCAGATAAGCTAGCAGTTTTCACTTTTTTTCGTGATAGAAAGCTAATGATTAATGGTTTAGGTCTTTTTCATCTACTTTAGATGAACTCGTTTTAATGGCTTGATAATTGGGCATTAGCTTTGTCATGAACCGCTAACTTCTCCAAAAGGCTCTGGCTTTCAGCATTTAAGCCAATAAGGGAGACTGGAATATTGTTTTTTCTAAAACCCAAAACGATTTTGTCAATTGCCGCAACCGCAGTACCATCCCATAAATGTGTGTGACTTAGGTCAAGCGTTACGCCTTCTAACGTTTCATTAAAATCAAAGTTTTTCAAGAAATCTTCAGTGCTAACAAAAAAGAGTTGCCCTAAGACCGTGTAACTGCGATGTTTTTTAGTTTCATCTAAAGAACTCTCTACTTTAATGAGTTTCGCAATTTTACGAGCGAAGAAAAGGCAGCTTAGCAAAACACCAACCATGACACCCCACGCGAGGTTATGAGTCAGAAGCACCGTAAGGACAGTAGCTAGCATAACGATACTTTCAC
The DNA here is from genome assembly GCA_964634665.1 of uncultured bacterium. Taxonomy (GTDB): domain Bacteria; phylum Deinococcota; class Deinococci; order Deinococcales; family Trueperaceae; genus JAHEBB01. Next base: position 2,420 of record CAZWJZ010000198.1, on the reverse strand, counting down.
TTTTAGGATGCGTAAGCAAACTTGGAATGCTGCGCCAATCAAACGTATTGATAGAAACCATAAACATGACTGCAACCAGCGCGCCCATAGGAATAATAGTTAAAACAGGACTTAAAAAGAGAATGAAGATAAGAAGGTAAACACCAGCGCTTAAGGTACTTAAACGCGTGCGACCACCACTACCAACATTAATGACACTCTGACCAATCATTGCGCAACCAGCCATGCCCCCAAAAAAACCTGTAATCATATTAGCGATACCCTGACCTCTAGCTTCACGGTTTTTATTGCTACTTGTATCTGTCATATCATCAACAATACTTGCTGTTAATAACGACTCAATAAGACCCACCAAAGCTAAAGGAAGTGCGTAAGGCAAAATAATCATTAGTGTTTCAAAGTTAACCGGAACATTAGGAATTGCAAAAGGAGGAAGCATAGTGGGTAACTCACCCATATCTCCAACCGTGCGCAAAGGACTATTTGTAAAGATTGTAAAAAGGGTAATGCCAGCAATCGCAATAAGAGGCGAAGGAACAATCTTAGTTAGGCGAGGGAATAAATAAATAATGGCAAGACCCACCAGTACAACAGGATAAATCATCCAGCTTTCACCCGTAAAATGCTCAAGCTGCGCCTGAAAAATCAGAATCGCAAGTGCATTCACAAAGCCAATCATGACAGCTTTAGGAACAAACTTCATGTAACGACCCAACCTAAAAACACCAAAAATAAGCTGAATAATCCCCGTCAAAATAGTGGTTGCAAACAAATACTCGAGCCCGTATTCTTTTACTAAGCTAATCATGAGTAATGCCATGGCGCCTGTTGCAGCACTAATCATGGCAGGGCGTCCACCTGTGAATGAGGTGATAATGGCAATACTAAAGCTAGCGTAAAGCCCTACTTTTGGATCAACGCCAGCAATGAGGCTAAACGCAATAGCTTCTGGTATGAGGGCTAAGGCTACGACAAGGCCAGATAGTAAGTCTCCCTTGAGATTACTAAACCAGTTTAATTTGATGCGTTCCAGTGAAAAGGCGTTAGTATGTATCATGCTTTGTCCTTTGTATTATGCTGCTTTTGATTTAAAATGTAGTGCTTGACTGAGAAAGTTAGACCAAACTAAGCGGGATTTCTCAGCCCTTTTTTGTTCTTATCATTGCAATGGGGAATTACACCAAATGAGCGATAGTTATTATGACCCGAAAGATTAGCTGAACGCAAGCTGGAACATCACTTGACTAAGCTAACATCTCGGTTGACACTTCAAAATAGCCAGGTTTAGCTGCCTCAAATAGACTTATGTTGGTAAGAGTTGTTTCAGCAATATTTTGTACTGCTTCTTTTGTAAAAAACCCCTGATGACCTGTAATGATTACATTCGGAAAGGTCAGCAAGCGCATAAAATTATCATCCCGAATAATTTTGTTTGAAAGATCCTCAAAAAATAAATCAGCTTCTTCTTCGTAAACATCTAAACCCAAGTAACCAAGCTGAGCAGATTTTAAAGCGTCAATTACAGCCGCTGTATCAATTAGAGCGCCACGACTGGTATTAATAAGCATGGCTCCACGTTTCATTATGCTTAAAGATTCAACGTTAATGATGTGTTTGGTATCGGGAGTTAAAGGACAATGCAAAGAAATAACATCAGATTTTTGTAGTAAGCCTTCAAAATTGACATAACGTACCAAGTCGTTTAAGCTTTCGTTTGGGTAAGGATCATAAGCTAAAAGCGTTGCGCCAAACCCAGACAGGATCTTAGCGAACGTCTGGCCAATCTTTCCTGTACCAACAATGCCAATGGTTTTGCCATGCAAATCAAACCCTAAAAGACCATTGAGGGCAAAATTTCCCTCACGCACACGGTTAAATGCCCTATGAATATTACGATTCAAAGACAAAATAATAGCAAGAGCATGCTCAGCAACTGCAAAAGGAGAATAAGCAGGCACCCGAACAACCGTTAACCCCAAAGCTTTAGCGGCAAGCAAATCAACATGATTAAAGCCCGCAGAGCGAAGAGCAATAAGCCGAGTACCACCCTCATATAAAGACTCGAGTACGTATTTATCTAGGCTATCGTTTACAAATGCACAAACGCAATTGTAGCCATTTGCAAGACTTGCTGTAGTGTGAGTTAAACGAGGTTCAAAATATTGAATCGTGTGATTATGAGTTGCATTGGCAGCATCAAAAAACTGCTCGTCGTAGGGTTTGGTACTGAATACAGCTATTTTCATGCTTTATATAATTACGGTTTCATTGCTAAAAGGCAACTAAACCGTAATCGAGAGGTGTTAGGTTTTGAGAATAAACTCGTAGAATTGGTTCTTATCGCGATAATTCTCATGAGCTACTGCGAACTAGAATGGTCCAACTGAAGTGTTAAGTGGTTCCCTACACAATTAACCACT
>CAZWJZ010000197.1:0-8956 GCA_964634665.1 uncultured bacterium | reverse complement strand
TACCTGTTGGAAGTTCAAAACTTAATTCTTTATCTCGCCAAGTTACTGAATCAAAGCTTAGCTTTTCATCAAAAAGCCTAGAATCAGCTGTTCCACCTGCCAAGCTCACTTTACAACTCGCACCTACCTCAGATTTACCAAAAGCCGTTAAGGTGTAACTCAAACCAGCCTCAATTTCAGACACAGCAATATTCTGCTGAACCCAAGCCCAAGAGGAAAGCGAAAAACCAGTATTAGACGCAATTAAATCACTAGCTTGAGCCTGCGCATTACCCCCAAAGCCAAGCCACGCACCTTCATTAGCTTCAAAATCACCATTAATAAGTAAATTTTCACCAATCGTGACGGTCTCACTCGTAACAATACTTGCCAAAGGTTCAAAAAACTGCTGAGGGATTACCTCATTAGTCCCATCTGAGCGCAACCAACGAAGCTCGAGTTCTGCATTATCACCTAGCTTTTGATACTCGAGTTTAATTGCGTAGCGTTTTCCTGCTTCTAGGTCAATGGTTTCATTTGCTTTTATTTCTTGACCGTTAATGAAAAGACTCGAGTTTCCGTTTGTTATTACGCTCGGCGTTATGGTTTCTGTTTTGTCAGCTATTAGGTAACCTTGCCATCTGGCACTAAAGTCACTTGGTAAGAGGCCTCTTACGGGTGAAGTTGCTTGCCAGTTGAACTGAACTTGACCATCTATTCGGGTTCTGCTTACGCCACTAAAGTCATTATTTAAGAAATACTCTGCGCTTAAGCCAGGGGGTAAGACAGGTGCGTCTGGTGTTACTGGAGTTGTTGAGCAGCTTACAAGTGCAGCTATTAAACTTAGTACTAGGAGGATTCTTTTCATACTTACCTCACTGGGTTTCTGCGAACACTTGTGGGCGTTACAAAGGTGTACCCTAATGCTCTTACATCGGCTATAAACTGAGTTAATTCTGCAGGTGTTACGGCGTTTACCCCTGTAAAGCTTGGGTCAAGCAAAAAAGGATGCATGAACATACCCATCCATGGACAGCTTAGTGCTAAGTTTGCGCGGCCTGTCTCTAAAATATCGGGTAGCAAATTACCTTCTGAAACAAAGTTTGTGTTTTCAGGCAACACAAGCGCACGATCATTAATATCTCTTACAGGGTAAGGAAAGAACTGCCCTGTACTAATATTGCCTGACATAAGGGTACGGCGTTCATAATAGCGCCAGTAAGCTTCTTTAAATTTAGGGTAGTAGCTTGGGTTAGCTGCGTAGTGAGGTGTCACCCAAGCACGAGGCCATAAACCATAACTAAGCAATTCGTCTTGACCTGTTTTAACTCGAGCTAAGGCTTGCTCTGGGCTAAGGTTAGGTAAAGGTACATTTTCATTTATGTTCCAGAATTCCCAATCTACACCTGATATGCCTACAGGGTTTAAAAAGTTTGGTGTGGTATGCGTATAACCATGCTGTAAGACTTGACCAAAACCATTTTGTGCGTCAAGCATAACAGCGAGTGCAGCCGGATTATCACCCCAATTTAAAGTAATACCTTGTGGTTGATTTTCATAAATAGCGACTGTTGCAATACCAAAAGGCACTTGTTCGGCTGTAAAGACATCAAAAATTCTAGCTAAGCTAGTTGATGAGTCATTGGGTGTTACATCTTCAATTCGAATTAAAGCTCTTGGCTCACAAGTGATATCTACACCTAGCATTTTAGGAACAAGATCGGCAAAAACTAAATATCTATCTCGTTCATACACATAGGAAAAAGGAGAATCAGCAATATACCAAAAATTGCCACTTTTTAAAGCGTACGGGCGTCTATTACCATTCGGATCTTTAGCTTCAGCTAGCACCTCAACCGCAGCTGCATTGGGGTTTGTAGGGGTTATCAAACCAATGACATTAAGCTCTAAATCACTTAGAACTTTCTTAAAGTCATAGCCATTATATTCAATGGTATTAAAGCTGTTTGCCGCATCATTAGGGTCTGCAAAATAAAGACCCTCTAAATACTCAAGACCTAATTGCTCTAAACTTGCGTTAAGCGCAGGCCTGTTAAGCTGCCAAATATTATAATGAAGCCAAGTAACGTTAGAGCCTGACATAACATCTTGAATCAGAGCATCAGGGACTGGGTTGTCAAAGGTACTACCCATATAAAACGTGTGTTTTACTAGGTTTGCGTCACCTAATTGGTACTCAGAGACAGGCTTTGTTTCAGCCCAGTGCCCTTTAACACCTTGCACTAAATTTGCAATATGCTGAGCATTAATAATGGCGTTATCTACGAAAGAAAAGGCCTGCTGGGTTTCTAAGCCACCATACCCGTACCTCTTAGCAATACTAAGCGCAGCCGAATTTAAGAATACTGGCTCAGTATCATCATAAAGAACAGTAACAATTTGACGCTCAGCAGGAGACTCGAGTGTGTCAAAAAAATCTGGGTCGGTATCTTCTTGAAACGGACTGGTGCTTGCTTTTTGTTCTTGACAAGCTGTAATGAACAGTAACAATGCCATAATTGTTAGCGATAGTATGAGGCTTCTTGTTATTATTTGACGCCGCACGCGGCACCTCCTGACATAAGGTAAACAAACGGGATTAGTTTAGAACAAGCTTTATTACAGTAAAATGAATTAGCAGGGAAAAAGTCCATCATCAAGGAATGCTAGCGATACCTAACTCTTAAAGCAGTTTTAAAGCTCACAGTATCTTTAAAAAGTAAGATACTTGGCACAAGCTGTACTGATTAAAACCTCTTTGCAGCAAAAATACTCAAACTATCTAGAAATTAGATAGTTTCAAAAAGCTAACTTCCTTAGCTCATAGATGCAAGCTTAAGCTTAGTTATCTCAATAATCCATTGTCTTCAGCTAAGAACTGCTTGGCTAAATCTTGACTTAAGTATTTCGCCATAAGCACAGCTATGCAAGCCTTTACAGCATCCTTTTAAGAAACGTATGATACTTAAAAGCCAGTAGTCGAGTGGTTTTTTTGACCTGGAGGTAAGCCTTTGAAGCTCCAAAAGGCAATTATTTTAGTTACTAATGCCCTAAGGCAATCCTATGTTCAATTTAGTTTAGGTAAAGGAGGACTATGGCGCAGCGCTTAAACGCTCACGCAGCTCGAGTATCTTTTTTAGTTCAGGACAATCATTTTTTGGTTAGAGTTATTGGCCACTCGAGTGGTTCGTTTGAACTGTCAGGAATTTTCTTATGAAAACAACTAAGTTAAGCTCAACGCAGCTTGCTCAGCAATTTACTGAACTTAAACCACCTTTATCAAAGCGAGAGGCAACGATTGAGTCTACGCGTTGTCTTTATTGTTATGACGCGCCCTGCATTCAGGCTTGCCCAACAAGTATTGATATTCCCACCTTTATTCGTAAAATTGCGACGGGTAATCCGCTTGGTTCTGCTAAGACTATTCTTGAGGCTAATCTTATGGGGGCAACTTGCTCACGCGTCTGCCCTGTTGAGGAGCTGTGCGAGGGGGCTTGTGTGCTTAACAAAGACCATGAGAAACCCATTGAGATTGGTCGTTTACAGCGTTACGCTATGGATTATCTTTATGATAAAGGAACGCAGCCATTTACGCTTGCCGAGCCTAATGGCAAAAAAGTAGCTGTAGTAGGGGCTGGTCCTGCTGGTTTAAGTTGCGCAGGTGAACTTGCTAAATTAGGTTACGAGACAACCGTTTTTGAAAAAAATGACCTGCCGGGTGGCTTATCTACCTACGGAATTGTGGTTATGCGTGAACCCATTCGTGTTGCCCTTGAAGAAGTTGAGTTTGTTAAAAAGCTCGGTGTTCAGGTCAAGACAGGTATTAGTATTGGTAAAGACATAAGCGCTGAAGCATTAACAAATGACTTTGACGCCGTGTTCATTGCCGCTGGCATGGGGCAAGTACCTGAACTAGGCATAAAAGGTGAAGACTTAGAAGGCGTGCAAGAAGCCTTATCTTTTATTGCTGAGAGTAAACTCGCTGAAAAAAAAGGACTCGAGCGTCTTAAAACCTTGCCCGTTGGTGATCGTGTTGTGGTGATTGGTGCGGGCAATACAGGTATTGATGCTGCGACCATTGCTAAGCGCTTGGGTGCTGAGCGGGTAACGATTGTTTACAGGCGTTCTGATAATGAAATGCCTGCTTATGAGTTTGAATATGACTTTATTAAAAATGAGGGTGTCGAATTTCGTTTCTTAACCCAGCCTATTGAAATTTTAGGTGAGCATGGCAAGGTGACTGGTTTAAACTGTGTTCAAATGAAACTTGCTGAAGCTGACGCAGATGGTCGCAGACGACCTACACCCATTGAGGGTAGTGAGTGGGTTTTGGAATGTGACCAGCTTATAAAGGCGATTGGTCAAGAGAAACTCACTCCGCTTTATGAAGCTTTTGGTTTAGAAACCGAAAAAGGCTTTGTCAAAGTAAACGACAAGCTACAAAGCTCTAATTCCAAAATATTTGCGGGTGGCGATTGTATACGCTTAGTGGGTGAAGCTATGACCGTAACAGCTGTTGAAGACGGCAAAATAGCAGCTCGAGCTATTCATGAGTCATTAAGCTAGTGTTTTTCAAGGAGGTGACATCGTAGTTTAGGTTCAAACAAGGGTAATTAACTATTATTGATTACTCGAGTTTGACGTTTTACTACTGTTTTTATGGCTGATTTATCAATTAATTTTGCGGGTGTTAAATCACCTAATCCCTTTTGGTTGGCTTCTGCTCCTCCTACTAATAGCGCTTATCAGGTTAATAAAGCGTTTGAGCAGGGTTGGGGGGGTGCTGTTTGGAAAACCATTGGCACGCCTGTTCTAAATGTGAGTAGTCGTTACGGTAGTTTTGATCATGGTGGTCAGAAGCTTGTCGCGATTAACAATATTGAGCTGATTAGTGATAGACCTTTACATATTAATCTAAGAGAAATTGCTGAGGTTAAAAAGCTTTGGCCTGATCGCGCTGTGGTGGTGTCTGCCATGTTTGAGTCTGACCCCAATACTTGGCGTGAGGCAGTTCAAAAAATTGAGGATACCGGCGCAGATGCCATTGAACTTAACTATGGTTGCCCGCATGGCATGAGTGAGCGTGGCATGGGTAGCGCGGTGGGTCAAGTTCCTGAGTACTGCACTATGATTACTGAGTGGGTTACGAGTGTTGCCAGCATTCCTGTGATTGTTAAGCTCACGCCAAATATCACTGATATCAAAGCTCCTGCTCAGGCTGCTGTGGATGGCAAAGCTAACGCTATTTCTCTTATTAACACAATTAATTCGGTTGTGGGCGTTGATCTTGATACATTTCAGCTTCACCCAAATGTTGGCGGTAAAGGTGGGCATGGTGGTTATGCTGGGCCTGCTGTCAAGCCTATTGCTTTGAGCATGCTTTCAGAAGTCATGCAGTTAGACCCTATTAAGAACTTTGATATTCCTATCTCTGGCATGGGTGGCATTCAAACATGGCGTGACGCAGCTGAGTTTTTGCTGCTGGGCGCTAGCAGTTTGCAGGTTTGTACTGCGGTTATGCATTATGGCTTTAGAATTATTGATGACCTTACTCATGGACTTAGTAACTGGCTTGATGAAAAGGGTGCAAAGAGCATTAATGAGATTATTGGTGCGGCTGCACCTAAGTACTCAGCTTTTAATAATTTTGACTTGAGCTATAAAGTCATTGCTAAAATTGATGATAGTAAGTGCATTAACTGCAATCTTTGTTATGTCGCTTGTGATGAAGGTGCACATCAATCGATTGACTTAACGGTTGAGGGTGCCAAAATTAATCCTGATACCTATTCGGGTGCCACAAAACCCATTCCTGTTGTTAATGAGGAAAGCTGTGTAGGCTGTAACCTTTGTTCTTTGGTTTGCCCTGTTGATGATTGCATTAGCATGCTTGAAGTAGACAGTGGTAGAGAAAGCGTGACTTGGGGTGAAATTAGTCAAAAAATGCCAGATGTTACGCTTAAATGGGATGAAATGGCTAAGTATCGCAAAGAAAAAGGAATTGATATTCACTAAGTCTTCAAAGCTAATTTATAATCTATTTCAGTGTTTCAAGGAGGTCTAATGGGACTGTTAATTAAAAACGGCGAAATTATCACTGCGGAATCTCGTTATTTTGCAGATATCTATTGTGAAGATGAAACCATAACTCAGATTGGGCATAACTTAGCTATCCCTGAGGATACAGAAGTTATTGACGCAACAGCTAAGTTTGTTTTTCCTGGTTTTATTGACCCTCATGTGCATGTTTATTTACCTTTTATGGGTACCTTTGCTAAAGATACGCATGAGACTGCTAGTAAAGCCGCGCTTATGGGTGGTACCACAACCTTTATAGAAATGCTCGCCCCGAATGTTACCGAAGACTTAATGGAAGGCTTTGAGCTCTGGACAGGTAAAGCTGAAGGTAATAGTTATTGTGATTATAGTTTTCACATGGGCATTTCAAAGTTTGATGATAAAAGCGAAGCTCAGCTTCGTGAGATCGTTGCAAAGGGTATTAGTAGCTTTAAGGTTTTTTTAGCCTACAAAAACTTCTTTGGCGTTAATGATGAAGCGCTATACAAAACCCTAATGCTTGCTAAAGAACTTGGCGTAATTGTAACGGCACATTGTGAAAACGATGAACTTGTAGCTCAGTTACAACAAACCCTTTTATCTCAAGGTAAAACAGGTCCTGAATGGCATGAACCTAGCCGACCTGAAGCAGTTGAAGCAGATGGCACCAGTCACTTTGCAACCTTTTTAGAAATGACAGGCGCTAAAGGTTATGTGGTTCACCTAAGTTGTGAATCAGCGTTAAAAGCAGCGCTAGATGCCAAACAGCGCGGTGTAGACATCACCATTGAATCTGTAGTCCCTCATTTTTTACTTGACAAAAGCTATGCTGAAAAAGAAAATTTTGAGGGTGCTAAGTACGTAATGTCACCCCCCCTAAGAGCAAAGCATAATCAGCCTGTGTTATGGAACGCCCTGCAATCAGGCTTGATTGACACGGTAGCAACTGACCATTGTCCTTTTGATGTAGCGCAAAAAGCCATGGGGAAAAGTGACTTTACCCAAATCCCTAATGGTATGCCCGCCATTGAAGAGCGCATAAAACTTATGTACACCTACGGCGTGTCCCGAGGAGATTTAGATATTCACCGCTTTGTCGATGCACACTCAACTCGAGTGGCGAAGCTTTTCAACTTAGAGCAAAAAGGTAGCATTGCTGTGGGTAAAGACGCTGACCTTGTTGTTTTTGACCCAAACGCAAAGGATATTATTTCAGCAAAAACACATACTATGAACCTTGACTATAGTGCCTTTGAAGGCTGGGAAGTCGATGGAAAATTTACGGATGTAGTTGTACGTGGCAAACTAGCACTAAAAAAAGGTGAATTTGTCGGCTCAAAAGACCGTGGAAAGCTCATAAAACGCAAAACGAACCTATAAAGCTTAGCATTTTGTTCGTGACAGCGTGACAAAAAACATGGTACGATACGCTTCAATCTAACAAGGGGTTTTAAACCCCTTGTTTTCATAGCTCGTCGTTATGGGAGACCTCTTCGTTTTGGCAGATACCGTCACATCTCAAGCAAGCAGCTTTCAACCCCGCATTGGCAACCGAGACGTCATTTTGGTTGATAAGCTAAACATGATTTACCGCGGACGTGACACAGAAACCGTTGCACTTAAAGACGCGAGCCTAAGCATTAAAGAAGGCGAATTCATAAGCCTAATAGGCCCATCTGGTTGCGGCAAAACCACCCTACTCAGACTTATTGCTGACCTAATACAACCAAGCTCAGGAAAACTACTTGTTACAGGCACAAGCCCACGCCAAGCAAGACTCGAGCGTTCTTATGGTTATGTTTTTCAGGCACCTGCTCTTTTGGAGTGGCGAACTGTTCTTAAGAATGTCATGTTGCCTTTAGAAATTATGGGCTTTCCTAAGGCTAAGCGTAAAGATAGGGCAGCTACTTTGCTTGACATGGTAGGTTTGGAAGACTTTCATAAGCAATTTCCGTGGCAGCTTTCTGGTGGCATGCAGCAGCGTGTGAGTATTGCTAGAGCGCTTGCGTTTGACCCTGAGCTTTTACTCATGGATGAGCCTTTTGGTGCGCTTGACGAAATAACACGTGAAAGCATGAATCTTGAGCTGCTGCGCATTTGGCAAGAAACCAAAAAGACGGTTGTGTTTGTTACGCATTCTATTCCTGAAGCTGTATTTTTATCCACACGGATTGTTGTTATGACGCCTCGCCCTGGCAAAATCGAAAAGATAATTCCTGTTGACTTGCCCTACCCAAGAAACGCTGAAACTCGCGAATCTAAAGCCTTTTTTGACCTTGCTACCCAAGTTCGAGATGCTTTGAGAGATGTTCATTAAGATGAAAGGCAAAGGAAGCAGGAAAAAGGAAAAAAGTCAAGCACTCATTTGTTTACACTTTTCACTTTTCACTTTGCAGTTATGAAACGTTTTATCCCTATTGTTATTTGCTTAGTTTTCTTAATTCTCTTGGGCTACCCGCTTGCCTTGCTTTTTGGTTTGCCACTTGCACAGCGGGATAGGGCTAATTTATCAAAGTGGGAAAAAGAACTTGTTACTAAAGAGCAAGACCTAGTTGGCAAAACAGATGGTGTCAACCGAGCTTTTAGCTTTGACGCGCTCATTGTAGAAAATGATGATGACCGCACCCTATTTGTGAATCAAAAGGCCTTATCTTTTGAAGCAGAACGCCCCGAAGAGCGAGTAGACGGTGAAACCAGTGTCTTTAGTTTCTCAAGTGCGTCAGGCTTAATAACCGTAGATGGTGTTTTATTAACTGAGGATATAGATTATGGCCGAAACAGAAATATCATAAGTTTTGCAAACCCACCCGCAAGAAACGCAAGACTAAGGCAGTACAAAGATTATTATTTTATAAGCAACTCAAACTCTGACATTTTATTAAGCAGCGCCCCTGAAAAAGGAGCTCGAGTGTTTACCACG
>CAZWJZ010000196.1:0-8997 GCA_964634665.1 uncultured bacterium | reverse complement strand
TTGATATGTGCCGCGCTCACTACGAAAAAGTAGGTTTGGGTGCTGATTTTGTAGAACAATTTATTCGTTAGGAGCGCTATGCCAATTACCATTAAAGATGTCAAAATTATAACCACGCAGTACCGCAGACAGCGTCTTGTTATTGTCAAGATTATTACTAGTGAAGAAGGCCTTTATGGCTTAGGCTGTGCAACCTTCACGCAACGCTACCATGCTGTTGTAGCAGCTTTAAAAGGCCATATTATTCCGTTTGTTATAGGGCGAGATGTTTCACGTATTGAAGAAATGTTTAACATGCTCATGGTCAGTGGCTACTGGCGTAACGGCCCTGTTCTTAATAACGCCATTTCAGGGATAGACCAAGCCCTGTGGGACATAAAAGGCAAACTTGCCAACATGCCAGTTTACGATCTTTTAGGCGGAAAAAGCCGCGAAGCTGCGCATGTTTATGTTCATGCTGACGGCTCGAGTCCTCAAGAAGTTGCTGATAATGTAAAGGCGTTTCAGGAGCAGGGTTACCGTTATGTGCGTATTCAAATGGGCGGCTATGGTGGCAAAACCAATATGGCAGGCTTTGGTATTGGTAATAATAATACGGTGAACTCGAGCTCTCGAGATAAAGATGTCATGATTTTGCCTGAAAATGCCCCTTCGGGTGCTTATTTTGACCCGAGAGCTTATATGCGTAACATGCTCAATATGATGGAGCATGTGCGTAGTGAAGTGGGTGAGCAAGTTGAACTTTTGCATGATGTGCACGAGCGTTTAGGTACTATTAACGCGGTGCAATTTGCTAAAGATGTAGAGCCTTTTAAACTCTTTTTCCTTGAAGATATTTTGGCACCTGAAGATATTGAGTGGTTTGAGCGTATCCGTCAGCAAACCACCACGGCTTTAGCGATGGGTGAACTCTTTAATAATCCACGTGAATGGCAGCCCTTAATAGCTGGCAAGCTCATTGATTTTATTCGTATGCATGTTAGCCAAATGGGTGGCATTACGCCTGCCCGAAATGTGGCTTTGTTTGCTAATCAATACGGCATTCGTACGGCTTGGCATGGTCCTGCAGATACGTCTCCGGTTGGTCACGCAGCTAATTTACATCTTGATATTTGGTCACCTAATTTTGGAGTGCAAGAATGGTGCCGCTTTGATGAGCTTGCCTATGACATGTTCCCAGGTTTGCCAGAAGTTAGGGGTGGCTACATGTACCCTAATGATAAACCTGGTCTTGGTATAGATATAAATGAAGAGCTTGCTGCTAAGTACCCCTGTGAAGATTTTGTAGAAGATTGGACGCAGACACGCTTACCAGATGGTAGCCCTGCAAGACCCTAGAGCTAATAAAAAAAGAAGGAAAGCCAAAACGCTTTCCTTCTTTTTTTATGATTAAAACAATTTATACTGGCAAGGTACTTGAAAGCTTTTCAGGCTCGAGTTTGGGTTTATCTTGATACAAGAAGCAAGATGCTGCTTGGTAAGGCTCGAGTTGGAAGAGGCCGGGTCGGGTTTTGCATATGTCCATGGCTTGAGGACAGCGTGATTGAAATTTGCAGCCTTGACCTATAAAACTGTCTTCACTGGGTACAAGGTCAGTTTGGCCCCAGCGGCGGTTTAAGTCTGGCCATGGAATAGAGTCAACAAGTAATTGGGTGTAAGGGTGTTGCGGCGTTTTAATGACTTCATCTACCCCACCTGCTTCCATTACGGAGCCTCGGTAAAGCACCATGATTGAGTCAGCTATGTGAAAAGCTGTGGTGAGATCATGGGTAATGTAAATAATAGAAACGCCATAGTCTTTTTGAAGTACTTGCAAGGTCTCAAGAATGTTTGCTCTTAATGATGCATCAACCATAGAAACAGGTTCATCTGCGACTAAGATTTTAGGTCGCATAACAAGGGCTCTGGCAATGTTAATGCGTTGTCTTTGCCCACCTGAAAGCTGGTGCGGGAAGCGACCAAAGATTTCGTCTGGTTGTAAGCCTACAGCTGAGAGAGCTTCAGCCATCTTGTCTCTGGTTTCTTGTTTTGATTTTGCTAACTTAAAGCGTCTAATGGGCACTTCAAGTAAATGTTCTACCGTGTAAAACGGGTTAAACACAGCAAAAGGGTCTTGAAAAACAGCTTGTACTTCTTTGCGAAAAGCCATCTTTTCATTGCCTTTTAAATCATCAATATCTTTACCTTGATAAAGAATCTGACCATGTGTTGTAGATATGAAACCTAAAAGCAACATAGCTAAGGTGGTTTTACCACTACCACTTTCGCCCGCTACGGTGACAATGGTGGGTTCATCTTCTTTTAAGGTTAAAGATAGATTATCTAGCGCGACGGTTTCTGTTTTTCCGCGCTTATAAATTTTGCTTACATTCTTAAATTCTAAAAGGTTTGACATTTACGCGCCTACCTTTTCTAGTTCTTCAGCATAAAGATGGCAAGTAACACGCCTACCGCCAGCTAAAACCTGATTTTCAGGACGAACAGAGTTACAGTGCGCCAAAGCATCTTGACAACGCGGGTGGAAGTGGCAACCACTTGGTAAACGAAGCAAAGACGGTGCCATACCTGGAATACCCTGAAATACACCTTTGGTATCAAGTTTAGGCAAACTACGAATAAGGGCTTGTGAGTAGGGGTGTTTAGGGTCGCTAAACATTTCTTTTACTGTGCTCACTTCAACCAAACGCCCTGCATACATAACAGCAACTTTATCCATAGATTGCGCCATAAGACCCATATCATGCCCAATCAGAATCACTGCGACCCCAATTTCATCTTGGATTTTATTAATGGTCTCCATGACCTGACGCTGCGTCACCACATCAAGCGCGCTGGTTGGTTCATCAGCAATAATAACTTTAGGCTCGAGTAATATGCCAATCGCTATACAAACACGCTGCTTCATACCACCTGAAAGTTCATGAGCGTACATTTTAAATACCTCAGGTTTTAACTCAACAGACTCGAGTGCTTTTATAGCTCGAGCTTTCATGTCGACTTTGGGCATTTTGGGTTCATGTGCTTTTATGGCGTCAATCATTTGTGACCCTATGCGCGTTACAGGATTGAGTGAATTCATGGCACCTTGTGGAATATAGGCGATTTTACTTAAGCGGGCGTCAAGCATTTCGTCTTCAGATAGTTTGGTTAGGTCGGTACCATCAACAATCACTTGACCATGCTCAATGCGTCCTGGGGGTTTAATCATGCGCATCATGGCGAGTGCCATGGTGCTTTTACCAGAGCCTGATTCGCCTACCAAGCCTATTTTTTCGCCTGCGTATAATTCAAGATTAACTCGGTCTAGCGCTTTGGCACGCCCAGCGTCGGTGTAGTAACTTACTTCTAAATCAACAACTTTTAGAACAGGATTCATAGTTTACTCCGACTTACGAATTCTTGGGTTTGCGAGTTCATCCATACCCATATTGATGAGTGCCAGTGATCCTAAAATTAAGATCATAGCAACAGCTGGTCCAATGGGCCACCACCACCAGCCGTTAAAAAAGGCACCTTGGGTTTGTGCTGCCCAAATGGTATTGCCTAACAGGGGTTCGCGTACGGGGCCTAGACCAACAATTGCTAAGTAGAAAGATGCAAACACTGCTTGAAAGACTTGGGCTATAAATGCCGCGGCAATAAAAGGTAAGAGGTTCGGTAATATCTCTTTAAAAATGATGCCTAGTGAGGTCATGCCTGAAAGCTTGGCTACCGAAACAAATTGGCGCTCTTTCATAGATAAGACTTGCGCTCGAATCACGAGTGTTGGGCCCATCCAAGCGAGTAGCAAAACCACAAAGGCCATCGTTAAAATAGTGACACTGCGTTTATCGATAGAGCCTGCAATGACAACCTGAATCAAAAAGGCGGGTATAGGAATGAGGATTTGGCAAATTGAGGTAACTGCCGTATCGACAACGCCACCAAAATAAGCAGAAACAAAGCCTAAAATGGTGCCTATTATAGTACCTAGTGCTCCAGCAACAATACCAATCACAGCAGTTTGCCACATGCCAATGACCATGGCGGCATATAAGTCACGGCCGAAAAAGTCAGTACCTAAAGGATATTCAAAACTAGGGGGTAGTTTGGGTCTGACTGCCAGAGGGTAGGCGTGTTTTGGGTTTATGGTGAAAAGCCCATAAACCGTAAAAACGATGAGAAAAAGCATGATGAGCAAGCCAAAAGTCAGGCTTGGGTTACGGCGTAAATAACGAAGCCATAAAGTTAACCTATTAGGTTTCTTGATGGCTGTATTTGAAAGCGTAGCAGATGACATAAAACTCCCTATTGCGGTTTGATGCGAGGATCAAGAATAGGATAAAGAAACTCGACCACCACCATGAGTGTGGCAATGGCAATCGTAATGAACAAAACGATGCCGTAAATGACTGAGAAGTCGTTTGAGCGTATGGCACTAAACAGAATCGTACCGAGTCCGGGTAGTGCAAAAATACCCTCAACCACAATGGCTGAAGTTACAACGTTACCTAGTGCTAAAGCCAGACCTGTGACTTGTGGCAACATGGCGTTGCGTAAATAGTAGTCCCTGAAAATCGTTCTGGGCCCTAGCCCTTTGTGCTCAGCAAAAGTCACATAGTCTTCACCCTGAATGGTTACGCCCATACCCCGCATGGAAATAACCCAGCCCCCCACTGACCCCAGAACAAGAGCTATGCCAGGTAAGAGCTGGTGCCTAAGTACATCAAGAAAGAACTCTAAAGACAGATTAGGTACTGTGCCAATAGAATAAGCCCCCCCAAGAGGTAATAGTTTTAGCCTAAAGCCTACAAAAAAGATAAGCAAAATACCAAGTAATACAGGGGGGACACCTTGAAATAAAACAAACGAAGTCGCAATATTTTTGAGCCAGTCAGGCGACTTAGGCCAAGCAGCTAAAGCCCCTAGCCAGTTCCCCAAAATAAAAGAGAGAATCGTAGTAATTAAAATAAGACCAATGGTCCAAGGCAGTGCTTCTGCAATAAGTTGCATGACTGTCTTCGGGAACTTATTAAGTGAAACGCCCAAATCAAACGTCACGATACTCCACATATAATTGCCATATTGTTCAAGAAGAGGTTTATCTAAGCCAAAGCGCGTACTGTAATCAGCGACAATAGTCTCGAGATCTTCAGGTGAAAACCCCCCTGTTCTGGCAAGTTCAGCAAAACGCTCACGAACCGGATTTCTTGGAGATAAACGCGGAATAAAAAAAGTAATGGTCGAAGCAGCCCAGACAACCATAACCAAAAAGAGGAGTCGCTTAGCGATAATTCTAGGAGTCACGCATTCTTTCCTTTCGAAAAATCACAGGCTATGTGACGTAACGCCACATAGCCCAATGATCTGTTTAGCTAGCGTTTAGGGTTGAGCAGGTTGCAAGTTGGTTACAACAAGCATGCCTGTATGTGCCCAGAATGCACCATTTACACCTACACCTGGGTTCGCATCTGTTGGCCAGTTCGTCCAGTAGGTTTGGTTGTAAGGAATACGGTGGAGCCATTGAATAATAGGAATATCAATCTGCTCACGCCAGTATATACCAAGTGCTTCAGCAGCTAACTCTTGGAAACGAGGATCATCTGAACCAAGAGGTGCCATTTCGTCAAGAATAGCGTCATACTCAGGGTTAGAGTAGCGAGAGAAACGGTTATTACCAGCAGAAGTACCAATTTGTGCGCTGAAGCGACTATGATAAAGCTCGAGTGCTGCGTAAGGGTCAACAAGGCTGGCACCATGACCGAACATGTAAAGACCACTTACACCATCTACCATTTGCTGGAATGCATCTGCACCAAAGTTTACATCTGCGTCAAAGCCTGCGTTGCGTAACATTTCAACTAAGAATGGCACAATATCACTATGGATTTGCTCGAAAGCTTGAATGGTTGCACTAACGGTTTCACCATCTTTTTCCCACAAGTCATCGCGATTTAGAGTGAAGCCAGCTGCTTCCATGAGAGCAGCACTTTGCTCTGGGTCGTAAAGACCAGGCTGAAGTTCTTCTTCAAGAGCTTTTACCGCAGGGCTATCAGCAAATTCTTGCAGTGCTGGGTAAAGTGGGAAAGGGTAAATGGTTGCAATTTGTGCGCCATCATAAATAAGATCATTTAGAAGCTCACGGTTAATTGCTAAACTCATAGCACGACGAACATTAGGGTCATTGTAAGGCTCGAGCAGTGTGTTCATCCAGAGTGCGTTTGGCCACCAGTCTAGGTATCCGAAAGGGGGTTGATCGCCAGAATGTGTAGTAACCATTGGGTTTTGCTCAACAATGCTTTTAATAACAGAACTGCGCATATCAAGAGCGGCGTCCATTTCGTTATTTACAATGCGCTGAGCAATGTTATCCATTTGTTGGCCTTCGATGTTGGCCATAACAATGCGCTTAACTGCTGGCATGGTGGCGCGTCCTGCTTCAATTGCCCACCAGTCTTCACGTAAATTAAAGATTTTTTGAGTTAGATCCCAAACAACTAAGTCATAAGGGCCTGAAGATGGCATATCAAGACCACCTAAGAACTCATTAACATCTTCTACACCTTCTAAAACATGCGCAGGTACAATAGGAATACCTGTATCAAACTTTAGGGTTAAAACTTCAAACTTAAAGCGAGGTGCAGGCTGACTAAAGGTTACATTGACAGTAAGGTCATCAACGGCTTCAACAGATTCTACAAATTGGTTGAAAGCTGCATGATAAGGCAATGTTTGGTTATTTAGTTGGCCTTCAAAGGTGAAAACGACGTCTCTGGAGGTTACAGGAACACCATCACTCCACTTAGCCATGGGGTTGATTTTGATTTCCAAAGAAGTGAAGTCATCACTGGTGTACTCCATGCTGTCTGCAAGCCAAGGAATCTCTTCACTATTAAAAATACCATAGTAAGAAAGAGGCTCCCACATAAAGCCATTGCCTTGCTGGTGGGTATAACCTGGTAATGCCCAAGGGTTAGTGGCACCTACAACAGCATTTGCAAGACTCCAACCTAGCACTAGGGTTTGTTCACGAGGAACATCTGCAAGTTCTTGCGCTGTACTTACTGCTGTAAAGCTAAGCAGTGAAACTACAACAAGTAAAGCTCTGATTTTGTTTAACATATTTTTCTATACTCCTAAAAAGAATGACCTAAAAACAATAGCGCTTCGTTTCTAAAGCTCGAGCAAAGGTTTAACCCTCCTTACGTACCATTCTTAAAAAACTTGAGCTATCCAGAGTAGCTATAATAAGCAAGAAAGCTCATTATAAAACGCTTAGCTAAGGTAGTCTCACTCTTCAAAAGAGTTTGATGATAACTAAATAATTTATTCCCTTGAAAATACAATGTATGCTAGGTGCTTGTCAACACAGAAAACGTTAATAAATGCTCAATAAAACAAAAAATCAATTTCTCTAAAAGACTTATTTTCTGCGTCTCAGACAGAAAATCTAAAATACGATTCTTTTTTACTTAAAAACCACTAAGGAATCTTTATTACTTTAGTCTAGAAACCTCAGCTTAGACCTAAATAGAGGCATCTTAAGCAACTTAAGATCTTTTATCAAAGACAGGAAAGCTTTCTTCACTTTCCTGCCCTAAGCACATTAGGGTTCATGACAAATGGATAAAAAATCTCACTTTGACAACACTCGAGTTAATCCTTATAGGGTGATTTGTGTGTCTCTTCTTTCTGCTATAAAACCAAAGACTCGAGTTTGGCTTGTGGTTTGCTATAGTGATGCCTTAATCAAGTTATTATTGAGCTAAGTATTTGCTATAGTTCTTAAGTTGCTTTGCAGGAGGATGTTTATGTTGAAGCCGTTATGGTTTGCTGAAGCCCTATTGGGTTTGTCATTGCTATTTGGCTTGGGTTTTGCGCAAGCGCCAACGGTTTTAGTAGAGGGTATTAGTGCGCGTAAGGTATTAGATTTAGGGAGTGGTTATATTCGCTTGGCACAAGACCCTACGACTGAAGCGCTTTATCTTCTTAAGTCAGATGAAGGTTTATTTCGCTTTTCGCTAGAAACTAATTTTTTAATTGAAATTCTGCCTGTAACAAACGTTGGAGGTTCTCGGGTTGAACCCACAGGCATGGCTTTTGACGCGACAGGCAACCTTTATGTGGTTTTTAATCAAACGCTAGATGAAACTATGAATCAAGCCACGGTGCGCCGTGGTAGCCCTAACGCTGAGGGTACTTTTGAGTGGCACACGGTTGCATCTACCGAACCATATCCTTTAAGTAAAACTATTTTTAACCATAACTACAATGGTATTGCTGTTAGCCCAGAGGGTGACTGGTTATATTTAAATGCAGGTTCCCGTACAGATCATGGTGAAGTGCAAGATTCTGATGGTCTGTTTCCTAATTTAAGAGAAGCACCCTTAACCAGTAAAATTATGCGCTTACCGACAAATGGCAAAGACCTCGTTTTGCCCAATGATGAAGCTGCCCTTATTGCCGAAGGTTTTATTTATGCTTGGGGTGTTCGTAACGCCTATGATTTGGCATTTGCTCCTAACGGTGATTTATTTGGCATTGATAATGGACCTGACGCTGACTATCCTGAAGAACTCAACTGGCTTCGAGAAGGGCATCACTACGGGTTTCCTTGGAAGTTTGGGGATTGGGATAACCAGCAGCAATTTGCTGACTATGACAGTGAAGCCGATAACTTGCAGCACCCTGATTTTACTGCCGTTCGTGAAGGCTACTATCAAAACGACCCTGAGTTTCCGCCACCCCCCACTGAGTTTACGCAGCCTGTAGCCAACAGAGGTCCTGACGCTGCTTATTACCGAGCTTTAGATGGTAGCGAACGCAATGCTGTTGAGGAAGGTGAAATCCTTTATAGCTTCACGCCACACCGCTCTCCCTTAGGCTTAACGTTTGTTAACAATACAGACATGCCGAGCCAGTGGCAAAGTACCGAAAGTACCCACAGTGCCTTTGTGTTAAGTTGGGGTTCGGCAGGTGGAACCCTAAGTGACAGAGGTCGTGACCTACTGCACCTAA
>CAZWJZ010000195.1:0-9001 GCA_964634665.1 uncultured bacterium | reverse complement strand
CAGAGGCCAAAGCATCGTGATCGGGGGTGAACTCTTCTCAGATGCTATGGGTGAGAGCGGTAGTGCAGCTGGTACTTATATAGGCATGATTTTCGAAAATACCAAATTAATAACAGAGGCACTTGGGGGTCAAATTGCGCCTTTACCTGCGGAGCTAAGCGCTTGGGCACAGCAATGGAATATTGAGTGACAAAGCACAAAACAGTAGTATCTAACTACTGTTTTGTTTACATAATAAACATCACAAGGAAAACGGTTACTTTATGAGCCTCGCGAACAATCCACATGAACCCAATCTTGCTTTGCATGTCGAAGACCTCACCGTAAGCTACGGTGCAAAACCTGTTCTTTGGGATATCGATTTAGACATCCCCCCCGGCGTGCTAGCAGCTATCGTAGGACCAAATGGTGCAGGTAAAAGCACCCTCATAAAAACAATACTAGGGCTCATAAAACCAGCCGCAGGACACGTTTACATATACGGCAGACCCTACGAAAAACAACGTCGCATTGTAGGCTATGTACCCCAACGCTCCTCAGTTGACTGGGACTTTCCAACCACCGCCATAGACGTGGTCACCATGGGGCTATACGGGCGACTCGGTTGGCTGAAACGCCCCGGAAAAAAAGAAAAAGAACTAGCCCAACACGCTTTAGAGCAAGTCGGCATGCATGACTTTAGTGACAGACAAATATCACAATTATCTGGCGGGCAACAACAACGTGTTTTTCTAGCCAGAGCCTTAGTACAAAATGCCGATATTTACTTCATGGATGAACCCATGGCCGGTGTAGATGCCACCACAGAACGCGCTATCATTAACTTACTCAGAGAACTACGCAACCAAGGCAAAACCGTCATAGTCGTACACCACGATTTAAGCACCGTAACCAGCTACTTTGACTGGATGCTCTTTCTAAATGTACGCACCATAGCGCAAGGCTCTGTAAAAGAAGTTTACAGCAAAGACAACTTGCGCAAAGCTTATGGTGACAAAGTAGCCCTACTCAGCCAAAACCCCCTAGACCCTCAGGAGCAAAGCTTGCAATGAAGTTCTTGAGAAATAGGCTTTCAAACCGCATTCAGCAGACATTCTTAAGTTCTCCTTGTGCTCCTAACTTATCGCTGCCCCTACCAAAAGCTCGAGCTTTTCCTTCGAATAATCACTATGTCTGAACTTCTAAGCTTAATCACGGATTTCACCATTCGTAATGTCGCCCTTGGCGCCATGATGCTAGGTATAAGTAGTGGTGTTTTGGGTAGCTTTGCCGTCTTAAGAAAACAAAGCTTGCTGGGTGACATGCTTTCACACGCAGCGCTGCCCGGTATTGTACTGGGCTTCATGATTGCAGGTAGCCGCCAACTGCTACCGCTACTCATAGGTGCACTGGTGTCAGGCACTCTAGCTTCGCTTTTTATGCTTGCCCTTATTAAAAGAAGTCGCCTAAAAACAGATGCTGCTTTAGGAGCATCTCTCAGCTTCTTTTTTGCCATTGGTATTGTGCTACTAACACACATACAAAACACACCCAGCGCAAACCAAGCAGGCTTAACAGGCTTTTTGTTTGGTCAAGCTGCCTCAATCGTACCGAGTGATCTTACGATTTTAGTTAGCGTTACGCTGGTGGCTGTAGGCATAGTCATTGCCCTCTGGAAAGAATTTAAAGTTATTACCTTTGATGTGCAATTTGCTAACACGCTAGGCTTTCCCACAGCTTTACTCGAAATAGTCTTAACCAGCATGGTGGCACTCGCTGTTGTCATAGGTTTGCAATTTGTAGGTGTCATTCTTATGGCAGCCATGATTATTGCGCCCGCCGTAGCAGCTAGACAATGGACTGAAAAACTAGAAGTCATGGTCATACTCTCAGCCTTATTTGGAGCGCTCAGTGGTGTGCTTGGCGCAATCATAAGCGCAGTTGCGCGCGGCCTCTCAACCGGCCCTGTTATTGTGCTGTGCGCCTCTATTATTGTCATGATATCGTTACTCTTTGCACCTGCCAGAGGCTTAGTATGGGCCGCGCTAAAAAACCGAAACCAACGCTCATCTTTACAAAATCAACAAATTCTAACGAACCTCTACAAACTCAGCCAAGAACACAACGATCCCAACTACCCCACCGAAGAAGCCATGATGAGCGCCTACTACGGCACTAATACACAACAACTCTTCAAAACACTAGAACAAAAAGGCTTCATAAGCTACACCATTCACTTTCCAGAGGAAGGCGCCCACTGGGAACTCACAGCAAAAGGCATAGAAGAAGCACAAAACATACTAGAAAACCTAAACCCACAAAACGAGGCAAACCATGCTTAACGTCTTAGCCAGCAACATAAGCTTACAAATCATGCTCGTTGGCGCACTCGTAGGTATAAGCTCGAGTTTATTAGGTACCTTCTTAGTACTGCGTAAAAGCAGCATGCTCTCAGACGCGATCAGTCACTCTATTTTGCTAGGCATTATTCTGACTTACCTGCTAATGAAGCAAACCACAGGCCCTCTTTACATTCTGGGTGCAGCCCTTTCTGGTGTACTCACCGTTTACCTAACAGAATTTTTAACCAGCACCCGCAGGGTTAAAAATGACGCAGCTATTGGCCTTGTGTTCCCTGCTTTATTTTCAATAGCAGTCATTCTCATTAATGTCTTTGCACGCAATGTACACATAGATATAGACGCAGTACTGTTTGGTGAAATTGGCTTTATTTGGCTAGATACCCTAAACCTATTTGGCTCTGACATAGCCGTAAGCCTCATCAATATGAGTGTTATAGCGCTCATAAACTTAGCCTTCGTGACTATCTTTTACAAAGAACTCAAACTAAGCACCTTTGACGCACCCTTATCCATCGCCCTAGGGTTTAGCCCCAGCCTCATTTTTTACAGCCTACTCACCCTAACCAGTATTACCTCAGTAGTAGCCTTTGACGCAGTAGGCGCAATCTTACTGATTGCTTTTATAATAGTGCCACCGGCAGCAGCTTACCTAGTGACCGACAAACTCTGGCGCATGATTTTTTATGGCTCAGTCATATCTATCGCTTCAAGCATTTCAGGCTATTACTTAGCTCTTGTGTGGGATGTCTCTATTGCAGGCATGATGGCCGTCATGACAGGCATATTTCTAATACTTGCTTTCTTGCTAAGCCCCCGCTATGGTCTTATAGCCCAAGAAATAGTAAGACAAAACCAACACTTCAAGCACCAAGAACGCGCTCTCGTAGTGCACCTTTACAATCATGAAGAAAGCAGCGAAAGAGAACAAGAAAACGTAGTCACAGCCTTAAAAGAACACCTAAGATGGAGTGATGAACAAACCCGAAATATACTCATGCGCAGCCTAAACGAAAACCTAATCGGGCGAGAAGGAGAAACCCTAAGCCTAACCCCAAGAGGCCGCGTGATAGCCCAAGAAATCATGGAACCATGGCTAGATGCAAGCAGTAAATAATACTAAGCTGAATTATAAATGTCGTAAGACTTTATAATTCCGACCTTGCCGACGTAGTCGAGACAGGTTTGGGGAGTACGCTTAGACTCTCTCAGTCTTAGGACACGATTAAATCTGTTTAGTAGAATATTCGATCAAAACCAAAAATACATTTTAAAGCCTAATACCCAATACAAAACTGCTTGCGTATAACGCAATAATCAACCCCCACCACAAAAACTAAAGCATAATAGAAACCATGACAGCAAACACAAAAAAAGTTCGAGTCGGCATCATAGGTACAAGCTGGTGGGTAGACAGCATGTACCTACCTGCCCTAGCCAATCACCAAAACGCAGAACTCACCGCCATATGCGGACGAAACGAGCAAAGAGCCAAAGCTCGAGCTTCAGAGTGGAGCATAAAACAGGTATTTACAGACATAGACGCTTTTGTAGATTGCGGCTTAGATGCCGTTATTGTTGCTAGTGGTAACGACACACACTATGACTTTACTATGAAAGCCTTAAACAAAAACCTGCATGTACTGTGCGAAAAACCGTTGTCCCTAAGTTATCCACAGGCTGTGGATATGTCTGAACTTGCCAAAAGCAAAAACCTTAAAAACATGACGCCTTTTACTTACAGTTACATGCCAAGCACCCGCTATCTAAAAGAACTCATAGACAACGACTACATTGGCGAGCCTTACCACCTAAACATGCGTTACTACACAGGCTTCGGGCGAGCTAGCGACTACCTCTGGCGCTTTGACAAAGACAAAGCAGGCTCAGGCGCATCAGGAGATATAGGTTCACACTTTATTTATATAGCCATCATGTTATACGGCGACATAACAGGCGTATTTGCTAAACTCGGCAAACACATAAAACGCGCCCAACCAGACCCACAAGGCAAAAACTACCAGCAATCAGATGACAACGCTATCATGACATTACAATTTGCAAATGGCGCACTCGGCAGCATTCATGTAAGCGCACTCGCCAACGAAGAAACCCCCTTTGGCCAAATACACCAAATGGAATTCCACGGCTCAAAAGGCAGCCTGCACAGCTACACCGACTGGGATAAAACCCAACAAGTCTCAGGCGCACAAGCTGGAGACGGGGCAACAAAACCCCTAGTTATTCCGGATCACATTTGGAATGGAATAAGACAAGACACGGTACACAATAGCTATAAAGATGTCTTCAGAACCCAAGACACTATGGCTCGAGCTTTCATAAGCGACATAGTTGAAGACCGAAACTGCAAACCAGACTTTGAAGATGGCGCAAAGGTACAAAAAGTTATAGAAGCAGCACTAAAAAGTGACACTGAAGGACGCTGGGTAGAGCTGGAAGAAGGTTAATAGTCAGTCTTACGTCATGCTATTGAACGTCGTTATCCGCTTTGTTCTTCTATCATTGCTGTCGTTTCGCCCCTCTAGCTTTGTTTCTGTGATTCACTGAGACTAGCTGTTTAACAAAGCTCGAGTTATTTCAGTCCACTCTTCAGCTAAGCTTGTATTTGGAAAGGGTTTTTGTGCCAGCCTGTACCAGTAGCGTGCATTAGGCTCATCACCTTCTTTACGGTGCAAATAAGCATGAACCCAGTTTCCCTCTAAGCTCGAGTCATTTTGCAGGGCGTCGTGTGCTGCGTCCCAGTTATTTTGGGCGTCATGCCAGAGAGCTTGAAGCGCATTTGATGAGTCTTTTGCTAAAACGGTTGTTCTGAATGTTTCGGTATCCATAGCGCATTGTAACGCAAAGGCTACTAAGTAGAAAAAGACGGATGCTAGTCGTAAGCATCCGTCTTTAAAGTTGTTTGAGAATGAATTAACTATAAAATTTAGAAGTTTGCTCAGCTTTTTCAACCAGCAAATCAGCAGGTTTGAAGCGTGAACCATGCTTCTCTTCTAAAGCTCTAAGGCGCGCCAAGATACTCTCAGCACCCTGCTCATCCATATAAAAGAACGGGCCACCTAAAAAAGGTGGAAAGCCAATGCCAAACACAGCGCCCACATCACCATCTTTAGGGCTTTCAATAACACTCTCTTGTAAGGTAAAAACAGCTTCGTTAAGCATGGCTAAGAACAAGCGTTCTTGTATTTCTTTGGCAGCAATTGTTTTACGCTCCTCACCACCAAAATACTTATACATACCCTTATTAACTTCTTTAGATTTACCTTTCTCGTAAAGGTAAAAGCCCTTACCTGACTTGCGACCTTTTAAAGACTCATCTTGAATATCTAAGTTCACAAGCTCAATATCACGTTCAGCAAATAACGGCTCCATAACCCCTGTCACATGCGAACCTACATCAATACCAACCTCATCAATAAGCTTTAAAGGCCCAACCGGAAAACCAAAATCACGCATGGCATTATCAAGTGCCTTAATATCCGCACCCTCTTTTAAAAGCAAAAGCGCTTCATTCATATAAGGTGCCAAAATACGATTTGCATAAAAACCAGGCTTATCACCAACGACAATAATGGTTTTCTTTTGCTTAAGACCCACATCAATAGCAGTAGCAAGCGCCCAATCCGCTGTTTTATCCGTCTTAATAATTTCAAGAAGAGGCATTTTAGGAACAGGGGAGAAGTAATGCATACCCAAAACCGCAGTTGGTCGTTTTGCAGTCTCAGCAATTTTATGAATCGGAATGCTAGACGTATTACTCGCAAAAACATGCCAACGAGAAGTCGCCTCTTCAACATCCTTTAAAACAGCTTGCTTCACTTCAAGTGTCTCTAAAACCGCCTCAATGCTAATGCCAGCACTAGGAAACAAATCATAAGACTCAGTAGGCGTGACACGCTCTAAAATAACATCACGCTCAAACGCCGTCATGCCTTTACGCACCCGCTTAGAGACATCTTTATAAATAGCACCCTTACCCTTAGCGGCAAACTCGAGCTTCATGTCTTTAAGTAAAACATCAAAACCATTTTGGGCACTTACTTGCGCTATGCCGCTACCCATAAGCCCAGCACCTAATATGCCTATGCTTGACACTGCTTTAGCTTTATCTTTTAGAGAGTTTTTTTCACTGGCACCTTTAGCAAAAAACAGATGCCGTAAAGCTTTTGATTCAGGTGTAAAAACCAGCTCAGCAAAACCTTGCGCTTCAGCTTTAAAGCCAGCCTTCAAACCCTTCTCTAAACCTGTTCGAATGGCATGAATAATTTTAGTAGGAGCAGGATAATTACCACGTGTACGTGCCTCAACACTCTCAGCAGCTTTAGCGTAAATAATACGATTCAAAGGTGTAGCTTCAAGTAAACGATCTTGCGCTTTTACTTTGCGTACACGACGCTTCAGCGTGCCACTAACAAGACCCAAAGCTGCCCGAATTGCAGCATCCTCAAGACCCTGCGCATGAATCAGCGCATCAACAATACCCATTTTGTAAGCAGGTTTTGCATAAACATTTTTACCTGCCAAAATAAGCTCTAAACCCTTTTGAAGACCCACCAAACGCGGTAAACGTTGCGTACCCCCAAGACCCGGCAAAAGACCCAAATTCACTTCAGGCAGAGCAAAGACCGTGCGCTTATGTTCACTTGCCAAACGATAATGACAAGCCATAACAAGCTCTAAGCCACCCCCCACACAAGCACCATGAATCGCAGCAACGACAGGCTTCTTTAGCTTCTCCAAACGATCAAACAAAGCATGACCTTCATGAATAAGCGTTGTTACCTGCTCAACAGACTCAAACTCAGCAAATTCATTAATATCTGCCCCAACAACAAAACTATCTTGTTTGCGACTAATGAGAACAGCTGCTTTAAGCTCAGCATCATTCTCAAGTTTGTCTAAAACACTCGTAAACTCAGTAAACACCGCTTGTTTAAGAACATTCACGTTACTCTCAGGCATATTCAGGCCAACAACAAGAACGCCATCCTTAACTTGTAAATCAAAAAAGCTAGACATACTTTAAGCCCTCTCAATCAACATGGCATGACCCAAACCACCCGCAGCGCAAGCCGTCACAAGCGCAAACTTGCCATTCTCATCTTTAAGACGCGCTGCAGCCTGATTCACAAGCCTTGAACCCGTCGCAGCAAACGGATGCCCCAACGATAAAGACCCACCCCAGGTATTAATCTTAGCCATATCAACACTCGCATAAGCCTTAGACAAACCCAACTTAGTCTTAGCAAACAAGTCAGACTCGAGTGCAGCCAACACAGCCAAAACCTGACCTGCAAACGCCTCATGAATCTCAATCACATCAATATCTTCAAACTTAAGGCCATTACGCTCCAACAACATTGGCGTAGCATAAGCAGGTCCTAACAAAAGCTCATCCTTCGGATCTTGCGCCACAAACACATAATCACGCAAAAACGCCTTAGCTGCAAACCCCATTTCACTCGCCTTCTCTTCAGACATAAGCAAAGACACCGCAGCACCATCCGTTAAAGGACTCGAATTACCCGCAGTAACCGTACCAAATGGCTTTACAAACACCGGCTTCAACTTAGCCAACGCCTCAAGCGAAGAATCCGCCCGAAAGGTATTATCAGCAGTTAACGCCTTAAACTTAGGCGGCACCGCTGTTGGCATAATCTGACTATCAAGCTTACCCGCAGCAGTCGCCTCAGCCGCATTCAAATGACTACGCAACGCAAACGCATCTTGCGAAGCGCGTGTTACCCCAAACGCAGCAGCAAGCTTATCAGCACTCTCACCCATAACCTCCTCAGTCGTAAACTCAGCAATGGCAGGCGCAACAGGCAACAAATCACTCAGCTTAACCCCTTGCAAAAACTTACGAAACTCTAACGGGCTCTTATATTTACGTGACTCAAAGAATTTCTTACGAACTTCTTTACGAAACCCCACAGGCACGTCACTCAACACCTCAACGCCACCTGCAAGCACTATGTCCGCATGACCCAACAAAATCGAGTTCACACCCTCAGCAATTGCCTTATTACTACTAATGCACGCCATAGAAACCGTATGCGCAGGTACGCTATTAGGAATACCCGCAGCCAAAGCACCATCACGAGCAACATTAGGTGTAGAGGTATTAGGCACAACCGCGCCCATAACAACCGCATCAACATGATTACCGCTAAGACCGTTACGCAACAAAATGCCTTTCAACACCTCACGCGCTAAGTCATAACTAATCAAATCAACAAACTCAGTACCCGAACGCATAAACGGCGTACGGACACCATCAACCAACACAACAGACTTAGTCATAATTTTGTACTCAGTTCAATCATTTGACTTAAGTTTACACGAAAACAATGAGAGAGACGACCATACAGAAAAGTAAAGAAAAATAAACACAGCAAAAAAACAACTCAAGCTATCGAGCTAGCAAAAGCAAAATAAATGTCTATAATGAAACCATGACACAAGTCTTACTCGAGCTTGAAAAACAAATCTCGCGACTAAGCTACGCAGATAAACTGCAACTCTTAGAAAAACTGGCACATGATTTACGTCAAGATGCACTCAGCAATGACCTTGACGCAATGGCAGCTGACGAAGACATTAAAAGAGAGATTGCAGCTATTGATAATGAATTTCGCATA
>CAZWJZ010000194.1:0-9014 GCA_964634665.1 uncultured bacterium | reverse complement strand
AATAGTGACTTAAATCCGCTCGTGAGAGCGTACCCTCCAACAGATTGATACTATGCCATTATTCAAGCAAATTGGTATAAAAATAAGGCTCGAGCTTTTCACTCGAGCCTTATTTTATTGTGTTGATTTACCTATCTCCAAGGTGAATTTGCATTTTGTAAACCTTCTATGGAGCAGCTTAATTTACAGCGAAACACCCATAGTTACGTCAACGTTTTCAGGCATAATATTTCCGTTACGGTCATGAATGGGTTCGTGTTTTAGGTCTGCACGACGCTCACGACGATAAATAATTTTGGCTCTGCGTTCTTTTTTCTCTTGAACTTGTAAGCGTAATTTTTCAGTTACAACAAAAACAAGCACATAATCAATACCCCGACGACCGCTTTGTAAAATCTCTATATCTTCAGCCTTAAGCAACTCCGCAAGCTTAAGGGGCATTTTCAAGATGGCTTGCCTGTCACCGTAGAGCGTAAAGGCAATGAGGTCTGACTTGCGACGCCCATCTGAACTAAACATTTCTATTTTTTGTTCTTTACAAAAAGCATTTAACAGCATCTCAATGTGCTTCGCACGATCGTTATCAGTAACTCGCATAGCGTTATGCTAGCAACAAAAATCTGCCTCTTGCTCTCACTTGTCACAGACGCAAGGCTAAGCATAATCAGAGCTAAAAAGGGGCTTTAGCGTTTTAAAACAAAAGCCCTTGTGTGCATCAGAGCAAAACTCAAATTTTAAGCAAAGACTCCAATGCTGTCACGCCTCAATAGTCTAAATTAAGTGAAGAATCTGCTGAAAAAACCTTTACTTTAAGCCATTATGAGTATCATGGTACGCTATGTTATTCACTCGCTATGCACAAAGGAGCTTAATGCTTAAATTTACTCCTCTAACTTGGTTAAGTCTTTGCTTTTTATTAAGCTTTAACAGTCTAAGCTTCGCGCAGCAAAGCGCTGACAGTTACTACCAGCAGTGTCTTCGTTTTGAAGCTGCAGGAGATTACCTCACCGCGCAACAAAGCTGCCTAACAGCTCTAGAAATCAACCCCCAATTAACAAGCGCCACCTTAGCACTCGCTCGAGTTAATCTTTCTTTAGGTCGCTTAGGTCCTGCTGAAACAGGTTTGCGCCAGTTACAATCACAAATCAGTAATCCTGAAGTGAGTCTATTGCTTGCTGATATTATGCTCAGAAGTGATCGTTTCAGTGAGGCTGAAGGCGCATTAGGCCGGGCATCTAGCCAACTTGTGGCAAGCCCTAATCAGCAACAAGAAGCGCAACTTAATTTCTTACAAGGTAGTTTAAAAGAAGCCCAAGGTGACTTTGATTCTGCCTTGGTTTATTACCAAAGAGCGGTAGAGTTAAGTAGTTTAAATGCTGACTTTTTACTTGCTAAAACAAATCTTCTTTTTCGCTTAGGTAATCTAGCTGAGGTTCAACGTGAAATTGAGAGTTATCAAGCATTAAGCTCTGATACTAGAAATCCTGAATTGCTTTCCTTATTAGCAAAAACCTACTGGGCGCAGAGTCGCCTTACTGACGCTTCAACCAGTTTTGAAGCTGCCATTAATCAACGTGACTCACGTGATGGGCAAAGACAAAGCCAAGATTTACTTTCTTTAGCTATGACTTATTATGGTCAAGGAAATACAGAAGCAGGTAATTTAGCTTTTAGAGACGCTTTACGTCGTGGTATTTCTGTTCTTGATTTACTTATTGGCGTCATACCTTGGGCGATACTGCTAATCTTAACCATAGGTATTCACTTGTGGGGCGAAAGCCAGATTCAGGCTCGTGAGGGTTTAGAAGCCATCGAGTATCCTGAACTTTGGGAACTTGGTGATGTTTACAGCACATTGTTCTTATCTATCGCGGTAGCTATGCTTTGTGCCTTGGCCTTTAGCTTATTGCGCTACAGTAATTATTTAGCTGTCATTACGCCCCTTCAAAATGCAGAAGTGCGCAGCATTTTTGTTATTGTTTTTTCTCTCATGGTGACTGGCATGAGTGTTTGGCGGGTCCAAAAAAATGGTTGGGATATTTTTGAGAATCTCATGGGTTCTACTAGCTCAACCTTAACGGGTGTCATTGTGGGTCTTGCTTTCTTAGCAGCTACGATAGCTTATTTGAACTACATGCCAGATACAGGTTGGTTCTCTGGGTTTTACCTTAACTTCCGTCGCATAACCCCCTTATTGTTAGCGGCAGCTGTTTTGATTCCATTTAGTCAACTTTTCTTCAATGCTTTTGCTTTACCTGTACTAGAAAAACGCTACTCACACCCTTTACCTCTTTTTATAGCGGCAGCACTTTTTGGACTAGTCTTTGCCCAACCTCTGATTTTATTGTTGGCATTAGCTCTTGTCTCAACAGAATTGTACCGCCGCACTAATAGTGGGTTTAATTTGGTACTTGCCCACATGATTTTGAATGTAGGTCTACTTTTAGCTGTTTCATTTTTACCTTGGGTAAGATCGTTGTTCGTTTAAAACTAGCGTGGTTAAAAAACCAGTAGGACATCTGTAGAGATTAATCACTCTAAAAGATGTCTTTCTTTGCTTACAAATCACATGGCTAACTAAAGCCAGCCTTAATCTGCGCCAAATTGGTATCTCAATCCCAAAGAAATATCAAACGCCTGACTAAAACTCGGAAGAATAATAGGATGATGCGTGTACCTAAGGGTAGCAGCTAAATCATCATTCAAATCAATACTCACACCCGCAACCAAAGCAAAGCCAAACGCTGACTCATAGCTAGAAACAGAAGTATCACCAAGAACTCGAGTGTTTAATAGCGGTAGGTAACTAAGCCCAACTGCCACAAAACTATTGAGTCCTTCTAAGTCTTGTATTCTGCCCGGAAAGTCAATCCATAATCCTAGGTCTGCTGCAAAGGCTCTTTGCCAGTAGGGGTTTAGGTAAATACTTAGACCTTCGGCTACAGGGAGGGTAATCGTAGCAGCAAATTTAGCATAGGGTTCAAACTGCTGACTCGAGTTTCTCTCTTGTAGTAACTCTGAGTAGGCTAGTCCTGCTTCTACCATGACAGTTTGGGAAAAAACAATACTATTAAATATCATTAGGATAGTTATAATTCTTAACATCAAAAGTAAATATTAATCCCTAGAACAACGCCGGCTGAAGGAACACTTGGTTGTGGAATGCTTCCCCCAACTGCTAAGGCTGCACCTAAACGCAGTTCCAGAAATAAGCCTATTTCTTCTAAGTCATACTCACTAAAGCTGTATTCAAAGCCAAATAAACCGTGTCCATCTAGCAAAAAGCTGCCTTCTTCAAACATTATGAGGGCTCCCCCACCACCATAAACCTTTAAGGGTAGAACTTCAGCAAAAGGTGTCAGCACGTCTGCACCCACCCCTAAAGAGGTACCTCCATTGCGCACTTGAAAACTACCACTAATACGAATGTCAGGACCAGTCTGATTCACAACACCAAAATGCAAAGCTAGTCCAAACGGGTAACTTGTATTAATAAAGCCCGTTGTTAAGCCAAACCAAGAATCTGTAGTTTGCACGGTACTTTGCGCTAAAGGGGTAGGGATCTGATTGTTTTGCGAAAAAGCAAAACCAAAAAAGCAAACCATACATAACAAAAAAGACCTAAGAAATCTCATGAGCTAAGTTTATACCAAATTTATGAGCAGCTTCTTGACGTCTAACTCGAACCTTCTTTAACTGCGTGAGTTGAGTAGCCAAATTGGGGTAGGTGCTTGCTACTTAAACCTGAAATAATGGTTTGCGCGAGTTCAAATAAGTTTGTGCCACCCACTTCAACATCCATCTTTAAGTGCGTTCTTAAGTCGTCTAGCGTGCGTTCATCCAGTAGCATTTCCGTACCAAACTTAAGTACATTAGGTGATACGAGTAGAACATCTGCTTCAGCAGGCTCTATTTGAGTCATAAAATCACGACCTGCTAAAAGCCCTGTAACAGTGGTTACTTCACCAAACGTTCGATTCTTAATAACTCGAACTTCTAACTCAAGATTTTCAATTTGCCTTAAAGGCTGTATAGCTTCTTCTAATACAGGCGCAAATAACTTACCTGTACCTAAAATGACTTTCTTCGCTTTATCTAAACGTTTGGGTAAACGCGGCAGGCCGCTGGATAAGAAGTCACGCACCATACCCACACCATTCTCAAGCATTTGGTAGCCTTCGTAGTATTCATCATCAGGAATGGGCTGACCTGCGCATATATAAAACTCATCACTTAAAAACACAAAACGCGTACCCCGCTCATCAAGCATTTTCTCTTGAAAAGCATGCACACGATTAATCACATCTTTCGCCTGCTCAAGCGTATAAGGTGCCAAGTCAGGTAGATTCACCCTATGCTCCGTAAGGCCAACAGGTACGGCAGCCACTGCAACAACATTTGGGTAGGCAGCCAGCGCTTCAAGGGTTTCATCAAGATACTCACCATCATTACGACCTGGTAACAAAACCATTTGGGTGTATAAGTCAATAGGCTCGAGTCTTGTTAGCATGTCACGAATTTGGGTTGCTTTTTGATCTTTGACTTTGAGTCGCCACCATTTCATCATGTCATGGCGTAAATCTTGATTCATGGTGTGTACACTTACATACATAGGGCTTAGATGCTCATTTAGGATGCGCTCTATGTCAGCTTCGGTTAGATTGGTTAGGGTGACAAATGAGCCATATAAGAAACTGGTTCGAAAGTCATCATCCATAATGTAAAGACTTTTCCGAAAACCTTTAGGCATTTGATGTACATAGCAAAATTCGCATTTGTTAGCGCAGAGCTTAATACCATCAAAAATGACTTCTTCAAACTCTAAACCGGGGTCTTCCCAAGAGACATCAAAGCTTAGTTTTTCTTGATTTTCAGGGTTAATGACCGTTACAACAACGTCGCCTTTTTCGAGTTCTCGACGGTAGGCTAAGATATCAGGAATGCTCACGCCATTGACATTATCTAAATGCCAGCCCTCTTGAACACCCGCTAAGAAAGCTGCTGAACCTTCAACAACTTCTCGAATGACTGCGCCTTCTGTACGTTTCATGTTCCCTAGTGACACCATAAGCACACCATAGTAGCAAAGCTAAAGGCAAAAAGCATGTCAGCTGATTATCTCATGGTCAAAATGCTTATAAGCAAATTAGCCTGAGCAGCACGAATACCTAAAAAAAGCATAGGTCAAAGTGCAAATTCATCATGGATTACTTTAATCAGCATCATACGAAATCAAGATTCCTGAATCTTTGAAATACAAGCTTAAAAGCTTCATTACTAATGGCACAGCTCATTGCCCAAAAGCCGCACCTCTAAACTATTAAGCTGCAAAAGCAAGACCACCAAAATCTTTTAAAACAGTATACTAAAGCCATGGCCAAAGCAGTTGACATGCAAAACATAACCAAGCGTTTCCCGCTTGTATTAGCAAATGACAAGGTAAACTTTGAATTAAATTGGGGTGAAGTACACGCACTTATAGGTGAAAATGGTGCCGGTAAAAGTACCCTAATGAAAATCTTATACGGCTTACAAAGCCAAGATGAAGGTGAAATCATTGTTGATGGAGAAACCGTCAGATTTAAATCACCTAAAGACGCCATTGCGCTGGGTATAGGCATGGTCCATCAGCACTTCATGCTGGTAGAACCTTTAAGCGTTACTGAAAATATGGTCCTTGGCTCAGAACCCACCCAAGGGCTTTCACTCAACTATAAACTAGCCAAATCAAAAACCGCAGAACTTATAAAGCAATTTGGTTTTGATATTGACCCTGACACAAAAATAGAAGACCTACCCGTTGGCTTACAACAGCAAGTAGAAATCTTAAAAACCCTTTATCGTGGCGCAAAAATACTCATTATGGATGAACCCACCGCGGTACTCACACCCCAAGAAACCAAAGGTCTATTTAAATTTATTAGAGACTTTGCTGAAGCAGGCAACGCTGTTGTATTCATAAGTCATAAACTAGATGAAGTCATGGAAATCTGCGACCGTATGAGCGTCATGCGAGATGGTCAAATGATAGGCATGGTTGAGCAGGCAGAAACCAACCAAATCCAACTTGCTAACATGATGGTAGGGCGAGAAGTCATATTGCGGGTAGATAAAGAACCTGCCCACCCTAAAGGCGTGCAAATAAAAATTGATGACCTTGTGGTAAACCACCACTTAAAACAAAAACCTGTCGTGAATCATGTAAGTTTTGAGGTGCGAGCTGGCGAAATTGTTGGCATAGCAGGCATTGAGGGCAACGGTCAAACCGAACTTGTAGAATGCATCGCAGGACTACGAAAAGCAGATGGCGGCACCATTTTTCTTGAAGGCCGAGATGTAACTAAAGAATCTGCCAGAACACGTCGTGAAGAAGGCCTAAGCCACATACCCGAAGATCGCTACGAACGCGGCATGGTTGAAACCTTTCCAAGCACCATGAACTCCATACTTGGTGATTACCACAAAGCACCCTTTGTGAACAGCTTAGGCTTCTTAAATGAACAAAAAATAGCGCAACACGCTAAAGAACTCATAAAAGGCTACGATGTACGACCCAACTCCCCCACCGTACTTGGTGGCAGCTACTCAGGTGGTAATGCCCAAAAACTCATTGTTGCCAGAGAGTTAGAGCGTCATCCTGATGTGCTTATAGCGGCGCAACCTACAAGGGGTGTGGATATTGGCGCGATTGAGTTTATTCATAAACAAATTGTTAAGGCCCGAGATATGGGTTTAGCGGTTCTTTTGGTTTCTGCTGATCTAAACGAAGTTATGAGCCTGAGTGACCGCATTCTGGTTCTTTTTGAGGGTCAAATTATGGGTGAACTTAGTCAAGAAGAGGCTACTGCTGAGAAGATTGGCTTGCTCATGTCAGGGTCAAAACTGAACGAGGCGGCATAGTCAAACTTGGTTAAACTAGCATGAATCTTCAATGCGTTATCTTTGATTGTGATGGCACTCTGGTTGATAGTGAATACCTTTGCAACTTGGCTTTAGAAAAAATGCTGGCGTGGCTAGGCATTAAAGAAGATGCTAATTCACTTATGCATAAGTATCGCGGCTGGAAGCTTGACACGATCCTTAAAACACTATCTGAGGAGCATCAAATCTCATTTAGTAGCAGCTTTGTACCAGCATATCGTGAATTAGTAGCAGAATATTTTGATTTAAAACTCGAGCCTGTAGCAAACATGCGTGAAGCTTTAGAGGCAATACCTCTAGCCAAATGTGTTGCTTCAAGTGGGCCACTGCACAAAATTAAGCACGCTCTAGACTGTGCTGCGCTAACAGATTACTTTGGCGACAAGCTCTTTAGTGCTTATCAAATTAATTCTTGGAAGCCAAAACCTGATTTATTTCTTCATGCAGCCAATAAAATGAATGTTTTACCTGAGCATTGTGCTGTTGTCGAAGATAGCCTTGTGGGTATAGAAGCTGCTAAACGCGCAGGTATGAAGGCCTTTCTTTATGACCCGCACAATGCTTTAAGCCCTTCTCTTAATTCTGTTACTGTTTTTACTGATATGCTCGAGTTGCCGAGTCTGTTACTGCCTAGCAAAATCTAAATCCTATTGCTTTTCCACAAATGCTTACATCATTAAACCCTATGTGCGACTTGGAGGAGTAGAAAAGAATTCATAAAGATTTGCTGCCATAAATATTGGAACTGCACCTACTTTGCTTGATTTGTCTACATACTATTAAACAGGGTTGCGTTGCCGACCCACTTCATAAAGCAATATTGAAGTGGCGCAAGCTACGTTGAGTGAACTTGCAGAGCCTTGCATAGGTATGCCTACTAAGGTATCTGCCATTTCTTCATAAGCTTTGCTTAGTCCGTCTGTTTCATTGCCTATAAGCAGGGCTGTTGGTCGCCAGAAGTTGCAACTTTGAATGTGCTCTTTTGCTTGCGCACTGGTGGCAACTATCTGCAAGTCACCATAGTCGGAGCGTATAGATTCGAGTATGTTTTGAACTTGTTTGTGGGACTCGAGTCTTAGGGTGGGTAGTGAGAAGAGCGAGCCTGTGGTTGCTGCTATGGTTTCGGGGCTGTATAAGTCTACTGCGTGCCCTGTCATGATTAGGCCGTCAGCAGCAAGCGCGTCGCAGGAGCGGATGATGGTGCCGAGATTACCGGGTCTTGAAGAGCGGTCAACAATGACTATGAGGGGTATGGCTGAAAGCTTTATACGGCTTATATCATTGCTGGGCATTTCAACCATGGCGATGAGTTCTGGCGTTTCATTTTTGTTACTTAGTTTTTCGAGTAAACCCAAGGGGAGTTGGTAGTGGGTTTCTGCGGTACTCGAGTTTAGGATGTCTTGCGCCCAGCTTGATTGTGCTTTATCTTTGCTGTAAAGGTAGCTTTTTATAGTCCAGTTGTAGCTTATGGCTTGATTGATGTGGCGTACGCCTTCTATCAGGAAGGCTTGTTGTTTGAGGCGTTTGTTGCGGTTGTGTTTGAGGGTTTCGATTTGTTGGTAGGTTGCGTTTTCGCTGTAGATTGGGATGGTTTTTGGCATTTTATAGGTTTTCTAAGAAGCGTCTTAGTCTTACGGCTATTTGTGGAAATTCAATTAGGAAGGCGTCATGACCATGCGGTGAATTTATGCGTGCGTAGCTGGCGTTTGGCAGGTATTCCATGAGTCGTTTTTGTTCGGTTTCTGGGTAGAGCACGTCGCTACTTATGCCCATAACTAGGGTGGGTTGTGTGATTTGCTTGAGGACTTTTGAAAGCTTGCCGCGTCCTTCAGTTATGTCATGGTCATCCATGGCTTTGGTTATATAAATGTAGGTGTTCGCGTCGAAGCGTTGTACCAGCTTGACTCCTTGGTACTCTAGGTATCTTTCTATTTCAAAACTTACGCCTAGTAGGTCTTTGGTTTTGTTGGCGCGTTGACGGCCAAATTTAGCTTCAAGTGAGTCAAAACTGCGGTAGCTTAGCATGGCAACAGCTCGAGCTAAACCTAAACCTGTTTCGGGTTGTTTGTCGCTTGGGTAGTTACCGTTGTTCC
>CAZWJZ010000193.1:0-9036 GCA_964634665.1 uncultured bacterium | reverse complement strand
GATTGAACCGCCGACACTACGATTTTCAGTCGTATGCTCTACCAACTGAGCTACCCGGCCTTAAGAACTACGCGGTTGCTAATTCTTTATTTGTACAGGGTACCATTTTTCACAGTACCCTAGTGTACAAATGTTTGTTGGCGACTCGGACGAGATTTGAACTCGCGACCTTCTGCGTGACAGGCAGATATGCTAACCGCTACACTACCGAGCCGTGCTTTTCTTGAGACAAGCTCAATGAAGCGATAGGAATAATACCCAAGTCCTTATCGTTTGTCAATCGCATTAAAACAAGTTGTACTTTTGTTCATAGTTTATTGGCTGTTTATAGCGTTTTTTTATTTTTTAAACTTAAGTAAGGCTGGCAGCTCAAAAGAGGAAAAGTTTCACCTTAGGGGCTAAAGGTGATTTACTAGCTAAAGGTAAGGCCCTTACGATTCTAGATTTATTGAGCTATTGAATAACTATTGACAGGTGACAATTTCCCATGTAACGAGTGTTACATTTAAATGATGGTTTGACACTCGAGCTTCTACGTAACCCAAAGGAGACCTTTCATGTCACAAAGTAGTCATAAAGCATGGCTACTTATTAGCGCACTTGTTATAGGAAGTTTTGGCCCCATCTTCTTTTTGGGAACAATGCTAGCCACATCTGAACCGACCCGCTAGACCCTAGACCTTTTGAGTTGGCCAGTTGACAGTTTACAAACCTATGCAGACCCCAGTACTCGGTTTTTATCTGCATTGACAGGAGGTTTTCTCTTTGGCTGGGGTGTAATGGTTTGGTGTTTAAGGCAATGGGTTTATGACCTTGCGCCCGAAGGTGTACGCAAATCGCTGCTTATTTCTGCACTAGCGTGGTTCTTTTTAGATAGTGCAGGCTCAATAGCCTCTGGAACAGCCTCAAACGCCTTCTTTAATGTCACAGTGCTGCTGTTCGTCGTTGGCCCCATGTGGCTTCCTGCAAAGAAACAAAACGTATGATTGCCTTCAGAAATCTTCTGCTAGCCTGCTTCATCGAAATCATAATAATCACCATAGTAAG
Source organism: uncultured bacterium (assembly GCA_964634665.1). Taxonomy (GTDB): domain Bacteria; phylum Deinococcota; class Deinococci; order Deinococcales; family Trueperaceae; genus JAHEBB01. Next base: position 7,989 of record CAZWJZ010000193.1, on the reverse strand, counting down.
CACGGATGGAACTTAGGCAAGCCTTTTCTTGAGAATATTATCGTCATGAACTGGTCAGAACAATTTAATTTTGACTTTCTAAGCTACTTGGGGCTCTCAGCTTTATGTATTGCTTGGCGACACCAGAGCTCCCTTTCTGCAATCATTAGGGCAGCCCTTGCTTCGGTACTCGGCATACTCTTTTTCGCACCCTATTTAATGATTGTAAGTATTCAGACAAAAGGCGATTTAAAAGCTTTACTGTTAGGCGCAAAACAAGCTAAAAGTGCTTAAGGTGAGCTACCAAACATCTTAGTGAAAGTTAAAAACCTAAAAACTGAGTTTCTCAAGACAAGCTTAAGCACCGCTACCCTGATAAGATTCAAGGCATGGGAAGAGAGCCAGACCCAAGCATAAAAGAAGCACTAACCCAAAAGATACTCGAGTACCTCTTGCTAAACGGTATTCAAGACCTCAGCCTGCGCCCATTAGCAAAAGCTGTAGGAAGCAACGCTAGAATGCTCATCTATCACTTTGGTTCAAAAGAGCAACTGATTATTGAAGCACTCGAGCTTGCTCAAAAGCATCAAATTGCGTCACTTACGAGTAGCCCCATGCCTCAATCTAACAGTAAAGCTGAGCTGAATTTCTTGTGGCAATGGTTTTCATCTGATGAGTTTTTACCCTTTGGCAAACTTTTGTTTGAGATTGAAGCGCAAGCCATGAACGGCAATACACACTATAGGGTTTTTGCTACTGAAATTCTGGCAGGCTGGGTCAGCTTTATAGAAAGCCGTTTTCCAGATTGCAATGAAGGAACGGCAAACCTTATCGTGACCACATTTTCAGGGTTGTTACTTGACCGTTTAATTACAAATGATATTGAGCGAGTTAACGCTGCATTTGAGGCCTTTTCGGATTTGCTTGCTAAAGCAGCTTTACTATAGTTTTTGGGGAATTATTAGCTTGCTTATCTGAGCCATGATTTTGAGCTAAGCATGCAAACTTTTTCAGTTTGATGGTTTTATTGTCAATTGCGCCAAACTATGGGTAATGAAAGGCGAACCGCACAGTCGATAAAAGCAATAGCTCAGGCTCAAATAGGCTATAGACTAGTCCTTTTTTGCTTCGATGCGTTTAACCTCAAATACACCTGAATTGTTAATTTGTTCTAACTGCGTGTCATCGTCAAAGTCAAGTTCTTCAGGCACAGGAAAATCTTTAGGAACAGCAACAAGTTTTAACCCTAAGGCGTCAAGTAGAGAAGACCACGAGTCAGGTGTTTTTGCTTGCCCCGGACCACTGTGATTATCACTTAACATACGATTTAAATGCCCCCGGCTTATCTCCAGTAATTCAGCTAGCTGAGACTGAGTAAGTTTTTTTCTGGTCATCTCGACTTTAGCTGCTTGTCTGACTTGCTTATTCATGTGTCTATAGTTTGACATATTTTGCTTCCTTTCGCGGTAACCTACCTCAAAGCGTATAGACTAGGCACCTCAATTACAATTAATCACAGTAACGTGAAAGACCGTTCTTAATACCTCGGCATTTTACTTCTTAGAAAAGTACACAATAATATGTATAAAGTAATACGTTTTAACCTTGACTCAATAAGGTTATACTGTAACTCATTAAGTTACTAACTTGTTTCTGTGCGCTACAAAATTCGAGCATGATTTTCTGTTTAAAAATGCTTATTAAGCTGCTTTAAACGGTTTTTTGTAAAGCTTAGTTTTTGCCTTGTTGTCATTTAGTTAAAAGGTTTTTTTTGGTTTGAATATGTAAAATGGTCAAATCTACACTATTGACAAAGCCACATAGATTCAAAAACGATGCCGAAAAGCTTTAGTTATTTGCTGTTATTAGCAATTTACTAAACCGTAACGCACATCTTGTGGAGGTTGGTCGATGGACTCGAGTGGTCATAGTCTTTATCTTTCAGAGGATGGTTCGCACATTTGTTGTTACCTAATTGGAGACTTAAGTTACAAACGGGCGCAAGTTATTCTTGAAGAGCTTGCAAAGTTTAGTGAAAATGCAGGCGTCTATTCGATTTTGGTAGATGTTACGCAATCTACTAATAAAGCCAACCCTTTTGAAAACTACATTATTGCGTATAGAAAAATGCGCGTATTGAAACATTTGCTAGATTGGCGTATTGCACTCTTAATCACAGCTCAAGATAAAAGCTACGGTTTTCTGATGACAGTTATCTTAAATGCAGGCTATAAAGCAAACATGTTCACGACAAAAGAAGAGGCAATTAAGTGGTTGAAAGAAGGCTGAATATATAGCCTTTTGCATTTAAAACGTTTGCAGTGTTTGAAATGCCGAACTAGGCGAGTAAAAACGGATCGGCTAAGTAGATGCTGTGTTTAACCTGAAAACTGCTATACCTATAAAACTAAGCTTAGATTAGTTCAATGCCATGATACTCTGAAATTTGGGTTTCGTTAAAAAATAGGCGGTTGCTTGCAAGGTTTCAAAACACGACAACTGAGCTTTAGTACTCGAGCTTGTTTTTTAAAAATAGCTGTTAAAAAGTTGTGCCCTAGCTCGGGGGAAAGCTAGGGCCGTCAGAGAGGAGATGGAGATCGAAATCTCCAATGCGAAGTGTAGCAATTACAAAAAACCAAAAGGGTCGTCTGGACGACTTTGGTAGCAAAATAAGTTATATAAGTATTCTAATAAGTTACTAACCTCGTGCTTACCAAGTAATTTATTAAGTTAATGATGTACTGCCATACGTCAACATCAAGTTGTTGAATGAGCACTGTGTAGCAAAAAGCAACATCAGTATGTTCTATTGTGAGTTAGGCACTATTCTGATAGCAATTCCACTTTAATACCCTACTTTAATAGAGTATTAAAATGCCAGCGGAGTGCTAGCAGAATCGGATAAAAGAGGATTATTTCATAAGCCAATTTGTTGTATTTGCCCTAAGCAGCCTAATCTCAAAATGAAGCAAAATCATTAACGAAGTTCATCACTGTTGAACAAGATGCGCAGCTACCTCAAGCCAAGCATCTGCCATTAGTTGATGCCCAGCAGGACTAGGGTGAACCCCATCCTCAGCCCAAAATGCAGCAGGCGCAAGCTCGAGTGCTGCATCAAACTTAGTGTGAAACGGAACAAAACTGGCTGAGAACTCATGTGCAAGCTTTTTGACAATCGCACGACGTTCTACCATGTCCTCAAACCAGCTTTCATCGGCTACACCACAAGGCAATAAAAAAGGCTCACAAATGACGAGCTTAGTGCTTGCTAACTGCTCACGGGTGAACTCCAAAAGCAATCTGTACATGGTTTCAAAGCGCTTTAAATCAACACCATTTTGGTGTTTAGATTCATGCCAAAGATCATTCACACCAATCAAAATACTAATCAGATCAGGATTTAAGTTTAAAGCGTCACTTTTCCAGCGTGCATATAAGTCAACAATACGGTTGCCACTAATCCCACGATTTAGAAAAGATAAGTTTGCAGCAGGGTTGTTCCTTAATAAGTTTGCAGCAATGAGATTAGGGTAGCCAGAACCAAGCGCTGCTGGTTGATTAGCTAGCGCAATATCACGATTTCTAGACGCGTCAGTAATGGAATCACCTTGAAAAAGAATGTTCATGACTAAGTATACTTCCTTACTAGCTAGACCGAGCTATGAGGTCACGTAATAAATTTAAAAAGGCACATCACGCGCAGGGTCAGTCTGTGTTGCAGATTGACGGTAGTAAGGCTTGTCATTTGCGCTTGGCTTAAGTAGCTTCTTTGTATCTAAAGACAAGCTAGCCGTAATCCAAGGGCAACTATCTTTAAAAGACTCGAGTTCGTCTTTGTTTACTCTTATGCCTTCGGTTTCGTAGGTGACAAGTCCTTTTGAACTTTTGAACTTTAGCCTGACGGGGGTTATGCCTGAGTGCTCATCTAGGAGTGAGCGAAATTCGACCAAGTGAGCATTACTTAAGTCATTTAGTTCAAATTCGAAAATGGCAATTTCGGGTAGGTTTTCTTTTTTATCCCACCTTATGAGCCTATCAGTTACAATTCTTACAGATTCGTCATCCTCTGAGAGTTCGGCTATGAGTACCACAGGAGCGTCATTTTCAAGCAAGTCAACTATTTGCTCGTAGGTGCGGCTAAACACTACAACTTCACGGCTGCCTGTTTCGTCAGCAACATCAAATCGGGCCATCATGGTGCCTTTTTTGGTAGGTTTCTTAACCACGTTTTGCAATATACCTGCCAGAGCTATTTTTATTCTTCCTGAGAATGGGCCACCATCACGCTGACTAACAAGTTGCTCTTTAAACCAAGGCTCGAGTTTTTCTATGGTGCAGCTAGCAGCTGCCGTTAGTCCAGGATAGGTATGCATAGGGTGTGAGCTTATATAAAGACCTAAGGCTTCTTTTTCGAATCTTAGTATTTCTAGGTCAGATAGTTTTGGCGCATTGTCGAGTGAGGGTGGTTTGACTTCTTCTGCAGCAAAAAGGCTAAATTGACCCATGGCTGCTTGTGATCTTTGAGCCGTACCCCATTTGGTGGCTGCTTCTAGGTTGGCTAGCATAATGTGGCGCTCACCAAGGGCATCAAAGGCACCTGCTTTTATGAGGTGCTCTAAGGCGCGTTTGTTTACGAGTGAACTATCAATGCGTTTGCAAAAATCCCATAAGTCTTTAAAGAGACCTTCTTTGTCTCGTTCAATCAAGATGTGCTCAACCGCAGCGTCCCCTACGTTTTTTATGCCGTAGAGACCAAAGCGGACAACACTCGCAACAGGGGTAAAGTCACTCCGTGATTCATTTATATCAGGGGGTAATACATCTATCCCAAGCTGTTTTGCGTCAGATGCATATTGCGCAACTTTATCTGAATTGCCTCTTTCAACGGTTAGTAGAGCCGCAGCAAATTCTACGGGGAAGTGTGTTTTGATATAGGCAGTTTGATATGAAATAGCGCCATAGGCTGCACTGTGACTTTTGTTAAAGCCGTAGTTGGCAAACTTCTCAAGCAAGTCAAAAATACCGTTGGCTTCTTTAGCAGGAATATTGTTTTGTGCAGCGCCTTCTTCAAAGATTTTGCGCTGCTTTTCCATTTCAGAAACTTTTTTCTTACCCATTGCTCTACGCAAAAGATCGGCTTCACCAAGACTATAGCCAGCCACAGCTTGTGCAATTTGCATAATTTGCTCCTGATAAACAGGAATGCCATAGGTTTCTTCAAGGATGCTAGTAAGATGCTGCTCAGCTTTTGGAAACTCGGGGTAAGTAACTTCTTCTAAACCATGGTGTCTTCTAATATAGGTTGGGATGTTCTCCATAGGACCAGGTCTATAAAGCGCTGAAACCGCAATAAGGTCTTGAATACGCCGTGGCTTTAATTTCTTTAAGGTATCAACCATGCCTGGGCTTTCAAACTGAAAAACACCTGCAGCTTGCCCTCGACTTAACAACTCCATGGTGGCTAAATCATTAATTGGGAAATCATCAGGAACAAGGTCAATATTTCTGGTTTCTTTAACAATGCGAACCGCAGCCTCAATAAATGACAAGGTTCTTAAGCCAAGAAAATCCATTTTGATAAAGCCAAGATCTTCAATTGAACCCATGTCATATTGGCAAACAATAGGACCATCACCACTGCGAAATACCGGAGCTAATTCCTGAACAGGTTGCCTCGAAATAATCACACCAGCAGCGTGAACAGAAGCGTGTCTTGTCAGACCCTCTAAAGCCATGGCTACATCCACAAATTCGTGCGCACCATTATCATAAGCTTGTTTTATCTCAGGAACTTCCTCCATTGCTTTAGCAATAGGCGTAGAGCGCCCAAAGACCACAGGAATTAGCTTTGAGATGGCGTCAGCATCCGCGTAAGGTGCCTCCAGCACTCGAGCGGCATCCTTAATGGCGGCTTTAGATGCCATGGTTCCAAAGGTCGCTATGTGGGCAACTTTGTCATCTCCATATTTTTCACGGACATAATCAATCACTTCACCACGACGAACATCTGAAAAATCAATATCAAAATCAGGCATGCTGACACGATCAGGATTTAAAAAGCGCTCAAATAAAAGGTCATACTCGAGTGGGTCAATGTTAGTTACTCTAATGGCGTAAGCAACAATAGAACCAGCACCAGAACCCCGACCCGGTCCAACGGCAATGTTGTTATCTTTTGCCCAGTTGATAAAGTCAGCTACAATCAAGAAGTAATCAGGAAAGCCCATGGCAATAATGACACCTAGCTCAAATTCAGCTCGAGCGAGTATAGTTAGGGCCTTTTCAACCTCCCATTTTTCTTGAAAGCGTTCTAAATGGGGGTAGCTGTAAGTGTCAAAGTTTTGTTCTTCTGTTTTTGGGGTACGTCTTTTTTCGGCTTCTTTAGCAATGGCGAGTAATACAGCATCTAGGCTTTCGGGTGCTTCACCTGTAGCTTCTTTTAAGTAAGCTCTGAAAAAGGCTTCATCTATTTCTTCATAGCGAGGTATAAGCCCCTCGTAGCTTTGTATTCTTAGTTGCTCAGCAAGCGTTCTTCCTTTGGGTATGGGCAATTCGGGCATTTGGTAAACGCGTTTTGAACCTATGGGTAGCGTGAGGTCACACATATCTGCAACCAGCATGCTGTTTTCTAAAGCATTAGGAAAGTCTTTATCAGGAATGGCTTTGGCCATTTCATCAGGTGTTTTAACATAGAACTCATCACAAGGAAATTTGAAGCGGTTCGGGTCTGCTAGCGTGGTTTTAGTTTGAATGGCTAACAATGCTTCGTGTGCTTTAGCATCTTCTTTTTTTACATAATGCCCGTCATTAGTGGCAACCAAGCCTAGCCCGTATTTATCTGCAAGGCGTTTAAGCATAGGGTTTAAGGCGGATTGCTGCTCAACCAAATCACGAAGTTTGCTATCCATATTGCTAGTGTCGGCAGGAATATGGTTTTGTAACTCTATAAAGAACTTATCCTTATAGATATCAAGATATTTTTTGAGCATTTCTTCGCCAGCGTCTTCACCTAAATCTAGCAGCGACCGGGGAATTTGAGCCCCAAGGCAACCTGACATGGCAATAACTCCTTCAGAGTGTTCTTTTAAGAGCTCATGGTCAACACGAGGTTTACTGTAATAGCCTTCTAGCCAACCCCTTGAGTTTAGTTTGCACAGGTTTTTGTAGCCTTCAAAGTTTTGCGCTAAAAGTGTAAGGTGAAAGTAGCCACCATCTAATTTGTTGTTACTGCGTTTCTTTTCAAATCTTGAACCAGATGCAACATAAGCCTCAAAGCCAATAATGGGCTTTACGCCTTGCGCTTCAGCGGCCTTGTAGAACTCAACCGCTCCATGCATATTGCCATGATCAGTCATGGCTAAAGTTGGTTTATCTGGCGTGACTTCTTTAACCCATGCCATGAGGTCTTTAATGCGTGCTGCCCCGTCAAGAAGGCTGTAAGCGGTATGCTGGTGAAGATGTGCAAACTTTTTTGCCATAGCTTTATACTACCTAGGAAGTGGTGTTCTATAGGGAGTTCAGCTAACGGCTGCTAATAATGAATTAGGGCCAAGCAATAAAAAGATGGCAAGCATAAATAATCGTGAAATAAAGTACATAGTATATTAATACCAAGCTGACTTCTAAATGGTTTACACCTTTGTAAGTCTGACCTACGGGAGTATGCTCAAACCCCGCTCAGTCTTATGACACGATTAAAGCAGTTTGGCAAAAGATACCCGAAAAGCCATCAGGAAGTAACAGAACCCTGCTTTCAGAGATTTAAAAGGTTGATAAGAGAATCACTGGAAGGAGCAAGAGTTTAGATCTTAAAAACTTGGCCTACCAAAGGCAGTTGCAGTAATAAGAGACTCTAAAAATAACTCTTCACCCTCAATAATAGGGCGCTTCTCAACACGCTCGAGTTTGACCTCTACTTCTTTAGACCCTGAGTTTTTGGCTTGCTCTTTTGCTAATTCAACGGCAGCTTGCTCAGCGACCAGCAAAGCTTCATCTAAATTCATGTAATCT
>CAZWJZ010000192.1:0-9052 GCA_964634665.1 uncultured bacterium | reverse complement strand
TTGTTTAGTAGCTGGGGTTTGGGTGAATGCCAGTAGCGCAAGAAGCATTCCAATAAGTCCAATAATTAATGGGAGCGCGCTTGGCGTTCTTGGTGCAGGAACTAGAGGGGAGTTTAGGGTTTTTAGCATTTTGCGTCTCCTTATATGTAGTCGCGTTAAAACCAGCTTAGGCTGGCATTTAAGAAGAATCAAAAATACTTATGGATAGTTCTAGGCTTTTATATTAAATTTACTTATAGTAAAGCGCTTAAACGTCTTTCATATAAGAATTTCAAGGCAAAAATAGCTAATCGATAAGGTATACTTATAGAAAGCTTGCAGGGCTAACGATACACTTAAGCTATAACTAGGGCTCTAAGGCATAAGAAAGCAGCTAAGAGCACAAAGGCACAAAGGCACAAAGGCAAACCACTAAGGCTAGGTAAGCTATGAAACTATCCCAACTTGAGGCTTTTTTAGCCGTAGCTGAAAAACAAAGCTTCTCAGAAGCCGCCTTACAACTCAACCTCTCCCAAGCAGCCATAAGCTACGCCATAGCAGAACTAGAAAAAGAACTCGAGTCTAGGCTATTAGAACGAGGACGTTTTGGGGCAAGAAGTACTGAGTTTGGTAAGCAGGTAGCGATTCAAGCTCGAGCTATTTTGCAGCACCGTAATGCCATAAAGCAACAAGCCACGGCTGCTAAGGGCATGCTTGCTGGTATTTTGAAAGTTGCTACCTTTAGAAGTGCAGCAGGCAAATTGCTGCCACCTGTTATGGCGAGCGTGCAAAAAAACTATCCTCATCTTCAAATTCAACTGCTTGAAGTTGAAGATTTTGATAGTCAGAACCGTAGTAAAGAGCAAATTTTAAGAGACCGAATGGCTGATCTTGCCTTTATTGAAAACCCGCCAAGTAACAAAGAATCCCCTGCTGATCTTATGTCCTTTGAAGTTATTCGAGATAGCTATAAGGCGATTGTGCCAGCCGATGACCCTCGCACAATTGTAAATTGGCAAGATATAAAGCAAGAAAGCTTTATTGTGCCTTCTTGTATTTTTTGTCATGAAATCATTCGGCAAAAAATCCCTGACGGAGATTTTATAAGTAAAGCAAATTATTATGTTAAAGAAGACTCCACTATTTTAAGAATGATTTCACAAAATCTAGGCATGAGTGTATTACCTGAATTAGCTATAGATGAATTGCCACCCAACACCAAAATACTAGACATGAACGAACCACTCGAGCGTATTATTGCCTTAGCTGTGTTACCCAGCATGCTTAAAGTACCTGCGATTCGTATTTTTTTGCAAGAACTCAAAAAGCAGTTTCCTAGTTCAGCTATTCCTGACTTTGACTTAGCTAAAGCCTCCTAAGTATCTCTAGGTTTCATTTCCATTCTGCAAATCAACTCGAGCGGATGCGAGTACAGATGAACCCACTAAGCATCCTGTAGATATACGATGAATTAGCTTAACTGGAGCTTCAACAAAAACTATGATATTTAAGTTAATTGTTTAACTGCCCTGCACAAGCAAGCGTAAGCTCATTAAATATAATACTAAACTGATTTAATCGTGTCATAAGACTGAGGGAAGTGAGCGCTTAGTCCCCAAGGTCGAAGTTATCAAGTCTTACGATAGTTATAATTCAGCTTAGTATAAGCCTTATTCTGATTAATTCTGATGCTCTGCTCGGACTAGGTTCCGATATTTGTTAAATGGCTGCGCAGTAATCACTGACGACTGCGCCAAATAAGCTGCCAAAAACATCACTACTTTAATAAGGCTAGCATGCTTAAATAAAAGCATGAACCTGCAACTCAGAACGATTCTCGTTGTCGATGACAAACCAGCCAACACCACCATCTTACGCAACGTACTCTCCAAAGCAGGCTACAAACGAGTTTATACTTACCACGATGGCAAAGAAGTCATGAAGCACTTCAAAGTCTTAGAGCCAGATATTGTACTTCTAGATTTACACATGCCAGACATCAATGGTTTAGAACTACTCGACTGGATAAATGACCAGCTCGAGCCTAAAACCTATTTACCGGTGCTTATTCTTACGGCAGATAATCGTGCTGATGTAAAAAGACGTGCCCTAACTATGGGTGCAAAAGATTTTCTTGCTAAGCCATTTGATTCAGTAGAAGTGTTACTACGGGTCAGAAATTTACTTGAAACTCGTGAGATGCATCGTGAGCTTGAAGCAGCCAAAGCTTCTTTAAACTATCAACTTGAAACCAAAACCCGTCAGTTTGAGAGTTCTCAAATTGAAATGCTTGTGCGTTTAGCAAAAGCAGCTGAACATAGAGATGATGATACCGGTGAGCATGTCTGGCGTGTTGCTCAGACAGCATCTTTGATTGCTGAAGCCATTGGTCTTAGCAAAGCACAATCTAAACTAATGCTCAGGGCCGCCAGATTACATGATGTAGGTAAAATTGCGACACCAGATGGCATTTTACTTAAATCAGGTAGGCTTAGTCCAGCTGAATATGAAGTTATTAAGGAACACACGAGCTTTGGAGCGACGTTGCTGTCAGGCAGCGAATCCCCACTCATTCAAATGGCAGAAGTTATAGCCTTGAGTCACCATGAACACTGGAATGGTACAGGCTACCCGCAGGGTCTAAAAGGCGAAGAGATTCCTATTGAGGGTCGTATTTTAGCGGTGGCAGATGCCTATGACGCTATGACGCATGACAGAATACACCGTAAAGCTATGAGCCAAGAACAAGCTGTTGCCGAAATAAAAAGACAAGCAGGAAAACAATTCGACCCTAACATTGTAAATGCTTTTTTAGAGTTGCATATTAGAGCAAATCTACCCGAATTAAGCACTCGCTTTGTATCTAACCCAGCCTCAACCCAAGCAAGTATGCCACCTGCCATGTTTACAACATCTTCATAGCCATTTGCTAACAAAAATTCAGCAGCGCGGTTACTCCGAGCGCCACTACGGCATTGCATAATCAAGGGTTTATCTTTAGGTAAAGACGCATAGTTATCTGCAAACTCAGATAAGGCAACAAAATGACTACCAGGAATATGACTCTCTTCGTACTCATTTGCCTCGCGGACATCAACGAGCATAGCGCCTGCTTCAATACGTTTTTTTGCTTCTTGAATATCAATTTGAATAACTTCACTCATAGTTTTAAGTATAACAACAGCAAGTCAATCTTAGGGGCTAATTGACTGACTAATACTGTTACCCGCGCGATCCTCAACAACAACTGTAACCGTAGTTGAGGCTGTAACATCAACATTAAAGGTTTGCTCAGGCGAAGCTAAAAAAGGTACCGGATTACCTTCAACCTTAATGACATTCACGACATCATTATCTCTAGCAACACCCGAAATACGCAAACGGCTATCACTCAAACGCTCCGCAGTTAGCTCAACTGTAGGGTTCTCAGTGTCAATTTTAAGTGTGTAAGGCAACGTCGTTATATTCCCATTGGTATCTTCAGCGGTTATGGTTGCTACAAATTCACCACTTTGACGCTGAATTTGAAAGAAGAATTGCACAAGCTTCTTACCCTTTTGATTTTGAAAGACAGTTGTTTCAAGCAAATCAGTATTATTGACTTTTACAGACAAAATACCATTATCATCAAGAGCATAACCACTCACAATAGGTTGCTCTAAACCCTGTGTTGCCCCACTAGGCGGATCATAAATAGTAATGACAGGCGCCAAAGCATCACGACGAGCCAAACAACTCGTTAACAGTAAACAGCAAAGAACAAAATAAATAAGACGTAAATAACGCATACCATAACTTTACCTCAGTCTTAACGCCAGAAACCAGTTACCAAGATGCAAAGGGCTAAAGCAAAACTCGAGCTTCTTAGCTGCATATTGAGAGTGAATAGACTCACAGTGAGGTTGTTTTTGCCTTTATGAGCTGTTAATTCTTTAATTGGGAACCTATTGCGTTAGCGTGGAGGTTTACTTTTATATAGGGTCTGGTAAAATGCCTTAAACCTAAAGAGTGTACCTACACGCTCAGTATTCCTTAAAAAACGTAATTAGGGAGTACAAATTGGGTTCGAATTTAAAGAAGATTTTTTCATCCCTTATAGCCTTATTGCTTTTAGGTACCATTGCCTTAGCAGAAACGCCAGCTGATACCTACGTCTTTGTCACTTTTGCTGCTATTGACACGCTTGACCCGGAGGGTTCCTACGATACCTCTTCTTGGTCAGTTATCGAAAATGTTTACGAAACGCTTTACAGCTATGCTGGCGACTCTATTAACGATTACGAACCAACGCTAGCTACCTCTTATGAAGTCTCTGATGATGGCCGCGTGTACACTTACACATTGCGTGAAGGTGTTAGCTTCCATAGTGGTAATGCTTTTACCTGTGCTGATGTTGAATACAGCATGGAACGTAATCTAGTCATGAACGACCCTTCATCAGGTATTTGGTTTTTAGCTGAAGCCCTTTTAGGCACAGGCTCAAATGCAAATGATGATGAGTCAATCACTTGGGAACTTATTGACGGTTCTGTTGAGTGTTTAGATGACTACACAGTTCAGTACACCACAGCCGGCATTGACCCAGCATTTTTTGGTAAGTTAATTGCTGCAAATGCAAGTGTTATTGATAGCCAATTTGCTATTGCTGGTGGCGAGTGGGATGGTACAGAAGCAACTTGGCGCGACTGGGTTGGCGTTGACCCTCGCGAAGGTTACTTGCACACTAATATGAGTGGTACAGGCGCTTACTCGCTTGTTCAGTGGGACGGTGCTACCGGCATTGTTGCAGAACGTTTTGACGGTTACTGGGGTGAAGCACCAGCAATTAAAACCGTTCTTTTTCAAGGTGTTGACGAAGAAGATTCACGTATCTTAGCCCTTGCAAATGGCGATGCTGATCGTATTACTGTTGCTCGTGCACCGCTAGAAGCGCAAGTACGTGGTATGGCTGGCGTTAGCGTTTTAGAAGACCCTAACTGGTCAAGTGTTTCCGTAAGTGCTGCTCACTTGAACCAAGCCCTTGTCGTTGAAGATAATGATATTAATGTGGGTTCAGGTCAACTTGATGGTAACGGTATTCCTGCTGACTTCTTTAGTGACATTAACGTTCGTAAGGCGTTTAGTTACAGCTTTGATTCACAAGAGTTTATTGATCAAGTTTTCTTAGGCTTTGGTAACACCATTTCTATGGCCTTGCCACCTTCATACCTTGGTTACGATGCTAGTGTACCAACCTATACTTATGACCCAGAAAAAGCTGAAGAGTTTTTCTGTGCTGCTTTCGACGGTACACTTTGTGATGTAGGTTTTGAATTAACTATTTCTTACAATACTGGTAACACAACACGTCAAGCTATTGCAGAAATCTTAGCAGCTAACATTGAAGATATTAACCCTAACTTCAAGGTTAACATTCGCGATATTCAGTGGCCAGACTTTTTAGCTGATCGCCAAGCTGGTAAGCTACCTGTAAGCCTTATTGGTTGGATTCCTGACTATGCTGACCCTGATAACTACATTCACACCTTCTACCATACCGATGGTTACTATGGTGGACAGTACGGTTTCAGTGACGCTACAATTGACGCTGCTGTAGATTTAGCACGTACCGAACTAGATGGAACTATTCGTGAAGTTGCTTATAGTGAAGTTGCAAACCGTGCTTATGAGTTAGCACCTTTCATTTTGCTACCTCAATCAACACCTTATATGGTTGTTGCTGATAATCTGCAAGGTGTTTATAACAACCCAATGCTTAGCCACGCTTTCCTTTGGAAAGATATTTCTAAGTAAACCTTTTTGTTATGTATTAAGGGGAGCAAATTGCTCCCCTTAGTTTTTAACAAAGGTTACTCCTATTTAATGTTTTCATTTATTGTAAGACGACTTATTACCCTACCGTTCGTTTTATTTGCGGTATCTGTCATTATTGTTGGGTTGCTACAATTTTTATCTCCAGAACAACGCGCGGTATCTTTTATTCGCAGTGAACAACAGCTCCAAAATCTAGACCGAATCATTGCTGCCTATGGCCTTGACCAACCTTTCCATATTCAATACGGGATCTGGCTAAAAGAAGCCTTAAGTGGCAACCTTGGCTTCTCTAGAACCTCAAGCCGCCCTGTTCTCCAAACCATACAAGAACGCCTGCCCGTAAGTGCAGAGCTTGCCTTTTATTCTGTTTTCCCCATCATTGTTATTTGGAATATGGATGGGGACTCGAGCGGAACTTAATAAGGACGGTATTTGGGATCAGATTATTCGGGTTGCCTCGATTGTTGGTTGGTCACTTCCTACCTTTGTACTTGCCATCTGGCTGCTTGTTATATTTTATGGGGGCTATGGGCTTTGTAACGATTTTAGGTAAGGGTTTAACAAACGTTATGATTGCCTTGGCAATTGTTGGTTGGGTAGGTTATGCCCGCATCTTACGGGGTGACATTTTAAGAGTACGACAGCTTGACTATGTAGACAGCGCAAGGGCTTTGGGTGCGCCTGACAGACGCGTATTTTTTAAGCATGTTTTACCCAACAGTATTGCTTCACTGATCATAATTGCTAGCCTTGATATTGGCGCAGTTGTACTTACCGTTGCGGGTCTTGCCTTTTTAGGTTTAGGTGCAGAAATAAGCTACGCTGACTGGGGGCAAATGATTAACTTTGCGAGGGGATATGTGCAAGGTAACGCTGAAAATCGCTTTGCTTATTGGTATGTGTCTTTTTGGCCCGGCTTAGCGCTCATTTTGTTTGGCTTAGCTTGGAACTTACTGGGTGATGCTTACCGTGATGCATCAGATGTGCGTTCACAATAAACCTTACTGAAGTGAAAATTGCGAGGCTGAGTCTAAACTCAGCCTTTCTTAATTGAGTGACCAGCCATTAGCAGAAAGCAAAAAACTGGTTATGGCTAAATACTCATCTTCTTCTAAGCTACTAGGGAAAGGTCTTGGCATAGTTGCTGATATATAAACATATAAACCAAAGGCAGACCCCCATTTTTTAAGGATTCATGGTCATTCAGTGCAGGGGCATTAGCTATATTAAAGGCGTTACGGTGATTCATAAATTCAAGCGGCATAGTAGACGGGTTATTCTTTTTATGGCAACGCTCACAGTACTGATGATCTTCAGGAAAGACTAACCTTGCTTCTGCTAAACCCATTGCTTTATCTCCATGGCAAACAGCACAATTCTCATAGTAAAGATCAGCACCAGCTAAAACCTGCTCATTCGTGGTGTTTACTAAGACACTCGAGTGTGTCCTTATGTCTCTTGGAGGTGCTGAGGCGGTGGCTAGGCTGACAAAAAAAACTAGAATACCTGTGTAGAGGCATCCTAGTTTGAAAGTAGTACGGTTCATGACCGTAGTGTACGGCTTATTCTTTTTTCGTATCGTCACTTTCGCTTTCATTTGCGTTAATGCTGTCTTTTAGTTCTTCTACTTTTTCTGCTGCAGCTTCTTTGACATCATCGGTTGTTTCTACTACAGCTTCTTTTAGTTCTTCAACTTTTTCAACCGTAGCATCTTTTACCTCTTCTGCTGTTTCTGCGACGGCTTCTGTGGCGTTTTCAGCTTTTTCGACAACCGTTTCAGCTACCTCTTCTACTTTTTCAGCAGCATCTGAGCTTTCAGCGTCTATAGTAACGGCAGCGGCTTTAGCAGCTTCAGCTGGTTTTTTGCTACGGTTTGTAACGAATCTAATAAGAAAGAAAATCACCGCTGCCACAATCGCAACCGGCAAAATGTAACGCAGAACAATCCAAATCAGGCCAGCAATAAACTTAAAGATAATGCCCACAAGGCCGAGTAACCAACCAAAGACCCATAAAAGGCCTGTGCCTACAACCAGAGCGATAAGGGCAAATATAACGAGTTCGACAATTTCTTGTAAAGAGCGCTTCATAAACGCATTATAACAAGCTCTAAGGCAAAGAGGCGTGAGTAGATGCCACACGGGTACCCTAAAGCCCCAAAAATAGAAATTAAATTATGAATAGCATTGCCTTGACATGAAAAAAAACAAGCATTAGGTAAACTAGCTTGTGGCACAAACAAGGTTAGTTGAACTTCGTGTAGAACGTATGATTCACAATGCAAAAAGCATCGCAAGATTGCCAGACGGGCGCATTGCCCTATTAAATGGAGGTCTACCCGAAGAACTCGTTTTAGCGCAACTCATAGAGACAAAAGGCGTGCTACAAGGGCAAGTAACTAAAGTCTTAGAAGCCTCTCAGTACCGCCAAAAACCCCAGCTTCACCCCGGACTAAACTACAGTCATATCAATTACGACTACCAGCTCGAGCTTAAAGCTGAAGTCATTAAAGATGCTTTGTCGCGTAGTTTAAAGCAAGAGATTCTTGTGCCAAAGCTGCATGCTGCGCCGCAACTGTGGGATTACCGTAGTAGTGTTCAGCCTGTCGTGACACGGCAGGGTTTAGGGTATCGTTTGCCTGAAAGCCATGAGGTGGTTACTTTAGAGAGTGACCCTGTTGCAAATGACGCTATTAAGCAAGCTTGGCAGAGCTTCTTGGTACAAACAACACCTAAAGGCTTAAGGGAAGTTGTTTTTCGAGGTAATGATGCTGGCGAAGTCCTTATTTCACTTATTGCCTCAGCATCTGCACGTAACTATCTTGATTTTGCTCATAAGCTTGTGGCTGACGGTATTAAGGGTGTGAATTATGCGCAGTTTGATGCAAGAGGGCGTTTTCGGCAAGGTAGCGAAAAACTTACGGGTGATAAAACCATTCTTCAGGCCTATGGTGAGTTTGACATAACGGTTAGTGCCTCAAGCTTTGCGCAGCCTAACCCAAGTGCAGCTACTAAGCTTTATGAAAGACTTCGTGATTTAGCCCCTAAGGGTAAACAAGCGCTTGATCTTTATGCGGGTAGTGGGCTTATTGCCATGCATCTTGCTAGTAACTTTGAGCAACTTAGTGCTTTAGAGATAGATGGTGGCAGCATAATGAGAGGCAAGGCAGATACTGAGCGTTTGGGGCTAACTAATATTCACTTTATAAAGGCGGATGCAAGAAATTTAGACCTACCTGAACATCTTGATTTAATAACGG
>CAZWJZ010000191.1:8806-9090 GCA_964634665.1 uncultured bacterium | reverse complement strand
GCTCATCTGTGCTGCACACTTTAACCTTTTTTCCTAGGGGGGCGGTAGTTACACTTAAGCAGCGTTTTAGCTAAAGACTTCTTCATTTTATACTAAGCTGAATTATAAATGTCGTAAGACTTTATAATTCTGAGCTTGCCGGCGTAGTCGAGACAGGTTTGGGGAGTAAGCTCAGACTCGCTCAGTCTTATGACACGATTAAAGCAGTTTAGTATTAAGAATCTCCAGGGTGAATTTGCCTATAAGCAAATTCACCCGAGCGGAGCGAGTACGGATAGACCCAT
>CAZWJZ010000191.1:0-8796 GCA_964634665.1 uncultured bacterium | reverse complement strand
ACCAGCGGGCAAATTCATACTTGACTGCACAGCGGTATAGGCAAAGTAGACATTAACAACTAACAAAGCGATAGCAACTAAAGGAATAAGTATAATGCCAATAACCGTGATAAATAGAAGAAGGGTAGCTAAGCCACCTACTATCGAGATAGGCACCCAGAACAAGGCAAACGTATAAGCGACTTCATCTACACTGCCAGTGCCACCTTGTTGCTTACCTATCCAAAAAACCAAATAGGTAAAAATAAAGAAGCCAAGTAAAGTGGTAACTACACCTGAAACAAGACCACCAATGCCACCACCTAAACCAAGAACACCTGAAATAGCAGCAGCGATTGCTACATAAATTAATGCATCTTGTAGTGTGCCAGAGGTTTCGTATTTCTCGAAATTAGCTACACTGGGTTTGGTAATGATATCGCGACTTTGTTGAATCATCTCACTAATTTGTGCCATAAGCACCTCCCAAAGCTATTCTATCGTATTTTGTAACAACAGCATCAGGCAAAAGTATGGGGTTAACTACAGCGAAGGTTTTAGGCAATACCATTTCCACGAAACCTTCAGCGTTGACTCATCATATTTATTTAGCCTCCCTAAGGATTCTGATATCTTCTAATTCGCTGGTCGCACGACTAGTGGTGCTGCAACAAGTCATGGAAACGCTATAAAATCTAAAATAAAAAACCGCGCAAGCTCGCCCAGCCTACGCGGTACAAAAAGGGTTTAAAAACTTAGTCTTCTTTCAGAATCAAATCATAGTAAAACTTGCGTGCATGAAGCGCAGCAGTATTAATAATGACGCCATGCGGACCATGCCACAAATCAATATCCTCAGCATCTCTAGTCCAGATTTCTGAAGCAATCTTAGGTAAGTCTTCATAGCTTTGCATAGCCGGTGCACTGTCGTTATTTACAACCTCAAATATATTCATAGCTAAACTAAAGCACAGCTTTCATTACAAAGTTCTTACAGCTGCAACAATGCGCAAAAATTCATAAATCCTCAAGCAAAAAAGCTTCAACAATTGCTATCAAGAGAGCTCGAGTTTAAGCATATGTGAAGCATATAGCTTCAAGATTAGCTCTGCAAAGAGTAGAGTAAATAAAGCAATATGAATCAAGCGTTATTAAGATTGAAAAATACAAACAGGCTAAAACAGAGGAAAGCGTTGCATAAGCACTTACTGCACTATTCACCGCGCCTTAAAAGGACACCCAATGATTAAAGTAATGGCTTGCTTTAAACAACCCGAAGACCCCATTTACTTCATGAATCAGTTTCAAGAAGGCTATCTTCCTTTAGCTCAAAAAGTACCGGGTGTAACAAACTCTATAACCAATGTTGTCAAAGGCGATAGTTTTGGTAAAGACACTGCCTACTATCTCATACACGAGCTTCACTTTACTGACAAGCAAAGCTTTAAAAAAGCCATGGAATCACAAGAAAATCAGGCAGCAGGTCGAGAACTCATGACCTTCGCACGAGGTTTAGTCACCCTACTTGTCACCGAAACCCGCTAAGCAAGCTACACTGCATCAGCTAAGTAAAAAAGCCTGATACCATAATGCCAAATGAAACTACTCTTATTTGATATAGATGGCACCATGGTAAAAGGTAGCGGCATGGGTATAAGACTCCTGCAAAGAGCAGGAGAAAGCCTTTTCGGCACTGAATTTATAACCAAAAACCTAAACACTGCCGGAAAAATAGACCCCCAAATATTTGAAGAACTCAAAGCCATAAACCCATACCTAGACTTAGAAAAAAAACGCCAAGCCTTCAAAGAACGCTACCTCAAAGAACTCGAGCTTGAACTCGAGCGTCCTCCTGAAAATTATGTTTTAAAGGGTGTGCATGATTTGATTAATGCTTTACTGAGGCATAAAGTAACGCTTGGCTTAGTGACAGGTAATTACGCAACCGCTGCTAATTTGAAGTTAAAAGCAGGGGGCTTTCAGACGCATCATTTTGAAATTACTGCTTTTTCTGATGATGCCAAAACCCGCAATGACTTACCCCCTAAAGCTATCAGCAAGTACCAGCAAAGCAAAAGTATTAAAATTCATCCTGCTGAAGTCATGATTATTGGTGATACACCAAGAGATGTAGAGTGCGCCAAAGTTAATGGCTGTCACGCCTTTGCTGTTGCCACAGGTAGCTATAGCTATGAGGAATTACAAGCATCAGGCGCAGATACGATAGCACATGATTTTCAAGACTCGAGCTTGCTGCTTGATTTGTTGCTGTGAAGATTTGTTCATTTAATTTTCAGGCGTTTAGTGGGCTCATGATTTAGGCTGTTTAGTCTGAATGAAGCGATTTCTTATTGTTTTTTGTATTCTCATAGCAGTTGGCGGTATAAGCTCAAATGAGCCCCTCTTACCCGTTATTTCTAAAGCAACAACTGACCTATGGCAGCAACTTAGCTATCCTTTTGAATACGCAAGATTAGTTGCACAAGAACCAGATTCCACTTTACTTGTACCTGTTGCAGACATTCGAGTTTCCCAAATAGCAGATACTTGGGGTGCGCCACGCTTGGGCGGTAGAACACATCAGGGTCAAGATATTTTTGCCCCGCGCGGAACCCCAGTACTCTCAGCCACCGACGGATTTGTTACTCGAGTGGCGGATAGTGGTTTGGGGGGAAAGCATGTGTTTGTTACCGGTGCGGGTGGTTACCGTTATTACTACGCGCATCTTGATGATTTTGCGAACATAACTACAGGGCAAAAAGTGACGCGAGGAATGGTGCTTGGTGTCGTTGGAGATACAGGTAACGCTAAAGGCACACCCCCGCATCTTCACTTTGGGATGTACACAGCATCTGGTGCTCAAAACCCCTTGCCGCTTTTGCTTGATAGTAGCTTCTAAAATCCATGTAGATTCTGAAAAAGAATTTGCTGATGTTAAGAACATAAAGACTTACTACCAATACTTTGCATCGCTTAGTAAAAGCATTTGAGACTCGAGCCTCAAGTTAAGCCTTTGGTTTTCATGGAATACAAAGTTTGTATAAAGAATAACTGTGATACGCTTTTCCTACAGCCGACAGCTGACTAGGAGCCATGAATGAAACAATATGAATACAAGTTTGATGATAAAGGTGAAGCCTTTTTAGAAACTGATTTACCCGGCTTAATGCTTACACGCTTGCCGTTACTGAACAAAGGATCAGCCTTTAGTAAAGAAGAAAGACGTGCGTTTGGACTTGATGGCATAGTTCCACCCCATATAGCTAGTCTAGAAGAACAAGTAGATAACGCCTACCGCAATTTTGAAGGCTTCAGCCAAGATTTAGATAAACATGTTTTCTTAAGAGCACTTCAAGACAGAAATGAAGTTTTGTTTTACGCGTTGCTTGACAAGCATTTAGAAGAAATGATGCCTATCATTTACACGCCAACCGTAGCAGAAGCCGTACAACAATTTAGCCATAACTACCGCTTTTCAAGAGGCATTGTGGTCAGTACAGACAATATTGACTACATTGACGATATCCTAGAAAATACGCCCTACCCTTATGTAAAACTTATAGTGGCTACAGACTCAGAAGGCATTTTGGGTATTGGTGATCAAGGCTTTGGAGGCATGGCTATTTGCATAGGTAAGCTTTCACTCTATACATCAGCAGCAGGGGTTGACCCAGCCCTAACTTTACCCGTACAGCTAGACGTTGGCACCAACAGACAAGATTTGCTAGATGACCCACTTTATTTGGGTGTACGCCATGAGCGCTTAACAGGAGATGCCTACAACAACTTTATAGCTAAGTTTGTCACAGCTCTAAAAAAGCATCACCCGACTGTTCTACTACAATGGGAAGACTTTAGTAAACAAAAAGCCTTTGATGTACTAGACGCCTACAAAGATGAACTGCCATCTTTTAATGATGACATTCAAGGAACAGGCTCAGTTGTACTTGCCGGCCTCTTAGCAGCCTCAAGAAAAACACAGCGCCCTCTAAGTGAAGAAGTCTTTGTTATTCATGGTGCAGGTGCAGGTGGTATAGGCGTTGCAAGACAAGTGGCTGAAGGTCTAACACGAGAAGGACTAAGCCCAGCAGAAGCCAAAGATCGCATCTTTATGATTGACTCCCGTGGCCTTATTCTCAACGACCGCAAAAACCTAGAACCCTACAAGCTCGAGTTTGCGCATGAACCCAACAGAGTGGCAGGTTGGACCTTTGAAGGCAACAACCCAAGCCTTATGGATACTGTAGTGAATGCCAAAGTAACAGCACTTTTAGGCTTGTCGGGGCAACGTGGCGCTTTTAATCAAGCTCTTGTAAAAGCAGTAGATGCTAACACCTCATACCCAATTGTGTTTGCGCTTTCAAACCCCACTGCTAATTCAGAAGCCATACCAGAAGACGTCTTTAACTGGACGCAAGGACGCGCTATTGTAGCAACAGGCAGCCCCTTTAAAGATGTAACTTATGAAAATAAGCGCTACAGCATAGGTCAAGGAAACAATGCCTTTATATTTCCAGGAGTTGGCCTAGCCATCATGCTTAGTGGTGCCACAAAAGTAACCGACTCCATGCTAACAGCTGCAGCTGTTGCCCAAGCAGAATTTGTTAGTGGCTCACGATTAGCAGTAGGCGCAGTGTATCCATCTATTCAAAGCATTCGCTCAGTAAGCAAGCGTGTTGCCGTTGCAGTTATCAAACAAGTTAAATCAGAAGGCTTTGCAAGAGTGAGCATCCCTGAAGATATAGAAAGCTTTGTTGAAGAACACATGTGGAAGGCGCGCTACTTTCCAATTAGGAAACCCTAAATGTTCACAAAAGCCATCGTCAAAACACCCTGCCCAGAAATGACCCAAGGACTCACAAGCGCAAATCTAGGCAAACCTGACTTTGCAAGAGCACTAGAGCAACATGCAGCCTACTGCGAAGCCCTACAAAACTGCGGACTCGAGCTTACACAGTTAGAGCCAGATAATGCTTATCCTGACTCCTGTTTTGTTGAAGATACAGCTTTACTAACGCCAAATTGTGCCATTATTACGAACCCCGGAGCTAAGAGCAGACAAGGTGAAGTGCATAGCATAAGCAAAGCCCTAGAAGTCTTTTATGACAAACTCGAGTGTATAACAGCGCCTGCCACCATAGAGGCAGGTGACATAATGATGGTTGCTAAGCACTTTTATATTGGCTTGTCAGAAAGAACTAATGAGGCTGGCGCTAAGCAAATGATAGAGATTCTAAAAGCGCACAGCATGACGGGCTCAGTTGTAGCTATGAGCGAAATGCTGCACTTAAAAACAGGCGTATCTTATTTAGAAAATAACAACCTTGTTGTAATGGGGGAGATGATTAGCAAAGAAGACTTTGCTTCTTTTAATAAAATCATTATAGATGAAGACGAAGCTTACGCGGCCAACTGCATTTGGGTAAACCATAAAGTTTTACTACCAAGTGGCAGACCCAAAGCAAAAACTGCCATAGAAAAAGCAGGGTACGAAGTCATAACGCTAGACACAAGCGAATTTGAAAAACTAGATGGCGGTTTAAGCTGCCTGTCATTAAGGTTTTAAACGTGAATGTAAAGCGCTTCTACTCTTTGGAGGGTAGAAGCGCTTTTTAAATAATTAGTGAAGCTAGTTCTTTAACTTCCTATCAAAAAAGCTAATCATTTCGCTAAAAGCATCTGTTGCTGCGTCGTTTCTATTTACTTCTGCACCGTTGACCATAAAACTATGGGGTTCACCTTGGTACACTTTTAATTCATAGTATTTACCAGCTGCATCTAGCG
Organism: uncultured bacterium; assembly: GCA_964634665.1. GTDB lineage: Bacteria > Deinococcota > Deinococci > Deinococcales > Trueperaceae > JAHEBB01. The sequence goes on along the minus strand of CAZWJZ010000191.1, from coordinate 3,033 downwards.
CTTGCGCGTACTCATAAATATCTGCAATGGGGCTAGGTCTGTCAGCACTACCATGCACTATGTACAAAGGTGCATCTAAATCTGCAACTAAATCAATAGCAGCCGGTTCACCATTTTTAGGGAAGCCGTACCATGCAAAACCAGCATCAAAGTCTTTAATTTGAGGTAAGAACAACATGGTGTGTCTACCACCGGCACAAAACCCAGTTAAGCCAAGCTTGTCATTCACATCAGCTCGAGCTTCTAGGACCGTTATAGAGTCTCTTGAGAGTTGCTCTACAATATCATCAGCAGGTTGCTGCTCGAAGGTTTGCCACTCTACGGCTAAAACAACATAGCCTTTGTTAGCAAATTCTTGCGTAAAGGTTTTGTAACCATCTTGAAGACCTCTAAACGAGTGAAGCAAAACAATACCTGGGTAGCTACCTTCTGCTTCTGGGCTGGCTAGGTAAGCAGGGTAGCTTTGTCCACCACTTTCTACCATTATGCTTTCAACATTTTGAGCAAAGCTCATTGTTAAGAGCAACATTAAACTAAGAATGCTAGCGCGAATATAAATCATAGTTGGGCCTCCATGGTTAGCTTATGGGAAGGGCTTGCTTATTTGCCGTAGTGGTGCCTGCAATTTACATTCACAGTTCCCACCGTGGTTATTTACCAAAATACTAAAGAGGGTACTCTTTTGGGTTCAAGTGCATAGCATTTCCAGAATAAGGATTTGCTAGTGCTACCTCTTCATTAAGCTCTACGCCTAGTCCGGGTGCAATTGGAGGAATAACAAAACCATCTTGCCACTCAATGGGTGTTTTAAGAATATCAGCATGAAAGTTATCCCACTTTTGAATGCTCTCAAGAATCAAAAAGTTAGGGCTACAAGTAGAAATCTGAATATTAGCAGCACCTACAATCGGGCCGCAGTAAAGATGCGGTGCAATTTGAGCATAATGCGTTTCGGCCATACTGGCAATTTTCTTTGCTTCAAGAATGCCACCTACACGCCCCAAATTCATCTGTAAAATACTGGCAGACTGATCTTGCAACACTCGAGCAAAATCATACTTTGTGCTTAGTCGCTCACCTGTGGCAATAGGGATGCTGGTGTGCTCTGCAATGCGAGCCATCTCTTTTGTATTTTCAGTTCCCGTAGGCTCTTCAAACCATAACGGGTCAAAACGCTCTAAGCGCCTAGCTAATCGAATTGCACTCGAGCTTGTCATTTGCCCGTGGGTTCCAAAAAGTAAATCAACATTTGGACCCACAGCTTCTCGCACTTTTTTGGTGTACTCTTCAGCATTGTTGAGTTCTTTTAAGGACAATTGCCTTGGGTCAAACGAAGTGTAAGGTCCAGCAGGGTCAAACTTCACCGCGCTGAAGCCTTGACTGGCAACTTTTGCTGCCCTTTCAGCACCTAAATCAGGGTCGGTGTAGACATCGACAGGGTCATTTGGTTCAGTGTAAAGATAAGTGTAAGAACGTAGTTTCTCATGCACCTGCCCGCCTAAAAGCTCATAAACAGGCTTGTTTAAGTCTTTGCCAACAATATCCCAACAAGCCATCTCAATGGCACTCAAGACACCCATGAGCGACAAATCAGGATGCTGTGTATAAGCGCTCGAGTATACTCTGCGCCATAAGCTTTCTATTTTGTAGGGGCTTTGTCCAAAAACTAAGCGTTCGCAGACATCTTCAATCATGTTTGTGACAACATGATGTGAGAACGGTATGCAGTAGGCTTCACCATAGCCATAAATGCCGGTGTCTGATATGAGTTTTAGAAAGACAAAGTAAGGGCCACCAAAATGGGGTGGAGGGTTGGCAACTACAAATGTTTTTACATCAACAATTTTCATAATTAAAGCCTCATTCATTTAGATGCCTATAAACATATCAGTAAGTCTTCAATGCTACAAGGTATGCTAAGTTGCTAAGCCTCAGCATGCATAAGGCGGATTGATGCTTTATTACAGATAGCAGTTCCATGACAAAACTGAGAATCTTAGGTAGAGCTTTTAGTTCAAGAACTCAAGGTGTTCCGATAACGATAGATTCAAGGTGTTCCGATAACGATAGATTCAAGGTAACACGAAACATCCTCAAATAGATCAAACTTGAAAATATCATAAAAAAAGATGTTTATGTGCTCAAGCCAAAAAATACTGAAAAATAAAAAATAGGATAATGTTGAAAATAGCTAGCCCTAAGCTGTATAAAAAAACTGTCTACTTTTTGTCTGAGCATCTTTGCTAAAACCCAAATTAAAGGTGCTTAACTAGTAGTCTATGAGCGAAAACCCCTGCATAAATTGTGGAGCTTGCTGTGCATATTACAGGGCAAGCTTCTACTGGGCTGAAATTGATGAGGCAAGCGGAACTGTGCCTACAAACCTAACACAACAAATCAGCCCCTTCATGCGAGCCATGAAAGGTACCCTTGCACAACCACCACGCTGCGTGGCACTGTCTGGAGAGATAGGCAAAAACGTAGCTTGCACCATTTATGAAAAACGCTCGAGTACTTGCCAAGAGTTTCCTGTGTCGTGGGAAAACGGTATTCATAATGAGCGCTGTGACAAAGCCCGCATAGCACATGGACTCGAGCCGCTTAAAGCACCTTTAAGAAAACCTGCTTAGGTTTTAGTAAAGCCATAGGCAATAGCTATAAGGACAGCTTGTAAAGGCAGACGTAGCCATAAAAATATAGGCTTTAAAGGTGTAAACTCAGTTGAATTTAAAGCCATATGAACGTTAGCAGGGAAGACTGCTATTAATAAGGCTATTAAACCCCAAGCTGCTAAAGCTTGTGTGCTAGGAAATAGTAAAAGTAAACCCAAAATCACCTCAGCAACCCCACTAAGATAGACTAAAGCTAAGTGCCAAGGCAGGTACGGGGGCATTATGCTTAGATACAATTTTGGCTTAATAAAATGAAAAACACCACCAGCAATAAAGGCAAATGCAAATATGAATTTTAGAAGCATTAAAAGAACTACCACAAGCTTGAGCATAGCAGGCTTCTGAAATGATTTAGGTTAGC